>CAXTFJ010000090.1:7761-18531 GCA_964243405.1 uncultured Lichenihabitans sp. | reverse complement strand
CACGACGAGCAGCGCGGCCCACGCGAGCGCGAACCGGTCGAGGTCGGTCATGGCGGGGCTCGCGAAGTGAATTGGTGAGGTCGGCAGGTTCGCCGTGGCCGGGCTGTTCCGGCGCACCCTGTAAAGTTCGGCTCGGCGCACCGGGGCTCGAAGCCTGTCCGGAACGGCGGGCTTACGACAAGGCCCAGGGTGGAAGGCGGTTCTCCTCACCAAACATGGTGCCCTCGCGGGCGAAACTCAGTGCAGCCAACCGACGACCCAGAGCAGGCCGATGGTGGGGAGGAGGAGACCCCAGGCGAGCGAGCCGATGCAGGCGAGGGCGACGCCAGCGACGCCCGCGACCGTGAGCGCATCCTTCTGCGTCATGCTGGACTCCTGATCATGCCCGCCGCCTCTCCACCACGACCTCACGCCGCCCGATCGTGCGGACGCCGGGGCGGATCGCGGCGAGGTCGGGCAGCACGCGGGCGACCGGGGCCTTCACAACGGTGCGCAGCTCGCGGATGGCCCGGGTCAGCTCCTGCTTGTCCTCGATCCACGCGTCGGGATTTCGGCGGCAGACGGGGCGGAGCCGGTCGGACTGATCTTCAAGACGCTTGAGCGCCTGGTCGAGCTCCGCCGCGGAGATCATCGAATGATCCGCTCGCGCATGCAGAGCCCCAGATACAACTTCGCGCCCAAAGAGCCATGGGCTCCGGGCGCGATACGTGTCAATGCCCGATCAGTACACGAACCGGGTTCCCACTGTCAACAGAGCTTCCAATGGGTCGCCAGGGCGAAGAGTCCTTCGCGGACCCGGTCCATCCCGACCGCCTTGAGCACCTCGGTCCGGCCCGCTCCCATGAACATCATCGCCGCCTGCTCGACGGTGTTCTCGTAGCAGACCACGGCTACCACGATACGTCCGGCCCCGCGGTCGGGAGCGCCATGCGGCCAGCCCATGAGTTTGCATGCGAGGCGGAAGGTGTCGAAGTGGTGGACCCACCCCTCCTCGCCCACCAATCCGTTGGCGTCCGGTACGCCGGTCAGGACCGCGTCGCTCACGTCGGCCGCCTTCAGGCCGGCTAGGCTCCCCATGAAATGCCGATGGAGCTTCTCGGCCGCCTCGAAATACGCCTGGTTCAGGAAGGGGTCGGACTTGTGCAGCCTTCCCTCGTCCCGCAGCCGTTCGACCGGCGGTACCGCGCGGTGAAACCCGCCCGCGGTGCGTGGCGACAGGTCGCCCTTTGCGATCCGTTCCGCCGTGGGTCCCATCGGAATGACCTTCGCGCTCCTCTTGGGCCTGGCGGCCGAAATCGACTTCGCGGCCCCGCGCGCCGGCACCGATTGCGCGAGTTGCGAGGCGCGACGACTGCCGCCGCCGAAGTAGTTGTTGACGGGCTCGATCGTGTCGGCGTTCGACTTTGGCATCCTCAACCCCTGAAACGACGAAACCCCGCGAGCCGGTCGGCTGCGGGGTTCATCAGGTCGCGATATGCGATTGAACGGTTTTTAGGCAGGTGAGCGGGACGCTGTCAACCACGTCAACGGCTGCCCGATCAACTGCCTATGGCACACCGTTGTTGTCCTGGCTCGTGGGACCGCCCTCCACAACGAAAACGACCGGCACGCCGTTGAGGTCGGCCCAGGTGTTGGCCGCGGCGATTGCGGTCTGCACTTCCTCGACCGGATCCGGGGCGTAGAAGATGTCCGAGGCGCGATGCGAGAACACGCTGCTCGCGACGAACTTGCCGCTGCCGGCCTGCTCGATCAGCACAAAGTCACCACCCCGGCTCGGCCTCTGCTCGGTCGTGATGTGTCGAATCTCCGCCATGCTGTCCCGCGTCCTTATCTGGTGTCGTGCCGATCAGCCCAACGCTCAACGAAGGCTTTTCGTCTATCGGCAAGGCGAGCGTCAGACCAGCTCGACCGCGACCCGCGCCCCGAGAAGCTTCAGCGCGTCGCGGACCCGGCGATTGAGGTAGCGCCGGTCCTCCTCCTTGCGGTTGTCGATCTCCTGGCCCTGCCCGACGACCCGGCAAAGCAGGGCGTAATCGAAACCGCCCAGCCGCGAGCGGATCACCTTGAGCTCGTCGCGCGCCTGAACTTGCGCATCAGGGAGCGGGACCCGCGTCAGCCCCGCGCCGGGAAGGAGATGCAGGTCGATCATCGCGTGGCCGCCCAAGCTCGCGGCGTCAAAGACTTGGCGGAAGCGACGACCGGCGTCGAACTGGCCTTGCGAGATCGCGCTCCGGTTGAACCAGTTCGTGAGGGGGTCCGTGCAGCGCGCGACCATGCGGAGCAGGGTCATACCGGATCCGGCATGAACCCGCTATGAGCCGTGGCGGCGCGGCTAGGCCGCCTTCTTCAGCGCAGGCTTGCGCTTCGGCTTCGCTTTGACGACGGGCGGCTCGACCACGTCGGGCACGGGCTGCGGCGCGGCGGCGATCGGGTCCGGCTTCCGTCCGAGGCCCATCTGCTTCGCCATGCTGGACCGGGCGGACGCGTAGGATGGGGCGACCATCGGATAATCCCGAGGCAGCGACCATTTCGCCCGGTATTCGTCGGGACTCATGCTGTAGGCGGATGCGAGGTGCCGCTTCAGCGATTTGAACTTCTTACCGTCTTCCAGGCAGATGATGAAGTCGTCGGAGATCGACTTCTTGATCGAAATGGCGGGGGTCGGCTTCGTCTCTTCGATGGCCTCCGGCTTCGACGCTCCCAGGCCGAGCAGCGCCGTATGCACGGACGAGATCAGCTCCGGTAGCTCGCTTGAGCGAACAGAATTGTTACTGACGAAGCCCGCCACAACCTCAGCGGTCCATGATAGCATGTCGGCTTGATCAATTTCACTCACGATGATTTCTCCTGGAACCACACCGGAATTACTTCGGTCGGCGATTTAGTCAAGATCAGACAGGGAAGAACCGGTTCACAACCCGAGTTCCATCTGGCGCGACGCACGCTCGTACACGTCGATGCGGCCGCCTTTACGGCTCGTGATGGTGCGGCGGGTTTCGCGGCGGCCCGGTTTGGTCTTGCCGAACACGCCCTCGGCGACCGCGCGTGCGCCGACAGCCGGCCGGGGCATCAGGCGTTGCCGTGCCGGCGTGGCACGCACGGGCTCGACCATCTCCAGCCGGTCCGCCACGGCGACGATGCGACCCGCGACGCGATGGCTGTGGTGGATCACGTCGGGGATCGAACTCAAGCTGTCGCGCGGGATGTTGCGCAACATGTTGGCCAGCGCGAGCAGCTCGGCCCGGTCATCCGTCTTGATCGCATAGCCCGAACGGACCGATCTGCGCTGCTCCACCACGGGCGGCCGGGCCAGCATCAAGCCAGGATCTCCAGCAGCATGTGCTGCACGTGCCGGTCGAGATACGTCAGTTCACGACCATCCCGCTCGGACCGCGCCTTGAGCGCCTCGCGCGCGCCGCGCAGCGCGACCCGGGCTTGACGTCGGAACTCGTCCTTCCAGCGCTCCGGAACGACGTCCCACGTCTCGGGAAAGGTGGCCTCCCACAGCGCTTTCGCGGTCGCCTCCACGATCTCGTCAATCAGCCCCGGCATCAGATGCCCCGCACCTCGAGCCCGAGCTGCCGCGCGCGGGCCCGCAGCAGGTCGGCCGCCATGCCGAGGTCGCGGGCCAGCAGGGCGAAGCTGACGCCGGACCAGGCGCGGAGGTGGGCGTCGATGGAGGCCAGGGTGGCGCGCCGCCTGCCGCTCACCGCCGCCCCCACGCATCGCAAACCGAAGCCGTCTCGTACCCAACCCCGCCGGTGGCCCGCTGCACCGCGCGCGTCTCGTCATGCGCCGCCGTGCAGCGCCACTGGTCGGTATCGAGCGTGACGGTCGAGGACACCTCGGCCAGCGCGCGGTGGATGACCATGTGGGTGACCACGATGGCTAGGGCGATCGCGGCCAGGGTCAGGGCCCATTCGGTTTGGGCGAAGGTGCCGGTGGCGGGGGTGGAGCGGTCAGCCATGGGTGGGCTCCAGGCTGCGGGTTGCGGGGTTCAGCAGGCGGTCAGGCACGCGGCAGCCGGGCGAGTCCGGCGAGGCCCCGAGTTCCATTCGTGGCCAGGATTGCGGGTTGGCGTGCCAGTCCGCGACGGCTTGGCGGACGAAGGATTCGGGACGTTTGAAGCCGCCGGGGAACTCCAGGACGGGATCGTCCACGACGGGCCCCGATGGTACCGATTTCGGTTTTGGATCGAATCCATCAAACCTTCGCTGACTGAGGAATCGGTTGGCGTGGACAGGTCTATAGGTGGGGTCCTTGCGGCAGTGGGCCACGAAGCCGGGGATCGCAGCTACCGCCGACGCCCGGTCATCTTCCGTGAGCTTACCCCAGACCTTCCCAGCCTCCAGCTTCGACATCAATTTGTCGGTCGGGTAGGCCGACCAGAACTGTTCGAAGTCCTCCGGATAGGGTTTGCGCGTCCGAACCGGCTCTTCCGGTTTCGGACACATATCCTTTTTTTGTCCCTGTCCCTGTCCCTGTCCCTTAAGAGCGGTTTCCGTTGGAATTCCATCGGAAAGCTTGTCCGTTCCGTCGGTGTCATCCAGTTTTCCAGCGGAAATAAAACTTTTTCCGGAGGAATGAGCGGACGGCGACGTTGGAATTCCGTGGCCGGCGGCTTGGATCTCTTGCGGACGTTGCGGTATCTCGTGTGGGGGGAGTCCACCCTCTTCGCGACTTTTGTTTTCTTTCCTGATCCGGTCGCAATCTTTCTTCCATCTATGGATCAGTTTGCTGTTCCACCCCTCGATGGCCTTCTCGGCCACAACGGGATGATACAGGCGACCGTCGCTGCACTCGATCCAGCCGTGAAGTGCACCGGCGCGCACCTCGCGCCAAGCCGCGACGACGCGGCCGAACCCGGCAAGCTGCGCGAGTTCAACGTCATCGTCGGGAAGGCTTGCCGCTGGCACCTGGTGCCACGAAGCACACCAGAGCAGTACCGCCGACCTGAACTCTTCGCCGGTGACGGTTGCGGCGATGCGACTGTCCCGCAGCCGCCGAGCGTCCAGCGGCATGAACTGAAAGTCGGATAGGTCGACTTCCTTCGGCAGGAGCGGTGCAGGCAAATCCGACAAGGTCACATTCCCCGCGCCTGAGACGCGAACACCGAGCAGGAAACGTCCCCCCACAGGTGAACAGTGCCCTCCGGGCCACCTCGGTTCTTGCCGATAATCAGTTCGACGTCATGCTGGACCTGGTGGAACCGCGCTCGCGCGTCGTCTTGATTGTCACGGAACTCGGCCGACTTCTGGAGATAGTAGGCCTCGCGGTAGACGAAGATCACCGCATGCGCCTCCTGCTCCAACGCGCCGGACGACTTCAAATCGGCGAGCGACGGCCGCTTGTCCTCGCGGGACTCGGTCGCCCGGTTAAGCTGGGCGAGCAGCACCACGCAAACGTCGTTCGCTAGGGCAGCGCTCTTCAGCGTCGAGACGATCTCCTGGATCTCGTAGGTGCGCTGGCCGGCGTAGCGGTCGAGCGCCGTGATCTTGTCGAGGTAGTCGATCAGCACCACCCCGAGCCGGACGCCCTTGAGCGCCATGCGCTTCTTCTCAACCTGGATCCGGGCCGCGATCTCGGCCGCCGTGATGGTTGTCGGGCACTCGACCACGACGGGTAATCCGAGGAACTCGCGCTGGGCGAGCACCACCCGCTCTGCCACGTCGTCCGTTACCTTCCCGTTCAGGATCGAACCGAACGTCACCGGCATGCGGTGATCGAAGATGGCCTGGGCGACGTGGCGGGCCTGCAGCTGGTCGCCAGGAATCTCAAGCGAGAACTCCAGCACGCCGACGCCTTCGTTATGGCGGGCCACGTTGTAGGCCAGGTTGGTCATGAGCACCGTCTTGCCCATCCCGACGCGCCCGGCCGCGACCACCAGAGTGCCGGCCTGCAGTCCGCTCAGCGACGTGTCCAGGTCCGGATAGCCCGTGCTGAGCCCCGGCGATTGTTCCTCACCCTTCATGATCCGCTCCATTCGATTGACCAAGTCCGCTGTTCCTGTCCCGAGGTCGAAGCGCGTGCGCAGGCGCGGCGCGGCGTCTAGGACCGTTCTGAGACCATCGAGGCTCTCAGCCGCGACATCGTCCGGGGTCACGTCCACCCGGGCGTTGTGGGCCGCCTCGATGAGCTTCTCCGCTTCGACGATCAGTTTGCGGCGGGTCGCCATGTCGCGAACGATCGCGGCGTAGTCCGGCGCTCCGATCACGGTCACGGCTTCGGCGGCGAGGCGCGCGATGTAGGTCTGCGTGTCCACGCCGGAACCGACTTCGTGATTCCCCAGATACGCGCGCAAAGCTGCCGGCAGGATCGGGCGCCCGGCTTGAGCGAGTTGCCCCATGACGTCGAAGATGCGCCGGTGGATCTCTTCCGAGAAGTGCTCCGCCTTGACGATGCTCGCGACCTGTCCGTAGGCCTCGTTGTTCCACAGGATCGCGCCCAGCACGCCCTGCTCGGCCATGATGTTGACCGGAGGTTCGCGCTGAACCGTTGGCCCGGCCGCGAGCTCGCCCCGCCTTCCATCGAACTCGACGACGTTGCTCATCGGGAATACCCCGGCAGCGGGGGGGGTAGGACGCCTTCAGGTACGGCCGGGAAAAGACCGGACTCATTGATCCACGCGGCCCAGGCGCGCCGGGCCGCAAGCCCATCCTCGATGCGGAGCGAGGTCTGCGCTTTGACGGTGGTCTCGCAAACGTCACGCCAGAGCGCGGCGTCGCGATCCTCGACCGCGGGCGCCGCGGCCTTCTTCCTGCTCAATGGCACGATGTGATCTCCACAGTCTTTCGCGGCCGCGGCTGAGCCGGCAGGCCGATCATGTCCACCAGGACGTCGCCGATGTTGCCAACGAGGAGGCGCCGGAGGTGCGGGTCGGGCTCGCTCAGCACGATGTCGGCCAGCACCAGGGTGACGGCCTGCGCGGTGCTGGCGCGGTCGCAAATCGCGATGCCCTCCGCCACCGACCCCTTGCGGCGGCACCACCGCTCGATCGTGCGCCAGAAGACGCAGGTGAGGCACTGGCAGGCTTCCGGCTCCGGTGCGCGCGCAACGGTGGAGCGAGGTCGGTAGCGTCGCAGCGTGCGGAACACGCTCACGCCGCCGGGCTTTCGGCTATCGCGAGCCGCGCCCGCTTCTTCCGCAGCGGCGTTACAGCCCGTGCCGGCGCCCGTGGGAGGGCTCGCGCCGGGATTGCCTCGTCGATCTCGGCCAAGCGCTCGGCCGCGAGCTCGGCTTGCGCGCGGGACCAGTGGTGCTCGTGCTGCCAGAGCGGGCGGCCTGCTGCCTCCCAGAGGTAATAGGCGCGGACCGCAGTGCGGGCTTCGAAGAGGGCGAGGTTCATTCTGCAGCGCTCCGCACCGGGTACGTCACCGCTGCGAACCGCTCGCTCAGAGCCTGTTCGACCGCCGCCCGATGCCACCGAAGCCAGTCCGGGTTGACCTTGTCCGAAAGTTTGACCGTGACGTACCCGTGCCGATCAATGATGAGGGCGACGTCCGGCTGCTGAGGAGGTTTCACGTTTCGGGTGATCAACACCGACCGGGCGAGGTGCGGCGTCCGCGTCACGAACCCGCGCCGCTCCAGGCTGTCGAGCATGTTGAAGATCCGGCACTTTGAGACGTAACCGAGGCCACTGGCCATCTCCTGGAATGAGGGGCTGATGCCCTCCCTGGCGGTGAAGTCCTCGATGAAGCGCAAGAGGTCGGCTTGCTTGCGGGTGAGGCTGGTCATGCGTAGACCCTCGCATCACCATCGCGCCCGTAGCACTGACCGATGAAGCCCCCGTCATCATCGAACTGCGCTTGCCACAATTCCAATTCGAGCGGGCTGATGTTGTGCAGCCGCATCATTGCCATGACCGTCACGCGACCGGCTGCGATTGCCCCGAGGACCTCGCGCTTGCGGGTGTCATTCCAACGATGAATTGGTCGCTCGACGGATAGATGGCCGCTCATCCCATCACCTGCCCATCTGCCGGTTGCACCCGATGCTCCTCTGGCAGGCACGCCGCGCAGAACCACCTCCCCGCATTCCGCGGCGTCCGGTTAATCGCGAAGTTAGCGACCTGGCCGCAGCGCTCGCACCGGAACACGACCGGGTCGCGCGCGGGGTCGGCGTAGAGGTCGGCGCTGGCGGTGCGGGGCTGGGTCACGCCGCCACCCCAAACAAGCTCGCCTGCCGAGCGTCGCCAGCCTGGATCAGCCGTGGCGCCGGCTCGCGCTTGGTGACCACCGCCTCCGGGTCGTCGAGCGTCCCTGCCTCGTGCCCCCACGCCTCCCAGCCCGGCCGAGTCCGGCGGCTGAACAGGTCCGCGCGCCGGCCGGGCCCGAACAGCTTCTCCGCCGCGTCGTAGGCCGCATCGGGCTTCTCGCTATGCCGGCCGCGCGGGGCCTCGATCACGTTGCGGACGGAGCGTGAGCAGATTGGCGGGTTGCCCACGCGGCCGATCAGCACGACCTCGGCGTTGCCGCGGAACACGTAACCAGGCCCGAAGGCGAGCTTGCCTGTGGCGCCGCGCTTGATCCAGGTCCCACCCGTGACGTAGCGGAACCCCCAAGCATCCAGGACGCGCAGCCCGTCGGCCAGCATGGGGAACGTCGCCCAGAGCCACAGCCAGCAGTCGCCGCGCGCGAGCTGGTTGACCGGCAGCGCGCAGATCGCGTCGGTCGCCATGCAGGCATATTGAGCCTGGGCGGACTTCGCCTCGCCGGCTTCTGAACGGAGCTCAAAGCGCCAGGCTGGGTCGGCCATGATCACGTCGAATGTGAAAGGATTGAGCGGCTCGAAAGGCCAAGCGTCCGCCATCACGCGCCCCCGATCCGACTCGCGGCCGCGGCCTGTGCCGCCAGTCGCTGCCCCAAGGCCGACCGTTCGAACGACGGGTCTCCGAGTGACACTGGCCCCACCATCCGGCGGTCAATGATCCGCCGATACTTCGCGACCTCGGCCTCCTGGATCGCTCGGAAGGTCTCCACATGGGCCCGCTTCAGCGCGATCACCGCGCGCGCCTCGGTCAGGCCCTGACCGCGCAACTCGCGCAGATCGTCGACGAGGTGGACCGGGATGTTGAGACGGCGCGCCAAGCGCTCGGCTTTCGAAATCACCGCCTTCATCGTGCGGGTCTTGACGATTGCCGGGTCGGCGCTGAACGCCGCGACCATGCGGCGCCCGTTCGCGTCGCGCTTGGCCGCGAAGACCGGGTCCTTGTTCAGCCTGGTCAGGTTGGCCGCGGACGCGGCGCGCGCTTCGGGTCCGATCGATCGCGCCACCTCGGTCAGGCGCTGCACGAAGACCGGGTCCGAGCGCAGCGCTGCCATGGCGGAGCGGCCGGCGCAAGGGCGGCAGTGGCCGGGACCCTTGGCGGCGCAGGACTCCGGGGAACTGCAGCGCGGGCGCGAAACCGGCGCAGCCTTGGCGGCGGCGTCGAGGGCCACCCACCCCTCCTTGACCAGCCGTCCGTAGTCGGCCCGCTGTTCCGGGGTCATGTGCGCGACGGCCTTTCGCAGGTACGTCCTGTCGGGCTGGCTCAGGCGCTGGACGGGCGGAACCGGGTCAAGTGGCGTTCGGACGAGCGGCGGCCGCTCAGCCACCGTTCGCCAGCCGAGCGCGAGGCGGGCCTGACTCAGGGCGCTCCGCAGGGAGCCGCCGGCGCAGCGATCCTTCAGGGCCTCCTTGATCTGCTCGACGGAGAAGCCGTGCCGGTAGAGCTCGACGCAGGCTCGCACGAGGCTCAGACCACTCGTCTCGAGAGCAACGGGGTGAGGCCGGGTCAGCACGCGACCGCCCTCGCGTGCTTGGCGCAGAGCGCGTCCGCCTTGGCGCAGCGCTTCAGTACGACGGCGTCGGGGCGCTGCGGGTGGCTCGGTACGGCGATTCTCTTAGCGCGGCCGCCGATCCTAAACAGAATTGTGCGAGCGCCGTGCCCGAAGACGCGGAGGATTTCGGCACCTTGGACGTGGGAGGGATAGGTGCGGAGGTGCTTCACGCGACATGCTCCCGGGTTTCGACGCCCCAGGCAGCCAGCGCGGCCCGGGTTTCGGGGATCGACTTCACAACGGCGTAGGGGGTCTCCATCGCGACCAGGCGCTCGCCGATCGTGACCTGCTCCGGTCGCAGCACGCCCTTGGCGGTTTTCACCTCGAGGTAGCCGGTGCGGCCTTGGCCCAGGACGACGCCGATGTCCGGCATGCCCGGTAGGATTCCAGGGACCGCGTTCGTCGGGTGGCCGTTCTCGGTCCGCCGCGAGGCGTTGGGGATCGCGTAGGGTAGCGTTTGGGGCGCCACCACGAGGATGAAGTCCACGATGGCGGACTGAATGACGTCTTCGGGGCGCAAGTGCTTAAGCCATCCCGAGCGCGGCGAGGTAGAGTTCTAAGATTTCCTCTTCTTCGCGCCGCTTGTCCTTATCCTGCTTCCGGATCGTAACGATCTTGCGCATGATCTTGATGTCGTAGCCGGTGCCTTTGGCTTCCGAGTAGACGTCCTTGATGTCCTCGCTGACCTGCTTCTTGTCCTCCTCCAGGCGCTCAATGCGTTCAATGAAGGACGCCAGATGCTTCGCTTCGGCAGTATTCGGGTCCACGAGGAGAGGTCCTTCAATCAGGCGGGGATGGACGAAAGGTGCGTCGCCCGGCGCTCGGACGGCGTGCCGCGGCTGAAGGCCAGAGCGACGTGGGTCTCGCAGTAGGAGTGCGTGCGGGGCTCACCCTTGCGGTCGATGTCCCGATGCTGGCGCGCTCCACAGAAGAAGTGGCCGCCCGCGTCCTC
>CAXTFJ010000090.1:0-7751 GCA_964243405.1 uncultured Lichenihabitans sp. | reverse complement strand
GGCGAAGCGGGACGGAGACGGGACCGGAGCCTCCACCGTCACGTCCGACGTGGGCTTGGCCTTCGTCTTACGGTCAAAGAGCCGCTTGCCGCCGCGGCGCTCGCGGGGCGACTGGGATGCGGCGACGCTCACGACGCGCCGCCATCGGTCAGATCCTGCTCGCGCGAACCGCCCACCTGATCCGCGACGCGATCCAGCGCAGAAGCCACGCAAAGGAGCGCCGCACCGGCCCCAGTTTTCGCGCGCGCAATAGCTCGCTCATGCTCAAACGCCTTTTCCCAGCGCAGCACTTCGGCCTCGTGCGCGAGCTGGATGGACAGGTAAACCGACAGGTAGATGTCGGCTGGTTTCTTGTAGAGGATCTTCCTGACGGCAGCGCTACTCAGTTCATATCGAGCAATCAGGCGTTCGAGTGCGCTACCCCCGTCGCCGGGTCCACGCATCTCCTTGCGAATCATCCATCGTAAGCGTTCGCCGGACAACCCTACGGCATCAAGGTTGATCATTTGCGACGCTCCGCAAATTTTTTTCCAGTTTAGAAGTGAAGATTTCCACACCATCGTCCGACTCCGTGGGACCAAGTCTCACGGACGAAGCAACGGAGGTGTGGAGATCGAAGAAGACAGGTGCGAACAACTGCTTCATCCTCGGATGCGCGGGAGCGGCGCTTGCAGGCAAGCTCCGCGCGTCCGAGGAGTTCTCGACGGAACGCAGAACCTTGTCCGTCGAAAGGGTGGCGCTGGGCGGAGCGGGGCTCACGAGGGCCTCACCGGCTGGCCGCGTCCGTGTTTCCAGGCGAGGTCGTCCCGAGCCTCGCGCCGTGCACGCCGGTAGCGCAGGAAAACGGCCAGGTTGATCACGACACTGCCGACGAAAATCGGCGACAGCAGGATCACGAGGTCAACGAGGAAGGCGGGGTGCTGCCCGGTCATGGGCACACCGGGCGATGGGTCAGCTTGATGCCGCATTGGATCAGTTCGCGGCGATTCTGTGCGGTCTTGCGCTGTTCTTCGCGTAGGGCAGCGAGCGCACGGCCTGCGCTCGCACGGCTTTCGGCCATGATCCGCTGCTGATGCGCGTCAAGTCCTTGTTGTATCGGTTTCGGCATCAGAGAGGGCTCCAAGATCCGAAGAACCCGCCCGCCAGGAGGCAGCCGAGTACCATGATGTCGCGCGCGGTGTGCGCCATCCACGGGTGCCAGTGTCCGCGCTGGACGCGGTTAACGGCCCGGCCTGTGAAAGAGGCGGCGAACACGAATGCGACGAGGATTTGCGGCCAAGCGCTCATCGGCGCGACCTCCACCAGTCGCCGAGGGCCGGGCCGATCCAGAGGGCGACGAGGCCGACCGCGAGGGCGATGCGGAGGGCGCGCATCAGGCGACCCTCGCCGCAACGGCATTGAGCAAGGCTGCGACAAGCAAAGCCCAGGCTGAGGCTCGACTTCCCGTGGCGGCCGTGAGAACGCCGAAGAAGACGACAAGAGCCTGAGCGGACGGCTGGAGGAAACGCATCAGGCGACCCCCGCCAGGATCACGCGCCCGAGTCCTGTGAGAACCCAGCCGCCCGCTCTACCATCGACGCGGGACAGACCGATGGAGAACCCGATGAAGGAAACCGACCCGTATTTCCAGCTCATGCGGGGGCTGCTGCACCACCTCGCGAGCACCGGGATAATCGACAAGGACGCGGCGACCACGGTCATCAGCGAGGCCCTCAACGCCGCGGCGGACACCGGCGACATGGAAACCGTCCGCGCGCTCGATGCGCTGGAGAAGCTGATGTACGACTCGGCCGTGGGCGAGCCGCCGGGAGCGGCGAACGATGCGGGACCGGTGGGGTGAGGCTGGGCGCGCATCACGCCTCCCCTCGGCTCAGGCCGGTGTAGCGGCCCACGGCAGTGACATCGGTATTCACCGGTTGGGGGTCCGCCACCTGCTCGGCGGCACGGACGAGCTCGATCCCGTCCATCTTGGCGACCGCCGCACCGAGGCCGCGGCGGGCGCGGCGTATCTCCAGGAAGATCTCGAAGAGGAGGATCGCGCAGATGGCGAGGAGGACGGTGGCGGTGGCGAGGAGGTGCGGGGTGGTCATGCGGCGCATTCCGCTTCGTCGGGGCGCGTCTGCCAGTCGCGAAGGGTGACCTTGCCGCCCGTTACTTCCTCGATACGGATGATCCGATTGGTTTCCGGAACGCGTTCGCGATACCGCCATTTCTTGACGGCGTACTTGGACACGCCTCCGACCACGGCAGCGAAGGCCGCATCGTCCAGTTTGGCTTCGGTCAGGTAGTCGCTCAGGCGCATGGCCCGATACTTCCCCTAGCGGGGGAACATCGTCAACCCCTAAGAGGGGAAGGACAGCGAATTTGTTTTGCGAGATTGTCCCCGTTATGGGGAACAACCTTCGTGCGCTGCGGCGAGCGCGGAAAATGACGCACGAAGAAGCAGCTGTGGCGATGGGCTTGTCGCGCGGTCAGTTCATCAAATTGGAACGCGGCGAGCGGAAGCTGACCGAGCGGACGATCGCCCAGGCCGCCCGCGGTTTCAACGTTTCACCATCCGAGGTCATTCAGGCGTCTATTGTGCCTGTCGTCGGGTACGCTGGAGCGGGCGGCCAAGCTTTTTTCGAGGCCATCCCAGAAGACGAGTCGATCGAAGCTGATGCCCCGGATGGCGCCGTTGCCGTCAGAATCCGCGGCACAAGCCTCGGCGCAGGGTTCAACGGCTGGTACGCCCTTTACACCGACCGACGCACGCCGTTCACCGACGACCTTTTCACAAAGCTGTGCATCGTCGGAACCGAAGATGGGCGAACCTTAGTGAAGTGGGTGCACCGCGGTCCCGGCCCAGGCGTCAACCTGCACTCGGGCGTCGGGGAGGTCGAAGAGAACGTGATCCTGGCTTGGGCTGCCCGTGTCATCGATTTGAAGCCTGACTGAGGCGTCAGTGATGGGCCACCCTTCCCGCCGCGACCTCCTCCGCCCGATCCGAACCCGCATGCCATCGGCCGAACGGCAGATCGAAGCGCTCGGGCCCGTCGCCGTCATGTTGGCCTTCGTCGACCTGGTTGTGTTCGCGATTCGATCGCTCTGGCGAGCGTCATGAAGGTCTTCGCAGCGCGGCTGATCCGACCTGACGGACCTCAGGACGAGTTGCCCGCGACGAGGATTGTCTTCGTGCTGGCCGACACGCTGAAGGACGCCTACGCCGCTTTCCTCACGACGTACCCCGACTGGCTCGTCGAGATGACCGATCACGAGCCGAGTGCTCGATTGGTGGCGGAGCTAAAGCCGGGAGTGCCAGAATGATCCGCCTCGGCCAAGCCCTCCTCGCGCTGCTGCGGCGCCTTCGCGGGCAAACACGGGCGCTTGGGACCGTAATATGATGCCTGGACAATACGCGTCCTTGATGGATCGCCTTGCCTTCATTGCGCGGTCGCACAAGCAGTTCGATGCGAAACCTACATGGCGAGAAAGCCGCAAACGTGAACGTCGACATCTTGAAAGCGTTGTTGGGGTAAAAGTAGCAGGAACGCTTGAGGGTACTGGAATTCGCCTAGTTACCCCAGGCTACGTCTGGGAGCGCGATGTATACGGGCAAATCGAGGTCTACGACCCAATCGTCAGACGCAATCTCAGGCTATTGCCTGTTGAGTGGCGACCGTTACATCCACATGATAATCCTGGTTCAGCCCCAGGAAATCTAAGGTTCGCAACTCTTTGGGATCGTTATTACCCTTTTGACCTAAATGCATCGCTTGGGCTCGGATATTTTATCCAGGACACACGCGGCATAGCAGCACCCATACCTAATATTAACACATTCCATGAATATACTGCTTTCTGTGCTCAAGTTTGGAAGTGTCCTGACCTGATCTGCATGCCCCTTCCGCCATGGAGGGAGGAACTTTTATGACCTATGCAGCACCAGAACTTGAATTTGTCGCGAAGCAAGTCGTAGAAGCTCTTTCGCGGTCAATCATGATTGGCACGTCCGCTTACATTACAACTTCGGCTTCCTATCCAAATGGAAACAGGGTAGTTGTACGCTTAGACCAACACGGACCCGAGCAGTATTGTCTCTCCGATGATGGTCACGCCTGCCTTGAAGCAGAAATGCTTGGAGGATTGGCCGCATTTCATCGGTTAAGCCATAGAGTTGCAGAGCAGGCTGGTGTGGGATTTGATCATCAAGCATTTTACGCAAGCCGTGTAACATCCTCTCAGCTTCCGGGGGCCGTAGTCGCGGTCGCAAATGCTTCTCATAGGTCAGTAGAACGCACTCTCTACGTTATGGAAGAGCGCCGAGTCGCTCGCTCAAGGGAAGTGTTTGTTGAGAGGATTAAAGAGGCTTTTGGAAGCAGGGCCGTGTTTGACGCCGATATCAATGGCAGGTCCGGCAGGGAATGGAGAATGGATGCCGCTATTGAAAAAGATAATGAATTTAAAACAGCATTTGCGTTAGTTAGGCCTTCCACAATTGGAGTCGCGACTGCTCACTTAAAGTGTTCAGATATTAGGCTGCTTATGAAGCCCCCAATTATTGTTGCGGCCCTCTCAGATTACGCACGTACATCACCAGAATTACGGCTTCTGCTTTCTGATGCTACTAACTCGGTTATTGCAGCTAATGACGACATGGCTGCCTATTTGCGAGTGGGATAACACCAGCCCTACCAGACGTGCCGTCACTCTTTCCTACTCTTGGCTGAGCGGGTCGTTACTGCCTCGTCACCCCCGCACCCCGATCCTGCAATCGATGCAGCAAATCCACGAGGTCGTCCGCGTCCTCCATGTCCTTCCCGACCTGCGGGATGCCGTTGATCACAGCCGGCAGGCCGGTCGCCACCGTGTACACGGTCCAGGTGCCGTCTTCCTCCTGGCGCATGTCGTAGGTGGCCGGATGAGGGTCGTCGGGTTCGGGGTCGGGCATGACGGCCTCCTCGGGCGAGGGTAGCGCGCGAGGAGCCTGAGCCTCAAGCCGCCGTCTTCGCCACCTCTTCCTCGGCCTCCTGCCTCGTCGTCATCCCCCTCCGCACGTCCTCCACCGACGACGCCCACAACGGATACTCATCGGCCGCGTCCTCGACGATGCGCACCCGGCTCTCGTGCTCGTGGTGCGGGCGATGGTTGGTGATCGCCTTCGCCTGAAGGATCGCGTCGCCTAGGCTGTCCGCGAACAGCGACTCGGAATGCACCGGCGCCGGCATCACGTCGTCGTGCCCGTCGCCGATCTGGTAGGTGTAGGCCTTCATGATCTTGCTCCGCGGTCTGGTTAACCGTAAGACCACGCGCGCAATTCAGAACGGGAGCAAGGTAATTCGGGCTTGATCTTGGGAGGGCGAAGAAGAGCCGGTCTCGCGTCAGGGCTGTTTGTTGCCCTTCAGCCCTTCCGCCTCCGCGAACATCCTCCGCCGGGGCAGGCCTTCGTAGGGGGCGGCGCGGATGAGAACTCTTATTCCCCAATTAGGGGTAGCTCAGATTACTCCAGAAGGACTCAGCTTACATCCAAAGTTGATTGCTGTCGGCTGTTCTGAACGAGAAATCAATCTGGACGACAATATTAACGTGCGTCTACTTTCCCCTTTTTGGGGAATTTTCAATGAGCAATGGTCTCCGGCATTTGCGCCTGACACGTGGCCTGACGCACGCGGAGGTGGCCGCTCGAATGGGTATCTCGCGTGGCCAGCTCATCAAGCTCGAGCGTGGTGAGCGACAGCTGACAGAACGCACGATTCGTTTGGCGGCTTTATCTCTCGACGCCTCTGTCTCCGATGTGCTTGTCGGACCGGTAACAAGGCTGAAAATATTCCCCTGATAGGGGTTGACTGACTTCCCCTCGCGGGGGAATATTCGTCCATCGAAGCGATCCCGATGGACCCCGCCCCGTGCCAACCACACTCCCCACCGTCTACCGCCCAGCGCCCGAGCCCTCATCGCTCGACCTGATTGAGCGCCTCGAAGCCGAGTCCGGCAACGCCGCCCGCGGGATCCTCATCGCCTTCCTGATCAGCATTCCGCTCGACGCAGTGCTGATGCTGGCGGCCGCGCGGGGGTGGTTCTGATGTCCAACCGCCTCGCCCACCCCGCCCCGCGCCATGCCGTCCTGCCGCGCGCGCCGTTCGACCGCCTCCCGCCCAAGCCGCCGGGCGCGGGCTTCTTCCCGCCGAAGCCGGAGCGTGACCCGGTCGGGCGGATCGCCCTCGATCTGCTGGCGCTCGGTTCGCTCACGCTCGGCATCGCCGCCGCCTGCTGGTGGATGCCGATCCTGGTCCACGGCTGAGACCGCCACCCTTTTCCCCTCTCATTCTGAGGCCACCATGCCCAACCCCTTCGAGGACCGTCTCCGCGCCCTAGCCGCCCGCGGCTTCCGGGTCAGCGTTGATTGTTCGATGCCCGACTATGGCCAGCACAAAGGCCAAGTCGTCTTCAACCTCCGCCTGAGCAAGGGCGACGGCTACACAATGTCGGGCCTCCAGGCGAACGGCACGGGCCCGTCGCTGGACGAAGCTGCTTCCGCCGCACTGCGGGCCGGTGAAGTCTTTATCCGGTCCGAAGAGGCGCCCAGGGCCATTGAGCACGCACTCGGCGACATGGCGATCGCACTGCCCCAGGCGGTCGAGTGATGGCCCCCTCCTCCGACCTCTACCCCGTTGCGCGCGCCATCGCGCCAGACTCCGACCGTCCGATCCGCACCTACGCCTCGCCGATGGCGCGCTGGTCGAACCGGCCCGCCAATGACGGCCGGCTCCCGGCCACGATCGCAGAGATGGCGGATGTCGTTTCCGAGCTGCTGGCCTACGTCCGGTTCGCGCCGGATGCGGGGCGCATGTCCGACGTGATCGCGCGCGCCGACGATGTGCTCGAGCGGGCGGAGTTGGCGTGATGGCCTCCGCCACCCTCCACACCCCGGCCGAGGTCGCGACTCGGCTCGCCGCCAAGATCGCGCCCCGCCCCACCATCCTGATCAACGTCGACGGCTGCACGCTCGAGACCGAGGACGGCTTCGCGTGGTCCGACGCCCTGGCGTTCCTGTGGACCGGCGACGGTCCGCTGCCGGCCGGGCCGAAGGGCTGGGTGCTTCGCGAGGCCGACTACGCCCGCGGCACGATCGTCGACGTCACCGACGTCGCGGCCCGCCAGCTTGTCGCGCGCACCCACGACGAGGGCCACACGCCGGACCACCTGCGGGCTTGGTTGGAGTGGTCGGGATTCGAGCCGTTCCGCGAGCGGGCGGGTCGCCGCGTCCTGTGGCTGGCTGGGGGGTGAGCGCGATGCCGACCGCCCCTTCCAACTCCCAAACATCGCAACCGAAAGCCGTCGTCATGTCCGACCAGAAGATCACCACCTTCAAGGCTTTCGACGCCAACCTATCCTGCCGGGGCCACAAGTTCGAGGTGGGTAGCACCTACACTGTGTCGGGCCGCATCACGGCGTGCAGCAATGGCTTCCATGCTTGCGAAAACCCGTTTGATGTTTGGAAATACTATCCGTTGGTTGATAGCGACGGTCGATTAAGCCGTTACGCTGAAGTCGAACAGTCAGGCGATCTGGACCGGCACGACGAGGACAGCAAGGTCGCGTCTGCCAGCATAACGATCAAGGCCGAGCTTCGACTGCCAGACTACGTGCCGCGTGCCGTGAAGTGGCTTATTGAGACCGTCTCGGCCGCGGTCAAGGACGGCAGCGCGAAGGACGAAGACGGCGCGCAGCTGGCCTCCTCGGGCTACGGCGCGCAGCTGGCCTCCTCGGGC
>CAXTFJ010000089.1:0-19142 GCA_964243405.1 uncultured Lichenihabitans sp. | reverse complement strand
CGACGGGGTGGTGGTGCTCACCGACCCGCTCGCCCGGTCCGCCGCTCATACCGAGACCGCCCGCGCGGCTTGACCCTTCCCCGACCGGAGTTCCGCCATGCCCGTCATTACATCGGCGGACCTGAAGCGGTTCGCGCCCCACGCCGCGCCGCGCATCGCGGCCGCGCTCATCACCAACGGCGACGTCGCCTTCGCGCGTTGGGACATCACCACCGCGGCCCGGCTCCGCATGTTCCTGGCGCAGGCCAAGGTCGAGAGCGGGGGCTTCACGGTCCTGCTCGAGAACATGAGCTATTCGGCCGCGCGCATCCAGGCGGTCTGGCCGTCCCGCTTCCCGACGCTCGCGTCGGCGCAGCGGTTCGCCCGCAATCCCGAGGCCCTGGCCGACAAGGTCTACGGGTCCCGCATGGGTAACCGGCCCGGCACCGACGATGGCTGGCAGAACCGGGGCCAGGGCCTGCTCGATACGACGGGCCGGGCGAACCTGACGGCGCTTGCCGCGCACATGGGCCTGAGCGTCGATGAGACCCGCGCGCGGCTTACCTCCGATGACGGCATGGTCGAGTGCGCCGCGGCCACCTTCCATATGCTGGGCTGCCTGCCCTTCGCGGACCGAGGCGACGTCATCGGCTGCACGAAGCGGGTCAACGGCGGCCTGATCGGGTTGTCGGACCGGCGCGCCTCGTTCGCGCTCGCTTCCGCGGTGTGGCCCGAGATGCCCGAGCTTCACGCCGCACCCGTTCCCCATCCCGCTGCGCCGCCTCCGGCGCCTGTTGCTCCGGTACCCGCCCGCAAGCCCGCGCTCCGTACCGCGCCGCCGAAGCCGCGCGCTTGGTCCTTCTTCGACTGGATCGCGTCGCTGTTCGGCATCGCGCCCGCCTGACCCCCTCACCGAGGATCCTGCCATGAAGCCCATCGTCCCGCTGGCCCTCGGGCTGGTCCTGCTCACGCTCGCGTCCACCTCGGCTCAGGCCGCCGCGATCGACGTGTCGCCGCTGGTCAACGAGGCCATCACCGAGATCGCACTGCCGGCCCTCGTGGCCCTCGTGCCGGTCCTGGGCGCGCTCGTAGTCCTGCCGCTGCGCCGATTCCTCGATCAGAAGACCGGGGACGTCCTCGCCAGCCGGGTCAACGACCTGCTCGACCGCGCCATCGCGTTCGCGGCCAAGCAGGCCGAGGGCTGGGTCGATGAGAAGGATTTCCACGCCAACGTCGACGGCTGGATCGCCAACGTGGCGGCCGACTACGCCGTGAGCCACGCGCCCGCGCTCATGCAGCAGGCCGGCGCGGTGGTGTCCGCCAAGGCCAGCGACCTCGCCAAGGAGGCCGCCGACAAGCTGATCCGCGAGAAGATCATGGCCCGCCTGCCCAGCCATCCGGTCGTTGCGGCCGTGAAGGGGCTGGCTGTGCCGGTCGAGCTCACCCCCGTGCTGGCCGCTGCAACGGTCTGATCGACCCCAGGAAAGCGAGGAGGACGTTGATGTTCGACGATCGGATCGGGATCGGCGCCATCATCGAGATCGTACTGACCTTCGGCGGCCTGGTCGGCGGATGGTTCACGCTCAAGGCCGTGGTCGGGGCCGCGGTCGAAAAGCTCGGTGCGCTCCAGGGCAAGTTCGATGAGGAGGTCGCACGGAACTCGCGGCAGCACGACGAGAACCGGGACCGCGCCTCAACGCTCGAACTGCAGATGACCCGCGAGTACGTGTCGAAGGAGGAGTTCCGCCGCTTCGACGACAAGCTCCAGACGCGGTTTGAGCGAGTCGAGGCTGCCGTCAACAATTCGGCGAACAAGACCATCGAGTCGGTCAAAGACGCCGTCCGCGAGATGCTCAACCACCGAGGACGCGAATGACCACGCTACCCGCCCCGTTGCGTTGGTACTGGCGCGTCTTCATTCCCCTCATGGCGCTCACGCTCTTCGGCTTCGTTGCGGTCGCGGCCGGGCCGGGGATTGAACTCCGGCTCGACCCGATCCGCGGCCCGCAGCACATTGCGCTGATCGAGCGCTCCGCCACGCGTGTGTGCTGGGCCTGGACCTTCACCAAGCTGCGCGACATCTCGTCCGACAATCTTGATGCGTTTTTCCAGGTGAACGGCGACGACGGTGGTGTCACGGCGCCCTACGACATGGACAGCGGCCGGCCCTGGGGACTCGCCAAGTACGCGGTGCCGCCGCGGGCCGACCCCTACACCCTGCGCGAATGCGCGTCGCTGCCGCCCTACGTGATGCCGACCGACACGGTGGTGGTGCGGCAGGTGGCGTTCTACCCAGGGCGGTTCGGGCTGTGGAAGCTGGCCGTGCCGTTCCCCGACGTGGTGAGCCCAGGAGCGCCGCCCGCTTGATGGGCTGACCGCCAGCCAATAGACCGACCCGAATGCCTGACAGGCCCGCCGTTCCCGCAAGGGACGGCGGGCCTCTTTTGCGTTTCAGAGCACCGTGGCCTCGAACGGCGACGTGACGCTCATTGATCTTCGGTTGGTCGTGACCGCCGACTGCCCGCTGCGGCAGGGGCCCACGGATCGGGACAGGTGCAACACGACCTTCGAAGGGTGGCCGCCGAAGTAAGGGACAACCCAAGTTTGCGGCGGTGCCGAGTTCGGGTGGGATTGCGGAATGGGCGGCCGTCGTGCGAATCTGGAACTGGAGAGGTTTCAGTGTCCGCGCGCCAAACCGCCCGGTTGCTGGTCCACCACGAAGGCCGGTCCCTTCCTACAGGGATCGGCCTTTCTCATCTTCTCGTCTGCCAGATCACGGCCGCGGTGATCCCACCCCGATCGCCAGATGCGGCACCTCCCGCCAGTCGTCGACCTCCTCGGGCAGCACCCACGCGTCCTCGCCCTCGACCTGGAAACGCTCGCCCGACCAGCGGACGCGGATCCAGAGGCCCTCCTCGCGGGTGAGGACTTCGATGGGGCGGTCGCGGGGTGGGGAGGTCATGCCCGCATCGTCGCGATCTGAGCGGCGACAGCCTCGTGACCAGCGGACTGACCACGCATGCCGATGATTCGCTTCGGGTAAACTTTGAAGATTTCGGCCACCTTGGTCGGCACCTCGGGATCGCGGTTCTTCCATCCCATCAGCCCGTCGAAGTCCCAATCCCCGCAGTCCGCGATTTCGGTTGCGATCAGGAAGGCCTCGGCCACGGTCCCCTCAATGAAGCACACGAGGTGGCCCGATCCGAGATGGATCAATGCCCAGCGTGGCGGCCTGCGGCCCTTCGGCGAGCCCTTGATCGCCATCGACAGGCCGAGCCCTTTGTGGACGTAGCCTGGGGTCGCGTCTGGACCCCAGAAGCGGGCGATGTGGAAATTCTCGGGTTTCCACGGCATGGAGATGATGGTGCGGTCAGCCATGGGCTACCTCCTTACCAAGCCGCTCGATTTCTCTAGCCACGTACCAAGCCGCCTTGCGCAAGTCCTCCATCGCGTTCGGCGACTTCAGACCGGCGCGCCACAGGTATTTCACGGCGTTGCCGACGTTGAACGTCATGTGCTCGGTGACGGTGATCGCCTCCACGCCGGACGGGTGCGAGGTGTAGTGGCTCGGGTGGTTGACGGGGTCGGGCATCAACGATGCGATCGCGGTGGGGGCGTCAGCCATGGGCCACCTCATCCATCCCGCTGCTCATCCCGGTCTCGCGCTCGTACATCTCCCGAGCCTCGTCGATCGACCGGAAGTGCCGCCCGCGCTGCCATTCGACGAAGGCGCGATAGCCAGGGTGGCCTGCGGCCTCGTAACGATCGACGCCCGAGAACCACGCCTGTTCGTTCGGCATCTCAAACAGCATGCCGCCGCAGTGCGGGCAGCAGGGCAGCGCGTGGGTGCCCGGCGCTGATGGCCTGCGGCCGATCTTGTCGATGCCGTCCCACCAGAAGCAGAACCGGGCGGCGCCGTAGATGATGCGGGTGTCAGCCATGGGTATGGCCTCCGCTAGGGTTGTCGGAGGTGGATACCGCAAGACCGTAGTAGCGCGCCGGGTACGAGCCGAGCGGCTTGTAGAAGCACTCGTAGCCCCTCTCGCTCGGGAACCGCACCTCGCACATCTCGCAAAGCCAATCGCCATTGTCGTCGCGGACGGCCTGGCACTGCGGCTTGATCGGTTGGCGCTTGTTCCAGGGCTGGAACCGCTTGAGGTAGCCCAGGTCCGGCCACGTCCCGTCGAACGTGATGGCCCGGTCGTCGATGGTCACGAAGGCGGCAGGCTTGAACCACGGCCAGGAGAACCGCCGCCAGACGCCGGCCGCATCGCCCCAGCACTCGCACTCCGCAAGCGAGGGTTCGTGTCCGCCATTCTGCCAGTGGTCGGCGATAGCGCGCCCGAGCCAGCGCTGCATGGCCCACCGGCCCGGTAGATTGCGGCTTCGCGAGGAGAAGATCGCGACACTGAACTCGTCCAGCGCCGTCAGCAGAAACGGGATGGCGTCAGGCACGGGCGGGTCGGGGATGGTCGCGGCGCCTTGCCATCCGCTGATGTAGGAGTGGATGACGCCGTCGAAGTCGAGGCAGAGGATGGGCTTGCGCGAGGTCATGCCGTCGCTCCCGCAATGGAGGGCAGGGCGGTTCCGTTGTCAGGATGCGAACAGATTGCGCGGAACAAAACGAGCCGATTTGGCTCGGTCTCGACGGCACTCTTCACATTTGCGCAGGGGCGGCGTATTACCCTCTCGTTCGGGACGAGGGGGTCGTAGGTTCGAATCCTATCACTCCGACCATTCAACGATCAGGTTTCGACCGAGCCGGCCGAGGGCCACGAAAGTCTCGGCGCGAGACGCTAGGTCGTCCAGGGCCTCAAAAGCCGATCGCACTGTGGGCAGGCACCCCGACAAACTATGAGACGGCTTGAGGATGGACCGGACGTCGATGCTCGGCTGACCGGCCCGGACCCCTGGCCGCTGTGGCAGCGCCCCGGTTTCCTGATGCGCCGCCTGCATCAGATCCACGTCAGCCTGTTCGCGGAGGCCTGCGCGTCGTTCGAAACGACGCCCCTGCAATACAGCGTGATGTCGGCCCTGGCCGACCGCGGCGCCGCGGACCAGACCACGCTGGCCGTCGCTGTGGCGCTCGACCGGACCACGACGACGGGGATCGTCAAGCGTCTGCAGGCCCGCGGCCTCATCGCCCGGGCCACCTCCCCGCGCGACAAGCGGGCCCAGACCTGCACCCTGACCCCCGAGGGACGCGCGCTCCTGCAAGCCATGGAGGCGTCCGCGCGTCGGGCCCACGAGGCGACCGTGGCCTCCCTGGACCCCGAACAGCGGCGGACGCTGCTGGCGCTGATGAGCCGCGTCGTGGAAGCGCACCAGGCCTCGTCCGACCGCGAGGTGCCGGACGGCGACGCGTGACCGATCCGAGTGCCGGCTCGGCATAGGATTTGCTGATCAAGGAATACGACGTATGCTTCGCTTCTTCGTTCGAAGGTGAAATCATGACCGACATCGGCAGCTACGACATGCTCCTTCGCGGCGGACGGGTGATCTGTCCGACGTCGGGGATCGATGGGATCCGGGATGTCGCCATCAAGGGCGGCCGCATCGCGGCCGTCCAGGACACCATCCTGCCGAGCAGCGCGCGCGAGGTGGTGGACGTGTCGGGCAAGATCGTGCTGCCCGGCATGATCGACACCCACGCCCACGTCTACCAATACGTCACCGGCCGCTTCGGCCTCCATCCCGAGATGGTGGGCGTCCGCTCGGGCGTCACGACCGTCGTGGACCAGGGCGGTCCGTCCTGCATGACGCTCCCGGGCTTCCGCCACTACATCGCCGAAACGTCTATCACCCGCGTCTACGCGTTCCTGTCGGCCTACCTGGTCGGTGGTCTCGAGGGGCACTTCTACCCCAACCTGTACAGCCCCGAGTGCGTCGACATCGACGCCACCGTGCTGGCCGCCACCGCCAACAAGGACCTCGTGCGCGGCATCAAGGGCCACGCCGAGATCGGCGGCTTCGCGCGCTGGGGCATCCGGGTCATGGAGATGGCGGCCGAGATCAGCCGTCAGGCGGACCTGCCCCTCTACGTGCATTTCGGCACCCTGTGGGGCCTGCCCGAGAGCGGCGCCAACGGCGAGGACGCCGACACCATCATCGAGCGCGTCCTGCCCCTCCTCAAGGCCGGCGACGTCCTCGCCCACCCGTTCACCCGCCACCCGGGCGGCTTCGTGAACCGGGAGGGCCAGGTCCACCACGTCATCCAGGCCGCGATCGACCGCGGGCTCAAGGTCGACGTCGGCCACGGGAGCCACTTCTCCTACCGGCTCGCCAAGCAGGCGCTGGCGGCCGGCGTCATCCCCCACACGCTCGGCGCCGACATGCACGCCTACAACACCGAGGTCCCGGCCCCGGCCGGCACGCCCGCCGAGCATTGCGACGACGAGAACCATCCCTTCAAGGGCCAGGCCCGCTTCAGCCTCACCCAGGCCATGAGCTCGATGATGACGCTCGGCCTGACGCTGGAACAGGTCGTGCCGATGGTGACCTCCCACCCCGCCGCCATGCTCGGCCTGTCCGACCGCATCGGGTCGCTGACGGTCGGCTACGAGGCCGACGTGTCGGTGCTGTCGGACGTGCGCGGCCGCTTCATCCTGCGCGACAACGAGGATTACCGCGTCGTCGCCGAACGCCTGCTCCAGCCCGCCTTCTGCCTGCGCGCCGGCAAGCGGTTCGACGCCGATTCGCCGATCCTGCCCGTCGCGATCGCGGCATGACGGACGGGTCCGGCGCCGGGTCGGCCGCGCCGTCGCGATCCTGGGCCCTCCTGTCCCGGGCCGCGCGCAACGCCGCCTACGACAACAATGCCGCGGTGGCCCAATCCGCCGCGCTGATCGCGGCGCGCAACGCCGCCTCCGCGGCGTTCCGCGTGGCCCACGCGGGACACCTCGACGTGGCCTACGCGCCCGGCGAGCGGACGCGCTTCGACCTCTACCCGGCGGCGGTCCCCGCGGCGGCCTGCCTGGTGTTCCTGCACGGCGGGTATTGGCAGCGCGGCTCGCGGGACGTCTTCGCCTGCTACGCCGAGGGCGCCCTGGCGGCGGGCCTCTCGGTCGCCATGCCGGGCTACAGCCTCGCGCCGGACGCGAGCCTCACGACCCTCTCGGGCGAGATCGAGCGGGCGCTGGACTGGCTCGCGGAGCACGGGCCGCGCCACGGCATCGCGGGTCCCGTGGTTCTGTCGGGCTGGTCGGCCGGCGCCCACCTCGCGGCGCTGCACCTCGGCCATCCCAGCGTCGTGGGAGGTCTCGCGGTGTCGGGCGTCTACGACCTGGGACCGATCCGCGACACCCATCTCGACGAGGCGCTGCGTCTCACGGATGCGGAGGTGGAGACGTTGTCGCCGCTGCGCCTGCCCGTCGTGCCGAAACCTTTGGCGATCGCCTACGGCACGCGGGAGCTCCCGGCCCTGGTCGACGATGCCCGCGCGTTCCACGCGCGCCGCGCCGCGGCCCACGCGGCCGGCCCGCTCATCCCCGTGGCGGGAGCCGACCATTTCACCATCCTCGACGGCTTCCGCCGCCCCGAGGGCATTCTCGTGCGCGCCGCCGTCGAGGTCGCCGGGGCATGACGGGCCCTCGCCCCTTGGCGCTCCCGTCCTCCGTCCCGGTCCGATCCCATGGCGACCCTCGCTGACCCGCCCGGCCGCGGCGTCGGGGCCTCGATCCCCCGCAAGGAGGACGACCGGCTCATGCGCGGCCGCGGGCGCTTCATCGGCGACATGCGCGTGCCGGGGCAGCTCGAGGCGGCCTTCCTGCGTTCGGCCGTGGCGCACGGGCGCATCGCCTCGATCCGTATCCCGCCGGCGCTGAGGGGTCGCGCCTTCACGCGCGCCGACATGGCGGGCGTGAAGGACATCCTGGCCAAGACCGGGCTGCCGGGCTTCCGCGTCTCGACCCAGCCGCCGCTCGCCGCCGGCAAGGTCCGCTTCGTGGGGGAGCCGGTCGTGATGGTTCTGGCCGAAACCCGGGCCGAGGCCGAAGACCTCTGCGAGGAGATTGCGGTCGACTACGAGGACCTGCCCGCCAATCACGACATGCTGGCCGCGGCGGCCCCGGGCGCAGCCCTGATCCACGAGGACTGGCCCGACAACGTCTTCCTGGTTTCCGCCACCGGCCCCGACCTCGATCCCGGGCTCGCCGACGCGCCCATCAAGGTCACGCGCGAGGTGCGGACCAGCCGCCAGTGCATGGCGCCGCTGGAAGGCAAAGGCTGCCTCGCGACCTTCGAGCGCCACACCGGGCAGCTGACGCTGTGGACCTCGACCCAGATGCCCCACATCGTCCGGGCCGGCTTGGCCGAGGTGCTGGGTCTCGACGGGCGCCGGATCCGCGTCGTGGCGCCCGACGTCGGCGGCGGCTTCGGCTGGAAGGGGCTGCTGCAGCCCGAAGAGGTCTGCTGCTCGTGGGCGGCCCTGCTGCTGGACCGGCCCGTGAAATGGCTGGAGGACCGGCGCGAACACCTGACCGCCGCGGCCAATTGCCGGGAGCATCACTACGTCCTCACCGCCTACGCGGATCGCGAGGGAACGCTGCTCGGGCTCGACGCCGTGGCTCACGTCGATGCCGGCGCCTATTCGGTCTACCCCTTCTCGGCCTGCCTCGAAGGCGCCCAGGTGGTGTCGAACCTGCCCGGTCCCTACGACATCGGCGCCTACCGCTGCCGCACCACCTCGGTGTGCTCCAACAAGCCGCCCATCGTGCCCTACCGGGGCGTGGCGCGCACCGGGGTGTGCACCGCCATCGAGCTGATGATCGATGCCGTCGCGCGGGCGGCCGGCCTGGAGCCCGTCGACGTCCGCCTGCGCAACCTCGTCCGCCCCGAGCAGATGCCGTTCCGCTCGATCACCGGCAAGGCTTTCGACATGGGCGACTATCCCGAAAGCCTGCGGCGGGCGCGGGACCTCATCCGTCACGACGCAGTCCGGGCCCGTCAGCGCGCCGGCGAGGCGGACGGGCGTCGCATCGGCCTCGGCTACGCGACCTATTGCGAGCAGGGCGCCCACGGCACCTCCGTCTACCACGGGTGGGGCATCCCCATGGTGCCCGGCTTCGAGCAGTGCGCCGCGCGGCTGACGCCCGAGGGCACGCTCGAGATCCGCGTCGGCAACCAGAGCCACGGCCAGTCCATGGAAACCACGCTGGCCCAGGTGGCCTGCGAGGTGCTCGGCATCGACCCCGACCTCGTCGATGTGGTGCACGGCGACACGGCCCTGACGCCCTATTCCACGGGCACCTGGGGGTCGCGCTCCGCCGTGATTGTGGGCGGCGCGGTGGCGAGCGCCTGCGACAGGCTCGCCGAGCGCCTGAAACCCATCGGCGCCCACCTGCTGCAGGTCGACGCGGGCAGCGTCGCGGTACGCGACGGCACGGTGACGAACGGGATCGCGGCCGTCTCGTTCCGGGAGATCGCCGCGACCTGGTACCTGAAGCCGCAGAACCTCCCCCAGGACGTCGACCCGGACGGCCTCGACCTCGTGGCGGGCTACCGGCCGGCGGTCGACACCGGCACCTTCTCCTACGCGAGCCACGCGGCCGTGGTGGCGGTGACGCCCGCGACCGGCGCGGTCGAGATCCTCGACTACGCGGTCGTGGAGGACGGGGGCGTGCTGCTCAATCCCATGGTGGTGGACGGCCAGGTCTACGGCGGCCTCGCCCAGGGCATCGGCACGGCGCTCTACGAGGAGATGCGCTACGACGGCAACGGCCAGCCCCTCGCCTCCACCTTCGCGGACTACCTCATCCCCGGCGCCAACGAGATGCCGGAGGTCCGCCTGGCCCATATGGAGACGCCGTCGCCCAACACGCGCTTCGGCCAGAAGGGCATCGGCGAGGGCGGCGCCATCGCGCCGCCCGCGGCGATCGGCAACGCGGTCAACGACGCGCTGGCGGGCCTGGGGGTCGAACTCACCACCTTTCCGCTGACGCCGCTCCGCGTGCGCGAGGCAATCCTCGCGGCCCAGGCCCGCGCCGCCGGCCGCGCTGCGGCACCCGGCCCGACCCTCGGGACCGCGGCGTGAAGGCCGCGACCTTCGACTACGTCCGCCCGTCCGATCTCGCCGGCGCCATCGCGGCCCTGGCGGAGGACGGCGCGAAGCCGCTGTCGGGCGGCCAAAGCCTCGGCCCCATGCTCAACCTGCGCCTCGCGCGTCCGCGCCTGCTCGTCGACGTCGGGCGCCTGCCCGAACTGCGGGCCTGCGACGAGGGGACCGACGGCGTGCTGTTCGGGGCCGCCCTCACCCACGCGGAGTTCGAGGACGGCACGCTGCCCGATCCGACGGGGGGCGTGCTGGCCGCGGTGGCGCGGGGCATCGCCTACCGCGCCGTGCGCAACCGCGGCACGATCGGCGGCAGCCTCGCCCACGCCGATCCCGCCGCCGACTGGCCGGCCGCGCTGGCGGCGCTCGGCGCCACGGTCCGGCTCGCGGGCCCGGAAGGCGAACGCACGATGGGCGTCGCGGATTTCGTGCTTGGGCCGTTCGAAACCGCGCTGCGGCCGCGGGAGATCGTGGCCGGCGTCTTCGTTCCCCGGTTGTCGCAACGCCGCCACTGGGGGTTCGAGAAATCCTGCCGCAAGGTCGGGGAGTTCGCCGACAGCATGGCGGCCGTCCTGTCCGACCCGGACCGGGGCCAGCATCGCGTCGCGCTCGCGGCGCTGGAAGCGCGCCCCGTCGTGCTCGCCGACGCCGCCGATGTTTTCGCGGGCTCCGGCGGGGTCGACAGGGCGCTGGAAGCGGCGGGTATCGGGGCAGGGCACCCCGACCACGCGCTCCATCGGGCCGTGCTGGCGCGTGCGCTCCCGGCCCTGGATCGCGGAAGGGCCGCGGCGTGACGGCGGTCAACCTCACGGTCAACGGCCGCGCGGTCGCGGCCGACGTCGCGCCGCGCCAGCATCTCGGCGATTTCGTGCGGGAAGACCTGCTGCTCACCGGCACGCACCTTGGCTGCGAGCACGGGGTCTGCGGGGCCTGCACGGTGCTGATCGGAGGAGCGCCGGCGCGCGCGTGCATCGCGTTCACGGCGGCGCTCGATGGCGCGGCCGTGACCACCATCGAGGGCTTGGCCGACGATCCCGTCATGGCCGAGCTCAGGGCGGCCTTCTCCGCCGAGCACGGATTGCAATGTGGTTTCTGTACGCCCGGCATGATGATCATGGCGCGCGACATCGTCCTGCGTCGGCCCGGGGCGGACCCGGAGACCATCCGTCACGACCTCGCCGGCAACCTGTGTCGCTGCACGGGCTACGTCGGCATCGTGCGCGCCATCGCGCGGGTCGCGGAAGCGCGACGGCACTTGCCGCCGGTCGTCACGCGGGGTTCCGCGGTCGAACCCGCCGCCTCGCCCTCGCCCCTGACGCTGCCGATCGCGCCGCCGCGGCCCGGTGCTGCACCCGAAACCCGCGTCGCGGCACGCGGTGGTGAGGGGTCCCCCGCGGACGAGGGTCCGGCACTCCCCGAGCCCACCTTCGAGGCGCTCCGCAACCCCGTCACGCTGGACCAGGTCTTCGCCGTCCCGGCGCCGCGCGAGACGGTCTGGAGCTATCTGACGGTGCCCGAGCGCGTGGTGGCCTGCCTTCCGGGCGCTCGCCTCACGGCCCCGTCCGACGGGCGCCTGATCCGGGCCGAGATGGCGGTCAAGCTGGGGCCGCTTCAGGCCACCTTCGGCGGTTCCGGCGTGATGGCGACGGACCTCGCCACCTGGTCGGGCAGCATCGAGGGTGCCGCTCTCGACCGCCGGAGCGCGACCCGCGCGCAGGCTCGGCTCTCCTTCCATCTCGACGCGGACGACCCCGAGGCCACGACGGTCCGCGTCGCCGTGGCCTACGCGCTCCAGGGTCCGCTGGCCCAGATGAGCCGGGGGGCGCTGGCCCGCGATCTCGCGGGACGGCTGACGGAAACGTTCGCGGCGAACCTCGCCGCCGTCATCGCCGGTGTCGGACCGGCCGCGCAGGGTCCTACGCTGGACGCGGGGGCGCTGCTCCTCGGCGTGTTGAAAGGCTGGCTCGCCCGCGTTTTTCGACGCCGCTGACCGGCCGCTCGCTTTTCTCGTCAGGGCATGCGCCCGTGTCGAAGGGTCCGGGCTCGTCGACGGAGCGGGAAGAGAGCGTCGTCCGACGCTCTCGCCGGAAGACCGGGATGGGTCAGCCTGAACGCCCGTCGCCCCGGGCTGAGCGGAGCGCCTGCCCTATTCACGCATCCGCACGGCTGGGCCGATTGCTCAGGGGACCATTCCCACGCATGTGCGGCAACACCGCGCAGCCCGCTCGGCAACAATTTAAACATTATTTCAAATACCGCCGCTCGGACCGGCTAAGGTGCAGAGTGATCGCAAGCCTCAGCTGAGGGTGAAGCCCGTGGCCGACAACTCTCTTTTGCCGATGTCCGCCGACACCGACCCGGCCCAATCCGTCAAGCCGGCGGCCAAGCCCACGGTCCCAGCGCCCGTCCTCGACCTGTCGAGCCTTTACACGGGAGGCGTGCCCCAGGTTCGCGGCAGCGCCGCGCCCGGCTCGACGGTGACGCTCTACGACGGCACGACCGTTCTGGGCACCGTGACCGCCGACCCCATGACCGGCGACTACAACCTCACCGGGACGGCGCTCGCAACCGGGATCTCCACCCTGACCGCGACCGCGACGCTGGCGGGCACCGCGAGTGCCCCCTCCACGCCGCTCGTCGTGGTCGTCGACACGGCCGCGCCGATCGCTGCCGAACTCGACGCGCTGAACAGGATGCCGGACCTCGCGGGCATCCTCATCACCGGGACGCCCGTGCTGCCGTTCGCGTCCGAGGCCGCCGTGGATCGGGCCGTTGCGGTGGACCGGCGGGCGCTGGCCGCGATCACGGGGCCGTTCTTCTTCGAGGTCACCACTCCGAACGGCGACGGAACGAGCTCGACGGAGGTCTTCACCGCGGCGGGCGTGCTGTCCAAGTTCGTCGACACCGCCGCCGACGGGTCGCGCACGATCTTCAGCTACACGCCCGATGGGCAGAACTTCGTGGACAAGCGTCTCTACGACGCGTCGGGCAAGCTCGTCGAGTACGACGTGTACAACACCGATTCCACCTTGAACCGGTCCACAACCTTCAACGCCGACGGATCGACCACGACCCGGGTCTATACGTCCAATTCCGACAAGGCCTACACCAAATTTCCCGGCGGCGCGCAGACGGTCGACGACTACGACCTGCAGAACAACCAGGTGGTGGAGGACCAGCGGGTCTACGACGCGTCCGGCGCCCTGGTGTCGTTCACGAAGTTCGGCACCGGGGGTCTCGCCCTCACCGCGTCGGGTCCCGCCCAGTTCTCGGCCAGGGTCGACGAAGCCGCGGGGATGCCCGCCGCGGGAACCGTGCTGGGCGCGGCGGCGCAGTTCTCCTTCACGGCCGCCGACCCGGCCGAAATGCACGTCGTGTCCGCCACCTACGACGGGGTGGCGAGCAGCACGGTGCTGCCCTTCGGCACCCTGACCCCGGTGATCACGAAGGATTCCACGGGCGGCGCCACCGGCACGCTCAGCCTGACCTACGCGGTTCCCGCCGACCAGATCGACTTCCTGGCTGCCGGGCAGACGGTCAAGGAGGTCTACGACATCGACCTGAAGGATCGCCTGGGCGAGGAGGTCTTGCAGCCCTACACGATCACGCTGGTCGGCAGCAACGACGCTCCCGTCGCGGCCCACTCGTCCGACGACGCCGCGACCGGCCACATCGGCTCCGGCTCGACCCTGACGAACGGCAACTATCTCACGAGCGGACTCCTGTCGTTCACCGACCCGGACTTCGCCGACGCGCACGTCGTTTCCGTCAAGTTCGACGCGGCCGCGACCGGCCGGTCGACGCCCTACGGCGGCCTGCGCGCGTCCGTGCTGCTCGACTCGGGCTACGGCGCCACGGGACGGGTCGAGTGGGACTACGGCATCACCCAGACCACCCTGGGCCAGTTCTCGACGAGCCAGACCGTGACCGACGTGTTCGACGTCGTGATCCAGGACTCGCACGGCGGCACATTGGTCGAGCCCGTGACCGTGACCGCGACGGGCACCGCCGCCCAGCCCGCGGACCGGCCGCCGACCCTGAGCGTCGGCCAGCAGTCCGGGCCGCTGGTCGAGGCCGGCGTCGGCACGGCCGGCAGTCCGCAGGCCAGCATCGCCGTGATGGCGTCCGACCCGGATCCAGGCGATTCGGCGAGCTTCGTCCCAACGGGGTGGACCGTCGTGGACGCCGGGCACCTCGCGGAGGCGGGCCAGTACGGTTCGGCCGTCCTCGACACCCGCACGGGCCTGCTCACCTACACGCTCGACAACACCAAGGCGAACGGGCTGGAAGCCGGCCAGACGGCGACGGACACGTTCCAGCTGGAGGTGAAAGACACCCATGGCCGGACGGCCAGCGGCGCCGCGACCTTCACGATCACCGGCACCGACGACGCGCCCGTCTTCATCTCCAAGGATGCCGACGACGCCAGCTTCGGCCCCGTGATCCAGGTCGACGCGGCCTCGGACGGGACGCCGGGTAACGCGGGCGAATACGCGCCGCCGGCCTTCTCGCCCGACAGCAAGGAGGCGCTGTTCACCTCCACGGCCTCCAACCTCGTCCCGGGCGACACGAACGGCGCCGCCGACGTCTTCGTCAAAGACCTGATGACGGGAACCGTCACGCGCGTCTCGACGGCCGCCGACGGCGCGCAGGCGAACGGGTTTGACCCCGTCTTCTCGCCGGACGGCACGAAGGTCGCGTTCGTGACGACGGCCGCCGACCTCCTCCCCACCGGGGCCGCCGAGGGCATCGTGGTCAAGGACCTGGCGACCGGGGACGTAACGACGCTGGCGACGACGACGACGGCCGGGGGCGCGCAGCCCTACACCTTCTCGCCGGTCTTCTCGGCGAACGGCGCCGCGGGAGCCTTCGCGACGACGGCCGCCTCGCTCCTGCCCGCCGGTGCGACGAAGGGCGTGCTCGTCAAAAATCTCGCGACCGGCAAGCTCGTCACCGCGGCGACCACGACCGCCGCCGACGTGTCCAACACGAACATCCTCGACGACTTCGCCCTGTCGCCCGACGGCACCAAGCTCGCCTTCGACTCGGAAGCCTCCGACCTCGTGCCCGGCGACACCAACGGGGTGAGCGACGTCTTCGTCAAGGATCTGATCACGGGCGCGATCACGCGCGCGTCGACCACGAGCACGGGTGACCAGATCAGTGAAAGCACATACGAGGACAACTTCTATTACGTCGCCGCCACCGCCCCCGTCTGGTCGCCGGACGGCACGGAGCTGGTGTTCTCGACGCCGTATGAAATCAACGCGGGCGACGTCTCCGGCCCTTTTCTTTGGCTCAAGGATCTCGCGACCGGGACCCTGAAAGAGGTCACAGCCGGTTTCAGCGAGGCTTTCTCGCCCGACGGGACCAAGATCGCCTACGATTACATCGACACCGATATTCCAGCCGACCAGGGCGGCCAGGGCGTGGGCGTCACAGACCTGAAGACCGGAGCCACCAAGGGGTTCAACCTGTACGACGCGGGCTTCACCTACGGCGGCGCGACCGAGGATCCGGTCTTCCTGCCGGATGGGACCTCGATCGCCTTCCTTTCGGATGCCTCGGTCGACGACCCCGAGGGCTCGGCGAGGACAAACGTCTTCATCGGCAACCTGCTGACGGGCGCTGTCACGGAGGTTTCGACCGCGGCGGGCGATGTGCAGGCGGATGGGTCGTCCATGTATCCCGTGATCTCGCCCGACGGCACCAAGCTCGCCTTCGTATCCACGGCGGACAACCTCGTGCCCGGCGATACGAACGGCACCTCCGACAGCTTCGTGAAGGACATCGACGATACGCTCACGGCGACGCCGAAACTGGCCGTCACCGACGACGGACGCCGCACGGTCGCCTCGGTGACCGGCCAACTGCTGTTCACCGATGCCGAAGCGTCGGACGGCCATACCGTCGCGGTGACGCCCGCCTCGGGCGACCTCGGAACGCTCACCGCCACCGAGCTCAGGGACTCCTCCGGCCAGAAGACGGGTGTGATCGGCCTCAGCTATCAGGTGGCCCACGCCACCGCCTCCGCCGAACTGGGGCCCGGGCAGACCACGACGGATGCGTTCACGGTGACGGTGGACGACGGGCACGGTGGCACGGCCGCGCAGACCGTCTCCGTCGCGCTCACGGAAGCCGCTCCCGCACCGATCGCCAGCGCGGCCGTCGTCGCCACGAGCGGCCTCTCCGTCCCCGCGCAACCACCCGCTACCACGACCAAAAGCAGCCCCGGCGAGGTGGACGGCTTCGACACCTCCGGGCACCAGCTGTGGGCGGAGCTGTACAACAAGATGAGCGGCGCGCTGAACGAGACGGACAATTACACCTACAACGCCTCCCTCAAGCTCACCGAAGTCGACAAGCACAACGGGGCGGGCACGCTGACCGAGTCGGACCTCTACAGCCCGACGCGGAACATCGAGGTCGGCTCCTACCTGTACGGCACGCCGGGCACGGTCACGGAGGTCGTCGACCTCGTGGGCAACCACGACTGGCTGCGGGGGTCGGGCGGCGTCTACACCGACAAGACGACGGGGGCCACGTCCAACACCCAACCCGTGCTGAACAACAGCTGAGCCGATGCACGCCGCCACGAGCGCCGCTCGCGTAACCGTTGCTTCCCTGACCGCCGCCCGATGAACGCGCTCGTCGAGGCTGCGCCGCCGGGCGGGGCCGCCCTGGCCGACACGGGGCTGATGGCCTTGGCCGTGGTGGCGGGGCACTACCACGTGGCCGCCGACCCCTTCCAGCTGCGCCACGACCTGGCGCTCGGCACCCGGCTCGCCACGCCCGACGACCTGATCCTCGCCGCCCGGCGCCTCGGGCTCAAGGCGCGGGCCGTGGAGCCCCTGCCGGCGCGGCGGCTGCGGCAGATGCCGCTGCCCGCCATCGTCCGCGGCCAGGAAGGCGCCTACGCCATCCTGGCCGCGGCGCGCGAGCCCGACACCTTCCGGCTGATCGACCCCGTGCTCGGCGCCGCGCGCGAGGTGAGCCTGGCCGAGGTGCTCGCCTGGTCGGACGGCACGGCGCTGCTCGTCACCCGGCGGCTGGGCGGGGCGGGGCGCACGCCCGCCACCTTCGGCTGGTCGTGGTTCCTGCCCTCGCTGTGGCGCTACCGCAAGGCGCTGGCCGACGTGGTCGTGGCGTCCTTCTTCGTCCAGGTGTTCGGCCTCATCACGCCGCTGTTCTTCCAGCTCGTGGTCGACAAGGTGCTGGTCCACAAGGGTCTGTCCACCCTGGTGGTGATCGTCGTCGGCATGCTGGTGCTGGGCGCCTTCGAGGGCACGCTCGACTACCTGCGCAGCTACACGCTGGCCCACACCACCAACCGCATCGACGTCGAACTCGGCCGCCGCCTGTTCGCCCACCTGTTCCGCCTGCCCTTCAGCTACTTCGAGACCCGGCCCGCCGGGCAGACGGTGGCGCGCGTGCGCGAGCTCGAGTCGATCCGCGCCTTCCTCACCGGCCAGGGCCTGACTTCGCTGCTCGACCTCGTGTTCACGGTGCTGTTCTTCGTCGTGCTGTTCCTCTACTCGGTGCCGCTCACCCTCGTGGTGCTGGCCTCGATCCCGCTCTACGTGGCGCTGGGCGTGGTGATCCGGCCGCTGCTGCGGGCGCGCGTCAACGAGAAATTCGACCGCGGCGCGCGCAGCCAGCAGTTCCTGGTGGAATCCATCATCGGCGCGCAGACGCTGAAGGCCGCCAGCGTCGAGCCGCAGATGCAGCTGCAATGGGAGGAGCGGCTGGCCGCCTACGTGGGCACGGCCTTCTCGGCCTCCATGCTGGGCACGGTGGGCCAGACCCTGATCCGCTATGTCAGCAAGGTCACCACCGTGGTGATCATCTTCCTGGGCGCGCAGGCGGTGATCGACGGCCGCATGACGGTCGGCCAGCTGATCGCCTTCAACATGATCGCGGGCCAGGTGGTGGCGCCCATCCTGCGCCTGAGCCAGCTGTGGCAGGACGTCCAGCAGGTGCAGATCTCCGTCGAGCGGCTGGGCGACATCCTCAACGCCCCCGTCGAGCGCGCCCCCGCCCAGCCGCTCTCGCTGCCGCCGCCGCGCGGCGCCATCACGCTGTCGCACGTCACCTTCCGCTACCGGCCGGAGACGGCCGACGTGCTGCGCGACCTCAGCCTCGACATCCGCGCCGGCGAGGTTCTGGGCATCGTGGGCCCGTCGGGCTCGGGCAAGTCGACGCTGACCAAGCTCGTCCAGCGCATGGTGAGCCCGAACGAGGGCCAGGTACTGCTCGACGGCACGGACGTGGCCCAGCTCGACCCCGGCTGGCTGCGGCGGCAGATCGGCGTGGTGCTGCAGGACACGATGCTGTTCAACCGCACCATTCACGAGAACATCGCGCTGGCCCACCCCGCCCTGCCGCGCGCCCAGGTGATGCAGGTGGCGGAGCTCGCTGGCGCGCACAGCTTCATCGCCGCCCTGCCGCAGGGCTACGACACGGCCGTCGAGGAGCGCGGCGCGAATCTCTCGGGCGGGCAGCGCCAGCGGCTCGCCATCGCGCGCGCGCTCGCCACCAACCCGCGCATCCTGATCTTCGACGAGGCCACCAGCGCGCTCGACTACGAGAGCGAGCGCGTGGTCCAGGACAACATGCGCCGGATCGTCAAGGGCCGCACGGTGATCGTCATCGCCCACCGGCTGGCGGCGGTGCGCGGCTGCGACCGCATCGTGGCGGTGGACCGCGGCCGCGTGGTGGAGCAGGGCAGCCACGCCGAACTGCTGCGCCGCGAAGGCGGCCTCTACGCCCGGCTCTGGGCGCTGCAGGGCGAGGGGGCGGCGGCGTGACGGGCCGGGTCGTTGCCTTCCGCCAGCCGTCCTACCGCCGCGACCGGGAGTTCCTGCCCGCGGCGCTGGAGGTGCTGGAAACGCCCGCCTCGCCCCGGCGCCGGGCGCTGCTGTTCACGCTGTGCGGCTTCGTGGCCGCGGCGCTCGCCTGGTCGACGCTGGGCCGGGTCGACATCGAGGCGGTCGCCAAGGGCAAGGTGGAGCCGCAGGGCCGGGTCAAGGTGATCGAGCCGTTCGAGCCGGGCCGGGTGTCGCAGGTGCTGGTGGAGGACGGCCAGGCGGTCACCCGGGGCCAGCCGCTGGTGGCC
>CAXTFJ010000088.1:18194-19344 GCA_964243405.1 uncultured Lichenihabitans sp. | reverse complement strand
GTACTGGAGCGCGGCGGCTGTATCTTATACGCATCTCACGCTGTCGCCGACTCCGTACTTGGAGATGTCGGAGTTCGCCGCATCCTTAACGGCCGCGTAGGGGACGCGCCGATCCATGAGACCCGGATCGGTTTCGCTGCGCTTGAGCAGGGCGGAGGCGGTCAGGATCTTGAAGGTGCTGCAGAACGCGAACCGTTCCCCGTCGCGGTAGCCGAGTCGTCGGCCGTCGGCGGTGTCCAGCGCCGCGACGCCCAACCGTCCGCCGAACGCGGTTTCGAGCACCGCGAAGCCGTCCTGCGGCGCGGCATGGGCCTGCGAGGGATGAAGGTTCAGGAAGGGCAGCGACCCCGCCGCAACGAGGACGGCGCGACGGGTGGGCAGACGGGACATGAGAAACCTCGCTTCGGGGCATGTTGGCCAAGGCGGGGTCGCTTTCCCACGAACACCACGGCGACACCAAGGCTGCACGCAGGAAATCCCAGCCGTCTCCCGCGCGTCCGTTTGCTTACACGGTCGCGTCATCTATACGGGACGGAGACGATCGCGGCCTCCCGCATCCGTCGCTCGGCGGAGATCGCCCGTGACCGCGCGAACCATAAAAGTCCTTTTCGACGAGGCGGCGATCGAAGCCCGCATCGCGGATCTGGCGGGTGCGGTCGCGGCGGCCGAGCCGCGCGACCTGCTCGTGGTCGCGGTGCTGAAGGGCTCCTTCATGTTCGCGGCCGACCTGATCCGCGCCCTGCACCGCGCGACCCTGGATCCCCAGGTCGAGTTCATCCACCTGTCGAGCTACCTCGACGGGACCGTGTCCACGGGCAACGTGACGGTGCTGCGCGACATCGATTCGCCGGTGCGCGGGCGCGACGTGCTGCTGCTCGACGACATCCTCGAATCGGGCCGCACGCTGGCTTTCGCCAAGGACCTTTTGGCCGCCCGAGGCGCCCGGCGCGTGCTGATCGGCGTCATGCTGGAGAAGGCGGGCAAGCGCGCCGTTTCCGTCGAGGCCGACTTCGTGTGCTGGGCGAAGACGTCGCCGGGATGCTCGAACGCGTGCGTGCCTCTTTCAAGGTCATCCGACACGTCCGTCCGAAGCTGCGCTGCGATGCCTGTGACCGCATCCTGCAGTCACCGGCGCCCCCGCGGCCCATTG
>CAXTFJ010000088.1:0-18184 GCA_964243405.1 uncultured Lichenihabitans sp. | reverse complement strand
CCAGTGCCCCGACCTGTTCGTGATCGGCTACGGCATGGACGTCGCCCACAAATACCGGCAGCTCCCCTACATCGGGGTGCTCGAAGGCTGAGGCGTGCCGGACGGCTCCGGCGCGCTCCGTTCGGCGCGCAGCACGATCAGGCCGCTCGCCATGATGATCGCGACGCCCGCGAGCGTGCCGGCCGTCGGCACGTCGCGCCACACCAGCCAGCCGATCAGCGTGGCCCAGACGATCGAGGCGTATTGCAGCGGGGCCAGCACCGAGGCCGCCGTCAGCGACAGCGCCCGCGTGATCATGAGGAAACAGGCCACCGCCACGATCCCGATCAGCGCGAACAGGCCGAGGTCGCGCGCCCCCGGCATGACCCAGGTCGCGGCCGACGCCACGGCGCCGATCAGGCCCGAGCCCAGGAATTGGTAGCCCACCAGCGGCAGCCAGTGCAGGTCGCGCAGCTTCCGCGTGATCACGAGGGTGGTGCCGAACATGATGCTGCCCGCCAAGGCCAGCAGCGCCGCGGGCGTGAAGCTCGCACCCGTCGGATGCAGGGCGATCACGACGCCCACGAACCCGACCGCGACCGCCGCGATCCGCGCGGGGCCGAGCTTCTCGCCCAGCAGCACGGCCGACAGCGTCACGATGATGATCGGGGACGCCATGTAGAAGGTCATGACGTCGGCGAGCGGCATGTGCCCGGTCGCGGCGTAGAACGCGAAGGTGTCGGCCGCCGAGCACAGGATCCGCAGCGCGTGCAGCCCGTACTGACCGCGCGGCCGCAGATCGACGGGATGGCGCCACTGCAGCGCGGCCAGCACGAGGGCGGCGCCCAGGGTCCGCAGCGCCATGACCTCGCCCGCGCCGTAGTCGGTCACGAGCCATTTGCCGATGGCGTCGTTGACGGCGAAGAAGAACACGCCCGCCGAATAAAGCACGATGCCGGTTCCCCGCCCGGTCGGTCGGAAAGGGGCCATGGCTCGCGGGCTCGCGGTCGGAGAACGAGAAAGGCCTCCGGCGCTGACCCGCGCGGGAGGCCTGGGCGCGGCGGGGGTTGGTAGCCGGTGCTAGCTGTGGCCGACGATCGGGGTCGGCGTGCCGCTCTCGTCGTGCAGCCCGGCCCAGATACGCCGCTTGATGGCGTAGAGCAGGCCGGCGAACACGACCAGGAACACGATCGCGCTCAGGCCCGTGCGCTTGCGCTCGATCAGCTTGGGTTCCGACACCCACATCAGGAAGGCCGCGACGTCGTGGCTGTACTGCTCGACGGTCTTCGGCGAGCCGTCGGTATAGTCCACCTGGTCGTCGCTGAGCGGCTTCGGCATGGAGATGGCACGGCCGGGGAAGTAGATGTTGTAATACTTGCCCGTGGGGAGCTGGAAGTCCGCGGGCTTCTCGGCGTAGCCATTCAGCAGCGCGTGGATGTAGTCCGGGCCACCCTCCTGGTATTGCGTGAACGGCTCGATCAGGAAGTCGTACCAGGCCCCCTCGATGTCGCGTGCCTTGGCGAGCACGCTCATGTCGGGCGGCAGCGCCCCGCCGTTCGCGGCCCGGGCCGCCTGCTCGTTGGGGAACGGCGCGGGGAAGGGGTCTGAGGCGCGGCCGGGCCGGTCGAACATGTCGCCCGAATCGTTGGGTCCGTCCTGCACCTTGTAGCTGGCCGACAACGCCTTGATCTGGCTGTCCGTGAAGCCGGGGCCGCCCGCATCGCCGAGGTTTCGGAACGACATGAAGTGCATCGAATGGCAGTTCGAGCACACCTCGCGGTAAACCTGGTAGCCGCGCTGGAGCTGCGCGGTGTCGTAGCGTCCGAACGGCCCCTTGAACGACCAGCTCTGCTCCGCGGGGAGGGGGTTCGCACCCTCCTGGGCCCGCGCGGTGACGGACCCCGCCATCAGGCCCGCGATCAAGGCTGCGGGAAGGAGAACGGACTTCGACGTCATCGGGCAGAATTCCAATTGGTGCGAGGGCGCTCGGAAGGGGCGGCCGTCAGCCCTCGACGGGAGGGCTGGCGGCGGTCCGCGCCGCGACGAGGGCCGCCGAAGCGCCGCGCGGTCCCAGCACCGCCTCCGTGATGGAGGAGGGCATCTTGCGCGGCGTCTCGAAGAAGCCGAGCAGCGGCAGCACGACGAGCAGGTGGATGAAGTACCACGCGGTCAGGACCTGCGAGGCCAGCACCACGTTGCCCACCGGCTCCTGCGAGCCGCACCAGCCCAGGCCGATGACGGTCGCGAAGTAGATCAGCAGGAACACGCGGTAGACCGGCCGGAAATTGGCCGAGCGGACGCGGGAGGTGTCGAGCCAGGGCAGGAAGGCGATGAGCAGGATCGAGCCGAACAGGGCGCAAACGCCGCCGAGCTTGAACGGCACGGCGCGCAGCATGGCGTAGTAGGGCAGGAAGTACCATTCCGGCACGATGTGCGCCGGGGTCACCAGCGGGTTCGCCTCGATGTAATTGTCCGAGTGGCCGAAATAGTTCGGCACGTAGAACACGAAGTAGGCGAAGAACACCATGAAGCAGACGAGCGCGAAGCCGTCCTTGACCGTGAAGTAGGGATGGAAGGGCAGCGTGTCCTTCTGGCTGCGCACCTCGACGCCAACGGGGTTGTTGGAGCCGGGGATGTGCAGCGCCCAGATGTGCAGCACCACCACGCCCGCGATCATGAAGGGCATCAGGTAGTGCAGGGCGAAGAAGCGGTTCAGCGTCGCGTTGCCGACCGAATAGCCGCCCCACAGCCAGGTGGTGATCGAATCGCCCACGATCGGGATCGCCGAGAACAGGCTGGTGATGACCTTGGCGCCCCAGAAGCTCATCTGGCCCCAGGGCAGCACGTAACCCATGAAGGCGGTGGCCATCATGAGCAGGAAGATGATGACGCCCAGGATCCACAGCACCTCGCGGGGCGCCTTGTAGGAACCGTAGTACATGCCGCGCGCGATGTGGATGTAGACCGCCACGAAGAACATCGTGGCGCCGTTGGCGTGCAGGTAGCGCAGCAGCCAGCCGAAGTTCACGTCGCGCATGATGTGCTCGACGGACGCGAAGGCGAGCGTGGCCTCCGGCGTGTAGTGCATGGCGAGCACGACGCCGGTGACGATCTGCTCGACCAGCATGAAGGCCAGGATGCCGCCGAACGTCCAGAAATAGTTCAGGTTGCGCGGGTTCGGGAAGGCGATGAACGAGGAATGCACGAGCCCGATGATCGGCAGGCGGCTCTCGAACCACCGCAGGAACGCGTTCGGGGGGACGTAGGTCGAGGGTCCGCTCATGGCTGATCTTCTTTCAACGGCGTCGGGCTGCGTCGTAGACGTTAAAGGGCGCTCAGCCGATCTTCAACTTGGTGGGGGTCAGGAAGGCATAGGTGGGAACCGCGAGGTTGAGGGGGGCGGGCCCCTGCCGGATGCGGCCAGACGTGTCGTAGACCGAGCCGTGGCAGGGGCAGCGCCAGCCGTCGTACTGGCCCTCGTGGCCGAGCGGCACGCAGCCCAGGTGCGTGCAGATGCCGATGACGATCAGCCATTCCGGCTTCTGGACGCGGTCGGCGTCGGTCTGCGGGTCCTTGAGGTCGGACAGCGGCGTAGTCTGCGCCTCCTGGATCTCCTTGGGCGTGCGGTGGCGCACGAAGACCGGGTTGCCGCGCCACTTCACGGTGAGGATCTGACCCACCTCGACCTTGCCGATGTCGACCTCGGTGGAGGCCAGCGCGAGGGTTGAGGCGTCCGGGTTCATCTGGTTGATCAGCGGCCAGACCGCCGAACCCACCGCCACCGCGCCCACCGCGCCCGTCGCGATGAACAGGAAGTCCCGGCGCGTGGGTTGTCCGGGGGCTATCGTCGCAGTCGCCAAAACCAGCTCCATTCCAGGCGGGCCGCCGATTGCCGGCGGCGGCGAACGGGATCATCCGGAGCTTAACGAGATTGAACCTCGCGTTAAAGAACCGTCTGACCGGCGCCGTGCGACCTAAGAGCCGAGGCGGACCGGGAAGCCCGAAGCGGGGACGTCTTGGCATCGTTCCAAACTGCTGTCCAGACCGCTGCGGCGGCTCGGGCGCGCTGCTCGCCGCCAGAGCTCTTTTCACCGGCGCGTGCGGCGTTTAAGCCGCGCGTCCATGCTCCAGCTCGCCCTGTACCAGCCCGATATCCCGCAGAACGCCGGCACCATACTGCGGCTGTGCGCCTGCCTCGGGCTGGAAGCGGCGCTGATCGAGCCCGCGGGGTTTCCTACCTTCGACCGGCACTTCCGCCGCGCGGGCCTGGATTACCTCGACCACCTGCGGCTCGCGCGTCATGCCTCCTTCACGGCCTTCGAAGCGTGGCGGCGCGGCGCCGGCCGGCGGTTGGTGCTGCTCACGACGGCGGGCGCGCTCCCCTACCTCGATTTCGCTTTCGCACCCGACGACGTGCTGATGGTCGGCCGCGAGTCGGCCGGCGTGCCGCCCGAGGTGCATGCGGCCGCCGACGCGCGCCTCCGCGTCCCGATGGTGGCCGGGTTGCGCTCGCTCAACGTGGCGGTCGCGGCCGCCATGGTGGCGGGCGAGGCCCTGCGGTAGGGGCGGGGTTGAGCTTGCGTGCGGGATGGCGGCCGGGCAAGGGAGGCCGCTCCGGCCTTCGGGCCGTGACGGTCGACGTGAGGAGACGACCTTGGCCATCGCCGCTCAGTCCGCCCCAGCTTCAGAAGCCGACGCGATGCTCGCCGAGCGGCAGGACCGCGCTCGCGCCTGGTTCGAGGCGTTGCAAGCACGGTTGATCGCGGCTCTGGAGGCGGTCGAGGACGAAGGGCCGGCCTGGCCCGGCGCGGAAGGGGCGCCCGGCCGGTTCGCGCGCAAGCTTTGGACGCGGACCGACCACACCGGCGCGCCGGGGGGCGGCGGCACGATGGGCGTGCTGAAAGGTCGCGTGTTCGAGAAGGCGGGCGTGCACGCCTCGACCGTCCACGGCAGCTTCGCGCCCGAGTTCGCGGCCGCGATCCCGGGCGCCGACGCCGACCCGCGCTTCTGGGCCTCGGGCGTGTCGCTGATCGTCCATCCCTGGAACCCCAACGTCCCCGCCGTTCACCTGAACACGCGCTTCGTCGTGACCACCAAGGCGTGGTTCGGCGGCGGCGCGGACCTGACGCCCGTGCTCGACCGGCGGCGCAGCCAGGAGGATGCGGACGCGCAGGCCTTCCACGCCGCCATGCGGGCCGCCTGCGACGCGCACGCGGCGGTCGCGCCCTACGAGCGCTTCAAGGCCTGGTGCGACGACTACTTCTTTCTCAAGCACCGGGACGAGCCGCGCGGGATCGGCGGCATCTTCTACGACTACCTGTCGGCCGACCGGTTCGAGGAGCATTTCGCCTTCACCCGCGCGGTGGGCGAGGCTTTCCTGGGCGTCTACCCGGCCCTGGCGCTACGCAACCTCGCCACGCCGGCAACTGCGGGCGACGTCCGCGAACAGCTCGTCCGGCGCGGTCGCTACGTGGAGTTCAATTTGCTCTACGACCGCGGCACGATCTTCGGGCTGAAGACCGGCGGCAACGTGGAGTCCATCCTGTCCTCCCTGCCGCCGCGGGTTGAGTGGCCCTGATCCCGGGTTGCGACATCAGATCATGCTGTATCGATCTGGACCGTCGCGGCGAAAGCGGCACACGATGGCGGAGGGAGCGGTCCCGCGGCCCCGGCATCGAGGAGGATCACGGCTTGACCCTTGAGATCACGATCGGCCCCCCGCTGCTCACCATCAACAAGGACCACACGGTGCTCGCCTGCGAACCGGACGGGCAGATCCTCCCCGAAACCGACAAGGGGCTCTACTTCTTCGACACGCGCCTGATCAGCGCCTACCGGATCTACGCCAACGGCGTGCCGTTCGAACTGCTCAACGCGGGCGCGGTCTTCTACTACCTGTCGCGCACCTTCCTGATCAACGCGGGGTTCGACAGCGAGGACGGGCCGGTACCCGAGCGCACGGTCGGCCTCGAGCTGAACCGCACGGTCGACGGCGGGCTGCACGAGGATTTCGAGGTCAAGAACTACGGGCCGAAGCCCATCCGCTTCAACCTCGAGGTGATGATCCGCAGCGACTTCGCCGACCTCTTCGACGTCAAGGGCAAGCGCCTCGTCCGGCGCGGCCGGATCACGACGAAATGGCACGCCGAGGACAACGTCCTCACCTCGAGCTTCACCAACGGGACATTCCACCGCGCGGTGAAGACCGCGGTGCACAACGCGGGCGGCCGGTGCGACGCCGCCAACGGGCGCCTGTCGTTCGACATCGCGCTGCAGCCGGGGCAGTCCTGGCACACCTGCCTCCGGCACGACCTCGTCGACGGCGAGCGCACCTACGCGGCGCCCAAGGCCTGCTTCGCCCATGCCGGGGCGGCGGAACTCGGCTCGGCGTTCCAGGACTGGAAGAACGCGGTCCTGAAGATCCAGACGAGCAACGAGGAATTCTACCAGCTGTTCCGCCAGTCGATCGAGGACATGGCCTCGCTGCGCCTGCCCGTGGAAGGCACGGACCACCTGCGTTTCGTGCCCGCCGCGGGCGTGCCGTGGTTCGTGGCCCTGTTCGGGCGCGACAGCCTGATCGCCGCCATGCAGACCGTGCTGGTCTATCCCGATTTCGCGCGCGGCGCCCTCGAGGTGCTGGGCGAGCTGCAGGCCACCGAGCGCGACGACTACCGCGACGCGGAGCCGGGCAAGATCCTGCACGAGATGCGCTACGGCGAACTCGCGCAGCTCAAGAAGGTGCCGCACACGCCCTACTACGGCACGGCGGACGCCACGCCCCTGTTCCTCATCACGCTGCACATCACCTGGCGCTGCTGCGGCGACCGCGGGCTGCTCGATCAGCACATCGGCACGGCCGAGCGCTGCCTCCGGTGGATCGACGAGTCCGGCGACCTCGACGGCGACGGGTTCCAGGAATACCAGACCCGCTCCTCCGCGGGCTACGAGAACCAGGGGTGGAAGGACGCGGGCGACGCCGTCATGAACACCGACGGTTCTCCCGTGAAGGGCCCCAAGGCGCTGTGCGAGCTGCAGGGCTACGTGTTCGACGCCTGGGTCCGTACCGCCGAGATCTTCGACGTGCTGGACCGCCCGGCCGACGCCGCGCGGCTGCGCGCCAAGGCGGCCGACCTCGCCCGACGCTTCGACGAGGCCTTCTGGGACGAAGCGGGCGGCTTCTACGCCTACTGCCTGGACGGCGCCAAGGCCAAGGTGCTCACGGTTGCCTCCAACCCCGGCCACCTGCTCATCTCCGGCATCGTGCCGCCCGACAAGGCCGAGCGTGTCGTGAGGCGGCTGATGGCGCCCGACATGTGGTCGGGCTGGGGCATCCGCACCCTGTCGGCCGACCACCCGTCCTACAACCCCTATTCCTACCAGAACGGCTCCGTCTGGCCGCACGACAACAGCATCATCGCCATGGGGTTCAAGCGCTACGGCTTCCACGCCGAGGCGGCCCGCATCGCCCGCGACGTCAGCGAGGCCGCGAGCTTCTTCATGCTCCACCAACTGCCCGAACTCTACGCCGGCATCCCGCGCGACGGCTCGAACTTCCCCGTCCAGTACACGGGCGCCAACGTGCCCCAGGCCTGGGCCGCGGGCAGCGTCTTCCTGCTGCTGCAGGCGATGCTGGGGTTCCAGCCCGAGGCCGCGAACGGCGTGCTCTACCTCGACCCCTGGCTCCCCCCGTGGCTGCCCGACCTGACGCTGCGCGACCTGCGCATCGGGGACCAGTGCTTCGACATCCACTTCGAGGGGGAGGGCGCCGACACCGCCTTCCAGGTGCGCGCCGGCAATCCCGACAACGTGCGGCGGCGTCCCATCGCTGACGGCTACCGCGGCCTCACCGGCGAGGCGGTGGGTCGCGCCGCCGCCTCTGTGCCGACGATTTAGTCAGACTAATTTTCCGTTTGCGCCGGCTTTCCCATGTGCTTTAACTTCCCCCGACCCGCCGGACGGAACGCGGGCGCATCGGGACGGGGCGACCGCGAGTGGCCCCGCCCGGACAGGGAGGGATTTCACCATGATCATCACGCGCCGTTCGCTGCTGTCCGCCACCGCCGGAGGCCTCGCCGCGGCCAGCCTGGGCGACTTCGCCTGGGCCGCCGGACTGCCCACGCTCAAGAAGAAGGACAAGTACAAGATCGGCTTCGCGCAGACGGAAAGCAACAACCCGTGGCGCCTGGCGCAGACCGCCAGCATGATGGATGAGGCTGAGAAGCGCGGCTGGCAGCTCGTCTACACCGACGCCGCGGGCTCCGCCGCCAAGCAGGTTTCCGACGTGCGCTCGATGATCGCCCAGCGGGTGGACGTCATCCTGCTCGCCCCCCGCGAGGAGAAGCCGCTCGTCCCCGCCGTGATGGAAGCCAAGAACGCCGGCATCCCGCTGTTCTGCATCGACCGCAGCGTGGACCCCACGCTCGCCAAGGCGGGCCGCGACTACGTGGCCTTCATCGGCTCCGACTTCATCAAGGAAGGCATGACCTGCGGCGAAACCTTCGCCAAGCTGATGGGCGGCAAGGCCAGGATCATCGAGCTGCAGGGCACGATCGGCGCCTCGGCCGCGACCGACCGCATGAAGGGCTTCAAGGACGCGATCTCGAAATATCCCGACATGGTGATCATCGCCTCCCAGTCGGGCGACTTCGCCCGCGACAAGGGCCGCCAGGTGTTCGAGACCCTCTACCAGGCGCACCCGGACGCGAACGCGCTCTACGGCCACAACGACGAGATGACGATGGGCGCCATCGCGGCCATGCAGGCGGCGGGCAAGACGCCGGGCAAGGACGTCACCATCGCGTCCATCGACGGCACCAAGGACGCCGCCCAGGCGGTGGCCGACGGCCAGATCGCGGTGCTGGTGGAGTGCAACCCGCACTTCGGCCCCAAGGCCTTCCAGTCGGTCGCCGACTACGCGGACGGCAAGGCGATCCCCGAATGGGTGGTCAACAACGACCGCCTGTTCACCAAGGACAACGTCGCGGCCTACCTGCCCGAGGCGTTCTGACCGGAGGGCGCGCGGCCCTGGAAGCCGCGCGCCGCCTCTTCGTCCAAGCGAGAAGGTGAAGCCATGGCCGGCGAGCCGCTCCTGACCATGCGCGGGATCGACAAGAGCTTCGGCACCGCCCCGGCGCTCGCGGGCGCCCACCTCGAGGTCCTGCCCGGCGAAGTAATGGCGCTGATCGGCCAGAACGGCGCCGGCAAGTCCACCATGATCAAGGTGCTGAACGGCTTCGTGGCGCGCGATGCCGGCACCGTCACCTTCGACGGCCGCCCCTGGGCCGCGGCCTCCCCGCAGGACGCGCAGCGCGGCGGGGTCAGCACGATCTTCCAGGAGATCAACCTCATCCCGTTCCGCTCCGTGCTGGAGAATATCTACCTCGGCCGCGAGATCCGCTCGCGCCTGGGATTCCTGTCCTGGCAGCGGATGGAGGCGGGGACCCGGGCCGTGCTGGCGGAGTTCGGCGTCGACATCGACGTGCACGCGCCGCTCGGCCACTTCTCGACAGCGGTCCAGCAGATGGTGGCGATCGCCCGCGCGGTGTCGTTCAACGCCCGCCTCGTGATCATGGACGAGTCCACCTCCTCGCTCGACGAGCAGGAGGTGCAGGTGCTGTTTGCCACCATCCGCCGCCTGAAGGCGCAGGGCGTGGCGGTGGTGTTCGTGAGCCACAAGCTCGACGAGCTTTACCGGGTCTGCGACCGCGTCACCGTGATGCGCGACGGCCGCACGGTGGCGGTGGCCGCCATGGCCGAGATGAGCAAGCTGCAGCTCGTCGCCACTATGCTGGGGCGCGATCTCAGCGAGGTGCGCAGGCAGGGCGCCACCGCCTTCGCGCCGGCCGGCCGGCCCGCGGGCGTCGAAGTGCTCGGCGTCGAGCACCTGGCGGTCGGGCGGCGCGTCGCGGACGCGTCCCTCGCGGTGCGGCGGGGCGAGATCGTGGGGCTGGCGGGCCTGCTCGGCTCGGGCCGCACGGAGGTGGCGCGCGCGGTGTTCGGCGCCGACCCGCACGCGGGCGGCACGCTGCGTTTCGACGGGAGGCCCGCGGCCTTCGCCGAGCCGCACGACGCGATCCGCGCCGGCATCGGCTTCTGCTCGGAAGACCGCAAGCACGAGGGGATCGTGCCCGGCCTGTCGGTGCGCGAGAACATGACGCTGGCGCTGCTGCCCGCGCTGTCGCGCTCGGGCGTGGTGGACGAGGCACGGCAGCGCGCGATCGTGACCCGCTTCATCGCCGACGTCGGCATCAAGTGCGCGAGCCCCGAGCAGCCCATCCGCGAACTCTCGGGCGGCAATCAGCAGAAGGTGCTGCTCGCCCGCTGGCTCTGCATGAACCCCAAGCTGCTGATCTTCGACGAGCCCACCCGCGGCATCGACGTGGGCGCCAAGGCGGAGATCCAGAAGCTGATCCGCGCGCTGGCCGACGACGGCCTGGGCGTGCTGATGATCTCGTCCGAGATCGAGGAGATCGTGGAAGGGGCCGACCGCACCTTCGTGCTGCGCGACGGGCGCACCGTGACGAGTTTCGACCGCGAGGGCGCCAGCGAGGAGGCCCTCATGGACGCCATGGCGCACGGAGAGGCCGCGTGACCCTCAACGTGGACCGCGGCGCGGCGGGGGCCGGCCCCGGCCTGATGCCGGCCTCCGACCCATCGCCCGCGCGGCGCTTCCGCCCCGACATGGCGCTGCGGCGCTTCGGGGCGCTGATCGCGCTGGCGCTGCTGATCCTCCTCAACCTCGCGGTGACGCCGCATTTCGCGACCGTGCAGACGCTGTCGGTCAACCTCTCGCAGATCTGCACCATCGTGATCGTGGGCGTGGGCATGACGCTGGTGATCGCGACCGGCGGCATCGACCTGTCGGTCGGCTCGCTGATGGCCATCGCGGGCGCGCTGGCGCCGGGCTTCTTCACCGGCTCGCTGCTGCACGGCGGCAACCTCTACGTCAACATCGCGCTCGCCATCGTGGTGCCGGTGGCGGTCGCGGGCCTGTTCGGCCTGTTCAACGGCTGGCTCGTGTCGAGCTTCCGCATCCAGCCCATCATCGCGACGTTGATCCTGTTCATCGCGGGCCGCGGCATCGCCCAGGTGTGGACCAACGGCGACCTGCAGGTGTTCAAGGCGCCCGAGTTCCGCTCGATCGCGCTGGGCCACGTGGCCGGCATCCCGTTCGAGGTGTGGATCATGCTTGCCATGGTGCTCGCCGCCTCCTGGGTACTCCGCCGCACCGTGTTCGGCCGGCAGGTGCTCGCGGTCGGCGGCAACGAGCCCGCGGCGCGCCTCGCCGGCGTGCCCGTCAAGCGCGTCAAGCGGCTCGTCTACGTGGTGTCGGGCCTGTGCAGCGGCGTCGCGGGCCTGATCGTCATCTCCATGAATTCGGCGGCCGACGCCAATTTGATCGGCATGGGCGCGGAGCTCGACGCCATCGCGGCCGTGGCGGTGGGCGGCACGCTGCTGTCGGGCGGCCGCGCCACGGTGGTGGGCACGCTGATCGGCGCCATGATCATCCAGCTCGTGCGCTACACGCTGCTCGCCAACGGCGTGCCGGACGCCGCCGCCCTCATCGCCAAGGCGGCGCTGATCGTGCTCGCCGTCTGGCTCCAGCGTCAGGAGAGGGCATGAGGAAGCTCCACCTCTCGGGCGCGGCGCTGGGCGTTTCGCTCGCGCTGCTTCTGCTGATCGTCTTCGGCGCCCTGCGCTACGACGGCTTCCTGGGCAGCTACAACGTGCTGTCCGTGCTGCGCTACAATTCCATGTTCGCGCTCGTGGGCCTCGGCATGTGCTTCGTCATCATGACGGGCGGCATCGACCTGTCGGTGGGCTCGGTGGCCGCGATGGCGAGCGTGGTGTCGGCCTACCTCAGCCCTTACGGTTTGCTGGCGGGGCTCGCGGGCGGCGTGGCGTCGGGACTGCTGGCAGGCGCGCTCAGCGGCTTCATCATCACCCGGCTCAAGATCCTGCCCTTCATCACGACGCTGGCCGTGATGCTGGCCGCGTCCGGCACGGGGCTGCTGCTCGCCAACAACCAGTCGGTGTCGGTGTCCTACGACACCGCCTTCACGGCGCTCGGGCAGGGCAATCTGTTCGGCTTCGCCAAGCCCGACTGGATCGACGGCGACAATGCGGGCTCCCTCGGGGTGGCGCTCGGCCTGTTCTTCAACTTTCCCACGCCCGCCTGGATCGCGCTGCTGGCCTACGCCGTGGGCTCGGTGGTGCTGAACGCCCGGCCCTTCGGCCGCCACGTGCTGGCGGTGGGCGGCGGCGAGGAAGCGTCGCGGCTCATGGGCTTGCCGACTGACCGGATCGTGTTTTGCGTCTACCTCATCTCCGGCGGCCTCGCGGGGTTGGCGGGCGTGATCCTCGCAGCGCAGTTCGGCGCGGGCCAGCCGATCGAGGGGATAGGCTGGGAGCTGTTCGCCATCGCGTCCGTGGTGGTGGGCGGCACGCTGCTCACGGGCGGCAAGGGTTCGGTCTTCGCCACCCTCGCGGGCGTACTGCTGCTCGGACTGATCTTCACCATCCTGAACTTCGAGAACGGCATGGGCTGGATCAGCCTGTCGGCCTACTGGCAATCGGTGGTGCGCGGCGGCTTCCTGTTCGTCGTGGTGATCCTGCAGAGCCGTCTGGCGCGCACCACGCCCGCTTGATCCCTTCTCCCGTGGTGCGGGAGAAGGTGGCGCGGCGAAGCCGCGACGGATGAGGGGACCCCCGGTCCGAATGGCCCCTCATCCGCCCTGCCGGGCACCTTCTCCCGCGCCGCGGGAGAAGGGCGGAACCTGAATGGGAGGATGACGATGCAGCAGTATTCCGACATCTCCGCCGACGTCGACACCCTCAACCGCGACGGCGTCGTGGGCCGCAAGGGCGCTTTCCCGCGCGACTGGGCCGAGGCCATGCGCGAGGACATCATGACGGCCTTCTGGAGCGCCATCCAGCGCCCCGGCGGCGCGGTGGGCCGCGGCCCCCGGCGCTGGTACGTGGAGCTGCACCCGCAGAACCTGCGCGGCTTCGTCGATCTGGTCACCCACCCCTGGGTGACGGCGATGTGCGAGGCCGTGCTCGGGCCGAACTACGAGATTGTCGAAGTGGGCTTCGACGTGCCGTTCCAGGGTGCCCGGAACCAGCCCTGGCACCGCGATTTCCCCTCCCCGCCCGAGTCCTGGCGCGATAGGCGCATCACCTCGCTCGCCTTTAACCTGACGGGCGTCGACGTCACGCCCGACATGGGGCCCTTCGAGGTGGCGCCCGGCACGCAGTGGGACGACGGACGCGACTGGCCGCACGAGATGTTTCCCGCCCGCGAGGGATGGCCGCGCTACGCCGAGCGCGCAACGCGCAAGTTCCCCGCCATGGGCGATATCTCCTGCCGCTCGGCGCTCACCATGCACCGCGGCACCGCGCACGGCTCGCCGGTCTGCCGCCCCGTGCTCGTGCTCGGCGCCGATGCGCCCGGCGCGGGCCACGCGGCGCTGCACGACATGACCGTGACGCCCGACTATTTCGAGGCGCTACCCCGCTCGGTGAAGGACCACCTCGTCTGCCGCACGGTGTCCGACCTCGTGCCGATCACCCAGAAGCACGACATCGAGGGCCTCGTGATGGGGACGGAGTGATGGCGGACCCCTCCCTCTACGCGCGCGCCCTGGCCGAGCTCGGCGCCGTATTCGACCGCATCGACGATGACGCGGTCGACCATGCCGTGGAAGTGATCGCGACCGCGCGCCACGTGTCCGTGTTCGGCGGTGGGCGCGAGGGCCTGCAGATCCGCGGCTTCGCGATGCGGCTGTTCCACCTCGGCCGCTCCGTGTCGGTGGTGGGCGACATGACCACGCCCGCGCTTCGCGCCGGTGACCTTTTCCTCGTCACCGTGGGCCCCGGCGAGATCTCCACCGCCGTGGCGCTGGTGGGCGTCGCCAAGGCCGCGGGCGCCACCGTGCTCGCGATCACCGCGCAGCCGGAGGGCCGCGTGCCGCGGATGGCCGACCAGGTGCTCGTGCTGCCCGCCCAGACCATGGCGGACGACCGGGGCGCCGATGCTTCCGTGCTGCCCATGGGCTCGGTCTACGAGGGCGCGCTGTTCGTCCTGTTCGAGGTCATGATACTGAAGCTCAAGGAGCGCCTGGGCGTGTCGGCCGAGGCCATGCGCGCCAACCACACCAACCTCGAGTAGGGCGATGCCCCCGCGCGTTGTGATCCTCGGCGACGGCCCCCTGACCCTCGCCGACGTAGAAGCGGTCGCGCGGGGCCGCGCGGCCGTGGACCTGTCGCCCTCGGGCCGCGACGCGGTCCGGCGGGCGCGCGCGGTGGTCGACCGCGTGGTCGAGGCTGGCATTCCCGCCTACGGCATCACCACGGGCGTCGGCAGCCAGAAGGACTTTGGGGTCGGCCGCGAGGCCGTGGGTCGCTACAACGACCTGATGCTGGTCGCGCACGCCACCCTCGCGCCGGGTCCCGACGCCCCGCCCGCAGTCGTGCGCGCGGCCCTCGCCATCCAGCTCGCCCTGTTCGCCCGGGGGCGGTCGGGCGTGCGGCCGGAGCTGGTGGACAGCCTGCTCGCGCGCCTGCAGGCCGACGATCTGCCAGGGGCGCGGCTCGGCTCGTCGGTGGGCGCCTCCGACATCGTGGCGATGAGTCAGCTCGCCGTGCCGCTGCTCGGCAAGCCGGGGGTGGGCGCGGACGGCGCGGGCCCGGCGCCCTTGGGCGGCTTGGCGGCCAAGGAGGCCGTGTCGCTCCTCAACTCGAACAGCCTGATGCTCGCGGGAGCGGCCCTCGCCCTGGCCGAGATCCGCGCGCTGCTCGACGCCGCGTCGCTGGTCGCAGCCCTGTCGATGGAAGGGTTCCGCGGCAATTTGCAGTCCTGGAGCGCCGCCGTCGACGCGGCGCGCGGCCAGCCCGGCCAGAGCAGGGCGGGCGCGGCCCTGCGGAAGGCTCTGGCGGGCAGCCGGCTCTGGCGACCCGGCGAGGCCCGCCTGCTGCAGGATCCGCTGAGCTTCCGCTGCGTGCCGCAGATCCACGGCGCCGCGGAGGCAGCCTACGACTTCGCCCACGCCATCATCGAGGCCGAGCTGTCGGCGGCGTGCGACAACCCGCTGATCGACGCTGACGCGGGCACCTTCACGTCGCACGGCAACATGGAGACCACCGCCTGCGCGCTCGCGCTCGACACGCTGCGGCAAGCGATGGCCAAGGTGGTCGAGGCGGCGGGGCAGCGGGTTCACAAGATCCAGTGGCCCGGCTTCACCAGCCTGCCCACGGGTCTCGCGGCCGAGGGCGGTGCGGTGGGCGGGGTGCAGTTTCTCAACCTCGGTCACATCGCCGGAGCCGCCGTGGGTGCGGTGCGGCAGGCCGCCCACCCGGCGCTGCTCGGCTATTCCGGCCAGCTCGACGACGGGGTCGAGGACGTGGCCGGCAACGCGCCGCAATCCGTGGCCGAGACGGTGCGGAGCCTGGAACCGGCCTGGACCGTGGTGACGGTCGAGGCGGTCTGCGCCGTCTGGGCCGTCCACCGCCGCGGGCTGCCCATCGAGGACCTCGGCACCGGTCTGCGTCCGCTGGCCGAGGCGATCCGGCCGCTGCTGCCGATCGGCACGGAAGGCCGCACGATTTTCGACCTCGGCCCGGTCGTGGACCGGGTCAAGGCGGCGGTCGGGATCGAGCGATCGGTCTTCGGCCGGTAGGTTGTCCGCGCCGGTCGGCGCAGCGGGGCTTAGACCGCGGCGGGTTTGCCCAGCAGGGCGCGGCGGTGCTCCACCAACCCCGCCGTCGAGCCGTCCAGCCCGTCGGTCGACGCCTTGGCATCCGCCACGATGGGCCCGAGCTTGGACGCCAGCTCCTTGCCGAGTTCCACGCCCCACTGATCGAAGGGATTGGTGTCCCAGATCGCCGCCATGGTGAACACGCGGTGCTCGTAGAGCGCGATCAGCCGGCCCAGCATGGCGGGGTCGAGCTTGCGATAAAGGAAGGTGGAGGACGGCCGGTTGCCGGAGAACACCTTGTGGGGCGCCAGCGCCTTGACGGCGGCAGGCTCCATGCCACCCTTCTCCAGCTGCGCGGTGACTTCGGCCAGGTCGCGGCCCTGCATCAGCGCCTGGCTCTGGGCGAAGCAGTTGGCGAGCAGGATGTCGTGGTGGTGCCGGTCGGCCTGGGTGGGCTCGGCCGCGGCCAGGAAGTCCACCGGCACAACCTCCGTGCCCTGGTGCAGGAGCTGGAAGAAGGCGTGCTGCCCGTTGGTGCCGGGCTCGCCCCACACCACGGGACCCGTGGGAAAGCCGACGGGGCTGCCGTCGAGCGTCACGCTCTTGCCGTTGCTTTCCATGTCGAGCTGCTGGAGATAGGCCGAGAAGCGGCCGAGCCGCTGGTCGTAGGGGATCACGGCCTGGGTCGCGAAGCCGAGCGCGTCGCGGTACCACACGCCGATGAGGCCCATCAGCACGGGGATATTCTGTTCCAGCGGCGCTTCGCGGAAGTGCTTATCCACCTCGTGCCCGCCGCGCAGGAACTCCTCGAAGTGTTTTGGGCCGATCAGGATGGTGAGCGCGAGCCCGATGCTCGACCAGATGGAATAGCGGCCGCCCACCCAGTCCCAGAAGCCGAACACGCGGTCGGGCTTGATGCCGAACTTGGCCACGAGGTCGAGCTTGGTCGACACCGCCGCGAAATGATGCTCGACCGCGTCCTCGCCGAGCGCGTCCACCAGCCATTTGCGGGCCGTGGCGGCGTTGGTCATCGTTTCCAGCGTCGTAAAAGTCTTGGACGAGACGATGAATAGCGTGCTCGCGGGATCGAGCCCCGCGATCGTGTCGCCGATGTCGGCGCCGTCCACGTTGGACACGAAATGACCCTTCACCCGCTGCGACGCGAAGGGGGCCAGCGCGCGGGCCGCCATGGCGGGGCCGAGGTCCGAGCCGCCGATGCCGATGTTGACCACGTCCGTGATGGGTTTGCCGGTGGCGCCGGGCGCTTTGCCGTCGCGCACCGCGGCCGCGAAGGCGTTGAGCCGCTCCCGCTCGGCCACAATGGCCGGCATGACGTCCTGCCCGTCCACGGTCACGGGCTCGTCCGACAGGTTGCGCAGCGCGGTGTGCAGCGCCGGGCGGTGCTCGGTCGGGTTAACGACGGCGCCCCCGAACATCCGGTCGCGCTTGCCCTCGAGGTCGGCCTCGCGCGCCAGGGCGAACAGGGCTTTCAGCGTCGCATCGTCCACCCGGTGCTTGGAATAGTCGAACAGCAGGTCGCCCAGCACCACGTGGTGGCGCGCGAAGCGGTCGGGGTCGGCCGCGAACAGCTCGGTGAGCGGCTTGGGAGGGGCGCTCTCGGCATGGGCCTTCAGCGCCGCGAGGCCGGTGGCATCCGTGTCGTTGCTCAAGGCGGAACTCCCTCATCGATCCGGTGGCCGGGCCCGTCCCGGCGTGCGGCATCTCGTCAGGTCGAACATGGCGCGGTGGCCCGCGCTTGCCACGGGTCGCGGCATTTGTTGGCCATTCGGTATCAGTCCGAACGTGAGTACCGCCGTTGTACGCCGATCATGAGGTCCAACCCGCTCCTGTCGTCCGGGCGGAGTGAAGCGGAGACCCGGGACCCACGCGCGTGAGGATGGGTCCCGGCTTGGGGAGGGACGACACCGAGTAGGGCTCGTTTCGAGCAACCGAGGATCAGGTCGGACTCGAAGTGACCCACGATCGTCGGCCCGGACCGTTTGTGCCCGCCGCCCCGACCCTCTACATCACCGCCATGGCCCCACCGCTCCTCACCCTGCAAGACATCCGCCTCACGCTGGGCGGCAAACCGCTGCTCGACGGCGCCGAACTCTCCGTATCGCGCGGCGACCGGCTGTGCCTGGTGGGCCGCAACGGTTCGGGCAAATCTACCCTGCTCAAGATCGCCGCGGGTGCCGCCGAGATCGACGGCGGCACCCGCTTCGCCCAGCCCGACGCGAGCCTGCGCTACCTGCCGCAGGAGCCGGACCTGAGCGGCTTCGAGACCGTGCTGGCCTACGTGGAGGCGGGCCTCGGGCCGCTCGACGACCCCTACCGGGCGCTGACGCTGCTCAACGAACTGGGGCTCACCGGCGACGAGCATCCCGCGCACCTGTCGGGCGGCGAGGCCCGGCGCGCGGCGCTCGCTCGCGTGCTCGCGCCCGAGCCCGACGTGCTGCTGCTCGACGAGCCCACCAACCACCTCGACCTGCCCGCCATCGAGTGGCTGG
>CAXTFJ010000087.1:0-19450 GCA_964243405.1 uncultured Lichenihabitans sp. | reverse complement strand
GGAGAGCCTTCCGGTACGAGGTGGACCAGGACGCCTCAGGGTAGCAGGTCCACGGCGACGCCGCAGCATGGTCCGGGAAGTCCGCAAGCAGCCTTGCGGTCGCGGCGCCGGAGCGCAGCAAATCGCGCTTGGCCCCGACCTGAGTCGGCCTGATCCGGTGTTCGGCGAGTTCATGCGGCACCTGCAAGAAGACACCTTCAGGGCAGATGTGGGACTTGGCGGCCGACGACGCGCTGCACGTCCCCGCCGAGTCGACCTCGCCGCTGACGGACCCCGCGACCTCAGCGGTGATCGGCACTGCCCTGCCGCGCGTCGACATCCCCGCCAAGCTCACCGGCGGCCCCGCCTACGTGCAGGCCATGCGGCCGCCCGGGCTGCTGCACGCGCGCGGTCCGGCCGCCGACCTACGGCGCGGTGCTGAAGGACGTCGACACGGCCGCGGTCGAGCGCATGCCGCGGACGGCGACCAGCTTGCCGGCGGTGACGGCGTCAGGTGCCCCCCTCACCAAGCCACCACGCCGTCGTCGTCGAAGAAGCCGCCGTTCGGGCCCTCGTCGGGCAGGGTGGCCAAGCGCACGCCGATCGCCGCGCCCTGCTCTGCTGTGCGGTGGCCCTGGTGCTGGTTCAGGTCGGTGGCAGTGTAGCCCGGGCAGCCCGCGTTGACCTTGAAGCCAAGCGGGCCGAGTTCCTTGGCGAAGGCCACCATCACGGCATTCAGCGCGGACTTGGAGCTGTTGTAGCCGAGCAGGTTCACGTGGGCCATCGGCGCACCGAAGTCCGACGCCCAGGCGAGCGAGCCCAGGGTGCTGCTGATCATCACGATGCGCGGGGCTTCCGACGCCTTCAGGAGCGGCAGGAAGGCGTGGGTGGCCCGGATGGCGCCGAACACGTTGACCTCGTAGATGGCGCGGACGTTCGCGATCGTGTCCTCGCTGGGCGGCCGCCAACCTGTCGAGACACCGGCGTTGTTCACCAGCGCGTCCAGCCGGCCGGTCTCCTTGGCGAGGGCGTCGGCCGCCGCCGCCACGCTGGCGTCGTCGGTCACGTCGAGATCGAGCGCGCGAACGTCCAGGCCCTCGGCCCGAAGCTCGACGACCGCCCTCTCGCCGCGGCCGAGATCGCGGCTGCCAACCCAGACCCGGTAGCCGAGCCGCCCGAGTCCGCGGGCGATCTCCAGCCCGATGCCCTTGTTCGCGCCGGTGACCAGCGCCGTCGATCGTTCTGCCATGACAGTCCTCCGTATTGTTTCCGAGGTGGTGCGCGCCGGGCGATGGCGCATGTCCGTTCGCCTCTTCGGCTTGCCCGATCTTCTCAACCTGCCCTGACCGCTCGGAGCGGACCACTTGCCGGACCGCGCGCCGTGTCCGATCCTGGACCGATGCGAAACACCCTGGACCAGATCCGCGACATCGTTGACCGGCATGCGGACCGCCCGCGCCAGCCGAGCGCCCTGCCTCGCGTCGCCCTCTACAAGGCTGAAGCCGCGCCCCAGCCGGTCTCGGGGGTCTACCTGCCGATGATGGCGTTGATCCTTCGCGGGGCCAAGGAGATCGCCATCGGCGACCGGCGCCTGCGCTATGACCCAGCCAGCTACTTCATCGCGACGGTCGAACTGCCGGCCTCCGGCTGCGTGCGGCTGAACCAGCCTGACGAGACCTTCCTCGCCGTCAGCCTGGACCTGGATGGCGACCGCTTGGCTTCGCTGCTGCCGGAGGCGACCGAGATGCCGCAGGCGGACGAAGCGGCCTTCGCGGTCAACCCGGTCACACCCGAGTTGCTGGATGCCTGGCTGCGCCTGCTCCGCCTCCTCGACACGCCGCGGGACATCGCCGTCCTCGCCCCGCTGTGCGAGCAGGAGATCCTGTATCGCTTGCTGCAAGGTCCGCAGGGCGCGATGCTGCGCCAGATCACCCGGGCGGACAGCCGCCTGTCGCGGGTGCGCCGCGCCATCGCCCTGATCCGCGCCAACTACGACCGGCCGGTTCGCATCGAGGCGCTGGCGGACCACGCCGGCATGAGCCCGGCCTCGCTTCACCGCCATTTCAGGTCCGCGACGGCCATGAGCCCGCTGCAGTACCAGAAGGCGCTGCGCCTGCAGGAGGCCCGCCGCCTGATCGCCTCCGGCCGGGAGGTCGCCGCCGCCGCCTACGCGGTCGGCTACGAGAGCGCCTCCCAGTTCAGCCGCGAGTACGCCCGCATGTTCAGCGCTGCGCCCTCGCGCGATGCGGGGCGGCTCGCACCTGCCCGGCCCCCTGCCCGCCGGGCGAAGGCCGCGTAGCTACGCGGAGCCCGACCCGCGCTTGGGTCGGTTCCCGCTTCATCGAGATCTGCGCTTCAACGTTTAAAACCCCGGCGATGAGCCAAGGCCATTCACTGGCGCACCCCGACCGAGACTCGGATATCGTGGCTCCTGTAGCTGGCAATCGAGCCCTGTCTCCGACCTGCGGACCCGTTTTCCGACATGCTGACGCGCTTCATCGGTTGGTTTTGGCGTGATCGGCACACGGGCCGGATCGTCGTCGCGCAGTGGCCGAACCTGTGGCTGTGGATCTTCGCTACCGCGTCTCTTGTCGAGCTGATCACCAATGCATCGGGGCCGACCGGCATCGCCATCCACATCGTTGCGACGGCGTTCCTCGTGATCTGGGCCGGTGACGAGGTGCTGCGCGGCGTGAACCCGTGGCGGCGCTGCCTCGGAGCGACAGTGCTGATCGGATTGGCGATGAGGCTCGTCGCCTGATGCTCGATCCAGGGAGGGAACCGATCACGGATCGACCCTCCTCAGTCGAGGCCATCGGCCTGTCCGCGGCAGGAATGCTGTCCGCGGGTGCGGCGGCACCATCGCGCTTGCGGCGAAGGAGACGGACGGCGCTCTACAAGGTGATAACCACCTTGCCGATCTGCTCGTTGCCTTCGAGGTATCTGTAGGCTTCGACGGCTTGAGCGAAGGGGAAGGTACGCGCGATCTCCGGCTTGAATGAGCCGTCGGACAAATGATCGAAGATGTAAGTCTTCATCTTGTTCCAGTCGGGAGTGTCCCGCAGCTCGTTGAAAGTGTAGCCGAACATGGCGACCCTCCGCCCGAAGGTTCCCATGGGGAACGGCGTCGGCGTGCCGGACAGCATGCCGTACAGGAAGATACTGCCGCCGTTCGCCGTGGCTTGCGCGAGCGCGTTGATGGCGTCGCCGCCGACCGGGTCGACGCCGATCCTGGCCCCCTTTCCGCCGGTGATCGCCTTGACCCGCGACGGTCGGTCCTCGACGTCCGTGACGATGCCGTGGTCGGCACCCAGCGACAGGAGGCGGTCCTTCTTGGCTGCCGTGCGCGTGGTGGCGATGGAGACGCCACCTTGCGCCTTGACGATCTGAATCGCAGCAAGCCCGACGGAAGAGCTGGCGGCAGTGATGATGACGACGTCGCCGGACGATACCTTGCCGAAGGGCACGAGCGCGCCGTAGGCCGTGCAGTACTGCATCCAGACCGCCGCGCCCTCCGCCGCGGAGAACGAGTCTGGAACAGGGGCGAGAACGCTCGCCGGCACCACGGCTTCTTCCGCCAGCACAGGATACTGGTTCATCGAGTAGCCTGGGATGGTGCCGAAGCGTCCGCCAACGAGTGACGGGTCGACACCCGGGCCGACTGCGGAAACGGCGCCGACGGCCTCGTAGCCCAAGCCGGACGGCAGGTTGGGCTGTTCCATGTAGAAGCCGTGGTAGTACATGCTCTCGGCACGGTTCAGGCCCACGGCTTGAACCTCGAGCAGCACCTCGCCGGGACCTGGCTGCCGGACGGCGACCTCCTCGAAACGCAGGATTTCTGGACCACCGAGCTGACTGAAACGGATTGCCTTTGGCATGATTTCAAATCCTCCGTCGGGATCACCTTCCGAGGCGAAATTAAACGCCCCGGGCCTCGGTACACTATCGCCTTTGCGAGGCTCCGTCCCAGTCCGGTGTTCGCCTCGGTGACGAGGTTGCGTGCGATCGCGGATGATGGTCGTCCGTGGCTGCTGATTGAGAACGGGTGACTTATGCCGGTAGAAGTTATCAACCCTGACGATAGCGCTTGGATTAGCAAGTCGGAAGCCGTTCAGCGAGAGGCTTGGCGAACTCTGGCGTCGGCCGCGCCAATGGAAACATCGAGAAAGTTTGGCATCCATTTTGAGGAAGACGAAGCAGAATTGTATCAAGCAGCGCGTGGTATACCGGGGTTTTCTCCAACAAGGTATTCTCATTTGGTGTCGATAAGGCCATTACCCCTTACCGTGTCGCGCGTGCCAGGAATTGGCTTAGTCAAAAATGCGCGCCTAAATCAATGCTTGCCATACCTCCCCTGAGTCAGCCGAAACATCTACAAGCTTGGCTGGCTGAACGTGGCTTCGAACGTCACCCGCTTGACGTCGCTATTTTTATGATGACCGAAGGGATGGAAATCGAGGGAACGTTGCCCTCTGACATCGTGGTGCGTGCGGTGACCTCAATCGAGGCGGATCAGTTTGGGCAAGTGATGTGTGACGGCTTTGGGGTGACATCCGCCGCCGCAGCTTGGCCGGCTGCCCTTGTCAGTCAACAAGGCGTGACGGCGTATCTCGCCTACGAAGGATCCGTGGCGATCGGTTCTGCGTCGATGTTCGTCTCTGGCGATTGGGCATGGCTTTTCATCGCGTCAACGCGACCAGACTTTCGGAACCGCGGTGCACAGACAGCTCTGTTGAATCGCCGCATCCGAGATGGGCGGGCCGCAGGTGTCCGCACATTTATCGTTGCGGTTTACAGTCCTGCTGACGGGTACGACGATGCGGCCTTTGCGTCGTACCGCAACGTTCAGCGCGTTGGCTTCAAGCTCGGCTATCATCGGCCGAATTACGTCGTAGCGGGCTGACTGCAAAAATCTGACCCGCGGCACACGGGTGCGTTCGGCACCGTCGTGGAACAGGCGTCGAACCTCGTCCGCGTGAGGCGGTGATCAGGAAACGGTACGTTCATGGCTATGCTGCGTCATTCCCCCTACCACCATCGTTTCGTGCAGCTGGGCGCTCAGTTCGTCGAGCGGATCGGGTTCGCCGCACCGTCGGTGTTCTCGACAACCGTGGACGAGCATCGCGCGACCCGAGAGCGGGTCGGACTGTTCGACGTCTACTACCAGGTTCCGATCGAGGTCGCCGGCGCCGAGGCCGAAGCGGTCCTCGATCAGGTGCTGGTGGCCGACATCAGCCGGCAGGCGATCGGCCGCGTCGTTTACGCCGCGCCGTGCAACGCGCAAGGCGGGATGATCGATGATCTGACCTGCTACAGGCTCGATACGGACCGGTTCTGGCTCGTGCCGACGCCCAGCCGTGTCGATGCCGTCCTGGCCACGGTCAAAGCCGCGGCCGCGGGCCGGCACGCGGTCGTCACGGCGCTGGGCTACAAGAACGCCTATCTTTCGGTTCAGGGACCCGCCTCGCGTGCACTCCTGCAGGGGTTGACCGCCACCGACCTGTCGGCGGCCGCCATGGCCTACTTCAGCTGCAAGCCGATGACGCTGGCCGAGGTGCCCATGCTGGTTTCGCGCACGGGCTATTCCGGCGAACTCGGCTACGAACTCTTCTACCCGAGCGAGTATGCCGAGCACGTGTACGACACCTTGCTTGCGGCAGGGCAGCCGCTGGGCATCCTGCCGTGCGGGCTCGGCGCCTTGCGCAGTCTCAGGATCGAGAAGCGTTACCCGCTCTACGGGCTCGACCTCGATGAAACGACCACCCCGGTCGAGGCCGGGCTCGGTTGGACCGTGAAACTGACCAAACCAGCCTTCCAGGGGCGCGAGGTGCTGGCCAAGCAGAAGCAGACCGGGACGGAGCGTCAACTCGTCCTTCTGCTGCTGGCGCCCGACGCACCTTTGCCGCCTGTCGGAGCAGCCGTCAGCCATTCGGGAGCCCGCGTCGGACGGGTGACCTCGGCGGATCGCGGCCACACGGTCGGCCGCACTCTCGCCATGGCGTACGTGGCGCCGGCCCTCGCCGTGGACGGTCAAGCGCTCTGGGTTGCGGGTGACGGCGGCGAACTGCCGGCGCTCGTCTCGGTCGGACCAGCCTACGACCCCGGTGGCCTTCGCGTCCGTGGCTAGGACGAGCGAGAGCCTGGGTTGCGCCCGAACTTCGGCACGGATCATCGACCCGCCCGCGCAGCCGTGCCCCGCTGAACTCGCATGCGGGTAGCGTCGTCACCATCCCGTCCCTCGGCCGTGACCTTCGGCACGCTCGGGAGGTTTTGCACCGGGTCGTCGGCACGATCTGGGATCGTCCGCCACCACTGAAGATGATCCGGCAGCACCGCTTTCGAGCCTGAACAAGAACCACTGCGACCTCGACCCGCGACACCACCCGTGCTCCACTCAACCCTCGGCATGTCACCGTTCCGGAGGGGCTATGTTCCGTTGCCCACGTACGATTTCGGCGAGGTTGACGCTCGTCCTCGGCCTCCTCGCCGCGGCCGTCATGCCGGGCGGCGCCGAGACCAGGCTGGAGCGGGGCGCCTACCTTGTCCAGGTCGTCGGCGCTTGCGGGAACTGCCACAGCCCCGTCGACGCCAGCGGCAACCGGGACGGACCGGCGCTGTCGGGTGGCCCGGCCCTCCTCTCGCCGGTCTTTCAAGCCTACGCGCCCAACATCACATCCGACATGAAAACGGGCATCGGCAGCTGGACCGAGGACCAGATCGTCGAGGCCCTGCGAGAGGGGCGAACGCCGGAGGGTCACGTGCTGCGGCCACCGATGCCGGTGCCGCTGTATCGCGCGATGTCGGACGCCGATGCCCACGCGATCGCGGCCTACCTCAAGACGCTGCCGCCCACCGAGCGTGCAACGCCTGTTTCGGTCTACAAGGCGCCCATGCCGGCGGGCTACGGACCACCGGTCACCGCCGTCGCCGACCCGCCGCAGAACGATGCCGTGGCTTACGGGGCCTACCTGGCCAAGCTCGGGCACTGCATGCAGTGCCACACCCCGGTCGGGGCCGACGGCAAGCGGGACTTCGCTACCCGGCTCGGCGCTGGGGGCCTGTCGATCGACATCGCCTGGGGCAGCCGGACAGCCGCCAACATCACCCCGGACCTGGAGACCGGCATCGGCAGCTGGTCGGACACGCAAGTCGCCGCCGCGATCGCGCACGGCACAGACAAGGACGGGGGCCTGCTGTCGCCAATCATGCCGTGGCCCTACTGGCAATCCATGAAGCCGGACGACGTGAAGGCCATCGTGGCTTGGCTCCGAACCCTGAAGCCGGTCAGGAACGTCGTCGAGCGCTGAGCACGGGATGCGGTCGAAGCAGGAGAATGGCAGCTGCTTTCACCAGAAAGGGCCGTCGGACGTGGGCGCCCGGAGATCGGACCGGATCCGCGAAAGTCACGCGGGTCGCCTCGCCGGCCGGGCAAGAGGCTTTCGAGGGCGGTTCGGCTGGCGCCACATCTGTCGCGCTGCCGGGCACCCGTGATCGTCGGGGTGGAGGAGACCCGCTTGCCGCAGCGACGGAGAACCGGCCCACGGCGTTGGGATGAACAGTGAACGAGCGAGGAGAGGTAGGCCATGAAGCCGTTTGAGGTCACCTGGACCGAGGCGCAGTTCATGCCCGTGCGCGACGCGGTCCGGCGCTACCGTTTCCCCCCGCATCCTGAGGGGGCAGGCTGGTCCTACGGCTGCGACCCGACCTTCCTTCGCGAGCTCTGCGGGGCCTGGGAGCGGTTCGACGTGGAGGCCGCCGCAGCCGAGCTCAACCGCTTTCCTCAGGTGCTCGCCCGCTTCGACGGGCTCGACATCCATGCCGTGCACGTGGTCGGGGAAGCGCAGGGGCGCCGGCCATTGCTGCTCGTCCACGGCTGGCCCGGTTCGACCTACGAGTTCTGGCGGGTGATCGAACCCCTGGCCTATCCGTCGCGCCACGGCGGCCGGGCGGAGGACGCCTTCGACCTCGTGATCCCTTCGTTGCCGGGTTACGGGTTCTCCGGCAAGCCGACCAGGCCCGTCGGCGCACGCACGGCGGCGGCCCTGTTCCACCGGCTCATGGCGGAGCTCGGCTACACCGCCTATCGCGCACAGGGCGGCGACTGGGGCGCGGGAGTGAGCGCCTGGGCGGCGCTCGACCATCCCGACAGCGTGCAGGCGATCCACCTCACCTACCTGCTGGTGCAACCCGATGCCGTGCCCGAAACGGACGAGGAACGGCACTGGAAAGTGGCGTTCGAGGCGACGCAGAAGCAGCTCGGCGCCTATGCCCAGCTCCAAGGCACCAAGCCCCAATCGCTCGCTTACGCCATGGTCGACAGCCCCGTGGCTCAGGCGGCTTGGCTCGTCGAGCGCTTCCACGATTGGGCCGACCTTCGCCACCGGTCCTTCACGGACGTTTTCTCGACTGACCAGCTTCTCACCGGCGTGATGATCTACGTGATGAACGAAGCCTTCGTGACCGCCACGTGGTTCTATGCCGGCGCCCAGGCGGAACAGGTCCGGACCATGCCGACGGGCCGCCGCGTCACGGTCCCTACAGCCTTCAGCGCTTACCCCGACCCTCGCTCCCCGTCGCCACCCCGCTCCTGGCTGGAGCGGGGCTACAATCTCACGCGCTGGCGGGACCAGCCCCGCGGCGGACATTTCGCGGCGATGGAAGTGCCGGACCTGTTTGTTGGAGACCTGCGGGACTGGGGGCGGGGCGCCGGGGAAGCAGGGCCGGTCTCCCCGGCATGACGCGTGAGACGGCGCCCGAGCGGTGTCATCCCACACACGCTAGGCGGCGAGTATTTCCAGCGTTAACACATCGATCCCGGTTGGTGCGGCCGCACAATCCAGCAAACCGCGGAACGGAAACAGGACAGCGCGTCATGACGAGTTCGACCGCGACGACGTCCGTCATTGCCATGCGCGGGGCCGGTTACTACAGCGACAACACCGTCGGCGCTAAGGCCGTCATCGATGCCGCCGGGGATTTGGCGGTCGACGCGCTCGCCGCCATGGACGTGACGGGCCCGCGAGCGTTCGCGCTTGCCGATTTCGGCGCGGCGGATGGGGGCACATCGCTCGACCTCGTCAAGCGCCTCGTCGGCGCGGTGCGGGCGCGCAACGCCGACAAGGCCATCTCGGTCACCTACACGGACCTGCCCCACAACGACTTCTCCGTCCTGTTCCGCCGGCTGCACGGGCTGCTGGAGGTGGCGGACGCGCGGCCCCTTGGGAGCATGGAGAACCTGTTTACCTTCGCGAGCGGCACCAGCTTCCACCGCCAGGTCCTTCCGGACGGCACCCTGTCCCTGGGCTTCTCGGCCACCGCCATGCACTGGCTGAGCACTCGCCCGGGCACGATCGCCGACCACGTCCACCCCGTGGGTGCGAGCGCGGACGAGCAGGAACCCTACCGGCGTCAGGCCGCCGACGACTGGACGGCCATCCTTCTCGCGCGGGCGCGGGAACTCGTACCCGGCGGCAAGCTGGTGCTCGCCAATTTCTGCCGCGACGAGGAAGGGCGCCACCTCGGCAGCACGGGGGGCGTCAGCATGTTCGATACGTTCGCCAAGCATTGGCGCGCAATGCGCGACCGCGGCGCCATCACGGATGGCGAGTACCGGGCCGGGACGCTCCAGCAGTTCTACAGGACCGTGGCCGAGTTCACGGACCCGTTCGACGACCCGGCCTCCCCGGTACGGCGCGCCGGCCTGCGCCTCGACCACGTATCGACCCGCGTGACGCCCTGTCCCTACGCTGCCGACTTCCGGCGGCACGGGGACGCCGCGGCCTTCGCCCGCGCCTACCTCCCGACCCTGCGGTCCTGGACCGAGAGCACGTTCCTGGGCGCCCTCGACCCGTCGCGCGGTTCGGCGGAGCGGCAGGCCATCGTCGACCGCTTCTACGCCGCCTACGAGGCGGACGTGGCGGCTTCTCCCGAAGGGCACGGGATGGACTACGTCCACTGCTTCCTGACGATCACCAAAACCGCCGATGGGCGGGACTGACGGGTCCTCATCTTGCCCCGGTTTCTCACCGCGACCGAGATCGTCGCCGACACGGGAGCGCGCCCTGGTAGCATGCGGGGCCTCGGCCGCGAACGCGGGTCCGCAGCCTTGGGCAGGTCGGACGGGGCTAGTCCGCGTCGACCCGTCCGCCGCCGGCCCCGGCCGCCCGGGATCGCGCGGATGCGGGAACGTAGGTGCGCGCCGCGAAAGCCTCCAGCGTGCGCCAATCCTCGACCGCCACAGCGGTGCGCCGGGCGGCCGGGGTGACCGGCTGGCAAAGCGCGGAGGCCTGCGCGCGCATCGTAACCGGCCCGGCGGCGAGCGCCGCAAGCGCGGCGATGGGTTCGGCCGCGCTGACGGTGCGATCCGGCCGCAACCGGGCGGTGCACCCCTCCCCCGTGACGTCGACGTCCAGGTCGCCCCCGTAGAGGGCTGAGGACAGGACCGCGAGCGCCCAGATCGGTTCGCATCCTTCGAGATGCCACGTGTCCCCGGGACGCGCGCCGGGCAGCAGGTCGGCGATCCGCAGGGCGGGGTTGAGGCGGTCCGCGCCCGCGTCGAGCAGCCGAAGCAGGAGCGCGCTCCAGTCGAGCCCGCGTTCGGCCATCCAGCGGGCCGCGCGAGCGACGTCCTCGGCCAAGCCCCACCCCGCTCCCGCTCCGCGCACGGCCTTGGCGCTCAGGGCTTCGACCTCGTTCAACGACACCGCGAGGACGGGCGGGTTCAGCACGGCGCGGGACCCGGGGAGGCCAGTTCATCGGGAAACGGGGCACCGCGGAACAGGCTGATGCGCAGCCAGCGATCGGAGCGCGGATCGAAGCGCGTCGCCCCGAAGAAGGCGAGCTTGCAGCGCAGCAGGTCGATGGGCCGGACGGCGGCGTCGATCAGGTTGCCGCGGATCTCGGCGTAAGGGTAGCGCGCCGCGACCTGCACGCGGCGCACGACATGCCGCTGGTCGGGATTGTCGAGGACGAACTGCGCCACGGGCGTGCGGCCGGGCACGTCGGACAGGGCGCGGTGAAGCCGGGCCACGTCGCGCGCGATGGCGAGCGGCTGTTCGCGCTCCGCCCCGTCCTCGTCCCATCGCTCGCCCAGCCGCGGCTCGAGCTTCTCGGCCGACACGTACCAGAAGCGCGCCTGCGCTTCCGGCGCGTCGTGATCGACGTCGAGCGCCCAATCGTAGCCCCGCTCGACCGAACCGCGCAGGGCCGCGCAGTCGCCCGTGCCGTCGATGGCGACACCCGCGCGCTCGTCGGCGCTCATCTGGTCGGCGAGGTCGTCAACCAGGGTCCCGTGCGGCTCGATCAGGAGCCCTACCGCGCAGTCCTGCGCTTCGGCCCCGAGATGCGCCTCGGCCCAGCCGAACACGCCGGCCCACGAGCGGTCGCGGGCCGGCAGCGCGTCCACGTGAGACGCGAGCGCGTCGAGGTCGGCCCGCAATCCGGCGATCCGGGCGGTCTGGACGTCGTCGGCGGTTCGCCAAGCCGCCGCATCGGCGCGGGCGACCGCCAGCAGGTCAAGGAAGGTCGCCCAGGCTGCGGGGTCGACCGACACCTGGCCGAGCACGCGGGCCAGCGCGGTTTCCCGCACCGTGATCCACCGGTCGAGCAGCAGCGGGTGGCGGACCAGGAAGGGCGCCATGCCGAGCCCGGTGGAATTGCCGACGCCCAGTTGCCGCCGCAGGTCCGGCGCGAGGCGCACGGCGGTGGGCGAACGGGCCGCTGCGCAATGGTCGGCGAGGTCCACCGTGAAGGCCCGGATCAGCCACACCGTCAGCATCTCCGCCCGGAACGGGCCCGCGAACTCGGGCCGTTCGGCCAGGAGGTCGCGGTCCGCGATGCCGAACTTGCCATTGCCGTAGACCGCCGTGGTCCGCATGAGGTAGCCCACGTCGTCGAGCGCGGCGGCGTCGGGCTGGCGTCCTTCGGCCAGGGTCGTGACGACTTTGTCGAACAGGCGCACGCTCTTGTTGGCGCGCGACAGGACCAGTTCGGTTTCGGTGAAGCGGCCGGCTTCCTGGAGCGGAACATCCCCGGCCAGCCGCTGGAGCGCCGCCTCGTCCGGGACGCCATCGTAGAGCACGTAGCTCGTGTCCCAGGCTTCAGCGATCACCCGGTCGGTCCTCTGCTCGGGCGGAAGGTCGCGCGAGAAGGCCACCAGGCTGTAGGACCGCGTCGGCGTGTCGACCTGGTAGACGGCGCGGCCGAAGCCGTCGCGGTCCAGCGCCCAGACCGGACGATGGACGCGCCAGCCCTCCCCCTCGACGCGGCGCAGCATGGCCCGGGCGAAACTCAGCCGCGTGGGGTGCATGGCGCCGAGGCGATCCAGCCGCATGATCGCCTCGGGTGGACGCAAGTCCACGGCGGAGGCGCTGCGGCGAAGGGCGGCGGAGGTCATTCGGGCTCCCCTTCGGTCGACGGTCGGAACGCATCGGTCATGAACCGGTGCCAGTTCGCCCCGAGGACGCCGGCGACGTCGTCCTCCGCGAAGCCTGCCGAGCGAAGCCCGCCGGCGAGCTTCGGGAAGTCGCGGTTGTCACGAAACCAGGCGGGCTGGGGCGGAAAGGTGACGGGCGCGGGATCGGGGCGCGTCCAGCGGCCCTCCCGCATCCAGCGCACGACGGCATCGGGCTGGTCCTGGCAAAGGTCGGAACCGATGCCGAGGTTGCGCGGTCCCACGATCCCGGCCACCTCGGCCGCCATGGCGCAGAACGCGTCCAGCGTCGTATCCGAGCCGTCGCGGAGGTGGTGGGGGTAGAGCGACAGGCCCAACATGCCGCCGTTCCGGGCAAGCGCGTCGAGCACAGCGCGTGACGCGTTGCGACCCGTGGGGCGCCACCACGCCGGGTTGGCGTGGGTGATCGCGACGGGCCGGCCCGAGGCCGCGACGGCGTCGAGAGCGGTGCGCTCGCCCGCGTGCGACAGGTCGATCACCATGCCGAGCCGGTTCATCTCGGCCACCACGGCGTGCCCCATGCGCGTGAGCCCGCCATCGTGGGGCTCCTGCCAGCCGGCGCCCAGCAGCGATTGGTTGTTGTAGGTCGGTTGCAGGAAGCGCACCCCCAGGGCGTGCAGGATCTCGACGAGGCCGAGGTCGTCCTCCACCGGCAGCGGGTTCTGCAACCCGAAGAAGATGGCGGTGCGTCCGGTGGCGACCGCCCTGTCGACGTCGGCACCCGTCCGTCCGGGGAGGATAAGGTCCGCGTGCTCGCGGAAGCGCCCGTTCCAGTCGATCAGGTGCTCGACCGTCTTCCGGAACGTCTCGTGGTAGGCCACCGTGGCGTGGACGGCCGACAGGCCGGCCTCGCGCATCTGCTCGAACACGGCCCGCGACCAGCGGCAGAACTGCAAGCCGTCGATCAGCGGCCGGGCAGTCCCTACGGTCCCGCTCACACGTCCGCCCCGGCCTGCGTGTAGGACGTCTTCACCTGCGTGTAGAACTCCGCCGCGTAGCGCCCCTGCTCGCGCGGTCCGTAGCTCGACCCGCGCGTGCCGCCGAACGGCACGTGGTAGTCGGTCCCGGCGGTCGGCAGGTTGATCATGACGCAGCCCGACCGGGACTCGCGCCGGAACCGGGTGGCCCGCGCCAGCGAGCGGGTCACGATCCCGGCGGTCAGGCCGAAGCGCGTGTCGTTGGCGAGCGCGATCGCTTCCTCCAGGTCGGCCGCCTTCAGGACGCAGGCGATGGGCGCGAACATTTCCTCCTGGTTGACGCGCATCGCATTGTGCGTGCCCGTGAACACCGTGGGCTGCATGTAGAAGCCCTCGGTCTTGCGCTCGAGCGTGCCGCCGCCGCAGGCCAGCGCGCAGCCTTCGCGCTTGGCGAGATCCACGTAGCGCAGGTTGGCGTCGAGCTGGGCTGCGCTCACCACCGGACCGAGCTGGGTGCCCTCCTCCAGCGCGTGGCCCACGTTGAGCGCGCGGGCCCGGGCGACCATCCGCTCGACGAGGGCGTCGTGCACGGGGGCGTGGACGATGATACGGGACGAGGCCGTGCACTTCTGCCCCGTGCCGCCGAACGCGCCGTTGACGGCGATCTCGGCCGCCCGGTCGAGGTCGGCATCGTCCATGACGACCAGCGGGTTCTTGGACCCCATCTCGAGCTGCAGCTTGACGAGGCGGGGCGCAGCCGCGGCCGCGACCTCGCGCCCGACTTCGCAGGATCCCGTGAAGCTGATCCCCTGCACGTCCGCTTCGGCGGCGAGCGCGTGGCCCAGGCGCCCGCCCGGCCCCATCACGAGGTTGAACAGCCCGCGCGGGACGGCCTGCCGCCCGATGATCTCCGCCAGCGCCCAGGCGCTCGCGGGCGTCAGGTTGGCGGGCTTCCAAACGACCGCGTTGCCGAAGGCCAGCGCCGGGGCGATCTTCCAGGAGGCCGTGGCCATGGGAAAGTTCCAGGGCGAGATGACGCCCACGACGCCCAGCGGCTCGCGCGACACCATGACCTCGACGCCGGAGCGGACCGAGTCGGCGAAATCGCCCGGAACGCGCAGGACTTCACCCGCGAACCAGGCGAAGAACTGGCCCGACCGGTAAACCTCGCCAATGCCCTCGGCGAGCGGCTTGCCCTCTTCCCGCGACAGCAGCCGGCCGAGGTCCCGCGACCGCTCCATCAGCTCCCGGCCGACCGTGTCCAGCACGGCGGCGCGCGCCTCCAATCCGGTCGAGGCCCAAACGCGCTGGGCCACCCGCGCGCACGCCACCGCATCGTGCATCTGGGCCGTGCTCGCCTGGGCGTAGCACCCGATCAGGTCGCTCGTGTCCGACGGGCTGCGGTTCTCGACCACGCCGTCGCCGCCGACCCACTCGCCGCCGATCAGGTTCAGTTTGTGGTCCATCGCGGTCCCGCCTGCCCCCCGCCTGACCCCTGCCGAAACGACAACCACCATTATCGACCCGCTTGCGCCCTTGGCAACCGAAGGGAGCGGCGGCACGGCTCGGAACTCGTTGACGCGATTGGTGCCGAGCGATGCCCTTCGCCCCGCGCAAGCGGCTATAAGAGTCACACATCTTCACGGCTTGGCCGGTGTGCCCTTCGCCCCTCCGGGGAGAAGGTGCCCGACAGGGCGGATGAGGGGTCTCGTGCCGTGCGTGGCCCCACCCTCATCCGGCCTGTCGGCCACCTTCTCCCGCCCAGGCGGGAGAAGGGCGGAACCAGCAGGGCGCCGAGATGTATGAATGGCATAGCCGCGCAGGCGGGGAGAAGGGCAGAACCGACCGTTGTTAACCTGAAGTCGGAGCCCTGAGCGGCGACCTTGGCTTCGCCACGCGCCCGGAGCGCGAGGTCGAGCCCGGGGACGATCTGAAAGCCCTCAATCAGATCGACCTTCCGGGCGCACTCTCACCATGATGGCCCGTGCGGGCGCGCGACGCCGAGCAGCCGAACACCCCGCCCGCCTGCCCTGCCCCGAGCCCCTTTCAGCTTCCGCCGACCTCGGCGCGAAGCTTCTGAGCCTGCTTGAGGTGATCCTCGATGGTCGGCAGCGCGGCTTGGGCCGCCTTCCGGAGGTTCGGGTCCGCTCCCGCGTCCGCGAAGCTTCCCTCGACCGCGACGGCCTGCGTGTGGGCCAGGTCCTGCTGGCGGGCGTAGGCTTTGTCGAACTCCGCCCCGCGAAGGCCTTGCAGGCCGCTCAGCAGGGCCGCCTGATCGCTCGACAAGCCGGGCCCGGGCGATGGCAACCCGGAGGCCACGGCGGCCTGGCGCAGGTTTTCGGTCAGGCGCGAATGGTCCCGGATCATCGCTTCGGCGAACGCCCGGACGCGCGGGTCCTGCGCCTGCACCACGGCGACGTTGGCCGCCAGGATCTCGTACTGGTCGCTCTGCGCCGCGGCCACGACGAAGTCCTGGGGCGAGGGAGGGATCGGGGTCTGCGCCTCGGCTCCCCGGCTGCCGAGGACCGCGGCCAGGGCGATCGCTCCGAACGGTAAGATCTTCGGCATCTCGGCTTCCTTTGCTGGCTCGGTTCGGGTGGGGCCGGTTCTAGGGCTGGCCTTGGCCGCCGCCAGCGCCATGGATGTTGCCGGTGGTGTAGCTGCCGTCATCCTCGGCCAGCCTGACGTAGATGCCCGCGAGTTCAGCCGGCTGGCCCGCCCGGCCCAGCGGAGCCGTCGCGCCGAAGGTCACGACCTTCCCTTCCGACGCGCCGCCGGACACCTGCAGCGGCGTCCAGACCGGCCCCGGCGCGACACCGTTCACCCGGATGCCCTTGGGCCCCAACTGCTTGGCCAGCGACTTCACGAAGTTCATCGTGGCCGCCTTGGTCTGCGCGTAGTCGTAAAGGTCCGGCGACGGATCGTAGGCCTGCTCGGACGTCGTCGCGATGATGGCGGAGCCCGGTTTCAGGTTCGGCAGCGCGGCCTTGATGATGTAGAAGGGCGCGTAGATGTTCGTCTTCATCGTTGCGTCGAAGTCCTCGTCGGAGACTTCCAGGATCGACGCGCGGGACTGCTGCCGCCCCGCGTTGCTGACGATGATGTCGAGGCCGCCGAGTTGGCGGATGGCGTCGTCGACCAGGCGACGACAGAACGCCGCGTCCCTGAGATCGCCGGGGAGGGGAACCGCCTTGCGTCCCGCGGCCCGGATCAGGTCCACGACCTCGCGCGCATCCGGCTCCTCGTCGGGAAGGTAGTTGATCGCCACGTCGGCGCCCTCGCGGGCGAACGCGATGGCGGCCGCACGGCCCATGCCGGAATCGCCGCCGGTGATCAGGGCCTTGCGGCCGGCCAGTCGCCCCGATCCCTTGTAGCTCACCTCGCCGTGGTCCGGCTTGGGATCCATCTGGCCGGCGAGCCCCGGCCATTGCTGCGACTGACGCGGATAGGGCGGCCGAGGGTATTTGGTCGTGGGATCCTGCAGCGGCTTCGGAGCGGCGGCCGCCACGTCCTGAGCCGCCGCCGGAGCTGCCGCCGCGATGGCGGCCAAGCCGAGCCCGGCGGCGCTGACGAGCTGGCGGCGCGACAGTGAGTTTTCGTCTCCGGACATGGCCACCACCTTGAGAATGCGGACCGCGGTCCGCCTGAAGGCGATGAAACGCCTCCGATCGAGGGGAAGGTCCTGCGGCAGGCCGTCGCCGGGCTCGGGCGGCTCGGACCAGGGTGCGGGGGGCAGCTTGGCGAGCAGGTCGGCCCGCGACGCCGCGTCCCTGCCGGCGGTCAACGCAGTCGGCGGGCACCCGTCCTAACCTGAGTCATTGCGCAGAGCGGAATGATGCGTACCTCCTCACTCGTTCCGCCGATCCTGGCTGGGACTGCTCCGCCCGCACGAGAGCCATGCCCAACCTGCTGACGCGCAAGCTGGAACTCTTCGCTCCCCTACCGGAGGGGGACAAGCGCCTGCTGGACGACGTCGTCGACCGGACGCGCATGCTCGGGTCGCGCGAATCCATCATCCAGGAAGGTGACCCGCCCTTCGACGTGCACCTGGTCCTCTCGGGCTTGGCCTGCCGATCCAAGTCGCTCCTCGATGGCGAGCGGCAGATCGTCGCCTTCATGGTGCCGGGCGACCTGTGCAGTTTCAGCAGCTTCATCCTGAACAGGACGGACCACACCCTCTCGACGATCGGACCTTGCACGGTCGCCTACGTTCCGCGCGGGCGCATCCTGGAGATGCTGCAACGCCCTCACCTCGTCCGCGCCCTGTGGTGGTCGTCCCTCGTGGACGAGGCCGTCCTGCGAGAATGGCTGACGAACCTGGGCCAGCGCGACGCCCAGCACAGGATGGCTCACCTGTTCTGCGAGTTGCACCTCCGGATGGACGTGGTCGGTCTCGCGGACAACGGCGCGTTCGATCTCCCGCTCACCCAGGCGGACCTCGCGGAAGCCCTGGGGCTGTCCACGGTGCACGTGAACCGGTCGCTGCAAAGCCTGCGCGCGGACGGGCTGATCCAGTTCAGGTCAGGCAGGCTCACCATCCCCGACGTGGACCGGCTGCGGAAAACGAGCGGGTTCGATCCCACCTACCTGCATCACGATGCTCGCCAGCACGACTGAGTTTGCGCAGGGCGCCGCACGGTTCTAACGCATGTTGTTGTTCCCTCGGGGAGCCTGGACTTCAATGGCGTCCGTCCGCTCAACAGGAGGGCCGCCGGTGCCCCGCTACTTCTTCCATACCGCCGACGGTTCCCGGGAGCGGGACTCCGAGGGAACGGAGTTGGCCGACCACTATGCCGCGCGGGTCGAGGCGATCAGACTCACCGGCGCGATCATGAAGGAAAGCCCGGATGTGCTGTGGGACGGGCACGAGTTCCGCGTTGAGGTGATGGACGAAACGGATACCCTGCTGTTCACCATCGTCACCTTGGCGGTGGACACGCCCGCGGTGAGGAAGCTGCGAAGCTGATGCGGCGTCTGCTCTTCAACCATGTGAATGACTGCGGTCTGCCATCCGTCGCAAACTTTGATCAGGGGTCCGCGACCGTTGCCGTCCTGGCGACAGGCTCGGGGCCAAGCTGGGGGGAGATCGCGACGTGATCACAGGGGCGCAGATCCGGGAAGCGCGGAGGCTTCTCAAGCTGCCTGTCTTTCGGCTGGCGCAGCGATCCAAAGTGGCTTCGGTGACGATCGCACGGGCAGAACAGGCGGATGGTGAGCCGAAGCTGAGCGAGGCGACACTGATCCGGATCAGGGATGTCCTGGAAACCGCGGGCATCGATTTCCTTGCTGGGGAGGGTGCCTCTTCGGGCGTGCGGATGAGAGCGGAATGAGAACGGGTCCAGGCGCTACGCGATCATCGCGAGCAGGTGATGCGGCCGGTGCACGCCGGGTACGACGCCACCGTGTAATGCAGCCCCGCTCACTCATGGAGGTTTCCGGGTCGAACGCGTGACGGGTTCGGAGGCCTGCAGTCTCAAAGCCGGACGGCCCCGGACACGCACTGAGATGCGGGTGGGATGACGGAGGGCCCGTTCAGCCCCCCGGGTGGAACACGACCTTCACGCAGCCGTCCTTCTTGTGCTTGAAGGTCTGGTACAGGTCGGGGCCGTCCTCCAGCCTGGTGGAACGGTGGGTGATCATCGAGGTCGTGTCGATCTTGCCCTCCTGGATCAGCTTGGTGAGCGGCTCCAGGTAGCGCTTCACGTGCGTCTGGCCGCTCTTCATCGTCAGGCCCTTCTGCACGATCGAGCCCATGTTGATGGAGACGGGTGCGCCGTAGACGCCCGGCACCGACACGATCCCGCAGGGACGCACGGCCCGGATAGCCTGGTCCAGCGCGGTCGTCCGCTCGGCCATCGGCAGCTTGCTCTTGACGGCGTCGATGACGCCCGCGAAGCCGTGGGCGCCCGAGGCTTCCATGCCCACGCAGTCGATCACCGAATCGGCGCCCTCCCCCTTGGAGATCTCGATGATCCGCTCGTAGACGTCCTCGCTGGCGAAATCGATGATGTCGGTCGCCCCCGCCTGGCGCGCCAGCGCGATGCGCTCGGGCACCGTCTCGATGGCGATGATGCGCTCGGCCCCCATCACCTTGGCAGACTGA
>CAXTFJ010000086.1:18931-19675 GCA_964243405.1 uncultured Lichenihabitans sp. | reverse complement strand
GGGCTTCGCCTGGGGCATGGGCATCGACCGCATCGCCATGCTGAAATACGGCATGGCGGACCTGCGCCAGTTCTTCGAGGCCGACGTGCGCTGGCTCAGCCACTACGGCTTCCGGCCGCTCGACATGCCGACGCTGGCGGGGGGCTTGAGCGGGTAGGGAACGGGGAGGAACGCGACATGGCGATCCTGAAGGGTTTGACGGACGGCGAAATCGAAGCGGTGGCGAACGAGGTGCTCGGCCCCGCCATGGCGGATCTCGGCTTCGCGGGCGTGGAGGTCGAGAACCGCGACATCTTCGCGGACGGCCCTTCTCTCATGATCGGCGTGAGAGTCGGGGCCGACGTGCCGGCCCCTTTCGACCCGGACCGGTTCTACCGACTTCGACGCCTCGTTCACGAGGCCCTGCTCGATCGGGGGGAGGACCGCTTCCCGCACGTGAGCCTGAAGCGCGAAGGAGACGAACTGCCTGACCTGTATTACCCGCCGATCGACCCGTGAATCCCGATCATCTGATCGAGCTCGCCGAGCAGATCCTCCAGATCGGGACGGGGAAGCGGCGGCAGGCCACGGTTAATCGAGCAGTCAGCACGGCCTATTACGCGCTCTTCCACGCCCGGGCGGCGGAATGCGTCGCGCGCACCGTCGGGGCGCCTCGCTCGCCTCGCTACTGGCAGATTGTCTCGCCGATCCATCGCTCGCTCGATCACGGCTCCACCCGGAGGGTATTCGAGCGTCTGGTGAGGG
>CAXTFJ010000086.1:0-18921 GCA_964243405.1 uncultured Lichenihabitans sp. | reverse complement strand
GTGAGGGATCGGACGACACCCGAGTTGCTGAAGCGGATCGGCGACGCGTTTCTCGACCTTCAATCGGCACGCCACTCCGCCGACTACGATCCAGGTAGCCGCTATTCCCGGCGCGAGGCCGCCGACTTCATCGCGCAGGCCCGGCGAGCCATGGACGCGCTCCGGTCTCTGCCCAGGGAGGATCGCCTTATCCTCGCCGTCCAGCTCATCGTCCGGCCGCGCTGACGCGGCCCCCACACCATCTCCGGCGCTCCCCCATGAAACTCACCCTGTCCTGGCTCAAGGACCACCTCGACACCGACGCGACGCTCGACGCGATCACCGCCAAGCTCACCGCCATCGGGCTGGAGGTGGAGGGCGTCGACGACCCGAGCGCGGGGCTCGGCAGCTTCACGATCGTCCGCATCGTCGAGGCGATCCCCCATCCCAACGCCGACCGCCTGCGCGTGTGCAGCGTCGAGGCTGGCACCGGCGAACCCCTGCAAATCGTCTGCGGCGGTCCCAACGCGCGGAGCGGCCTGATCACGGTCCTGGCACCGATCGGCACACCCATCCCGGGCCGCGACATCACCATCGCGGCGGGAACGATCCGAGGGGTCACGTCGAATGGCATGCTGTGTTCCGCGGGGGAACTGGGCCTGCCCAACGATGATCCCGAGGGCTTCATCATGGACCTGCCACCCGAGGCACCCGTGGGAAAGCCTTATGCGGCCTGGGCGGGGCTGGACGATCCCGTGATCGACATCAACCTGACCCCTAACCGGCCCGACGCCGCCAGCGTCCACGGCATCGCCCGGGACCTCGCGGCCGCGGGGCTTGGCCGCCTCGTCACGCCGCCCACCGACGCCGTGCCTGGCCGTTTCCCGTGCCCGACTCCCGTGCGGATCGACCTTGCGCCTACCGATGCCGACCTGGTTCCGGCTTTCGCGCTCCGCATGGTCCGCGGCGTCAGGAACGGACCCTCGCCGGCCTGGCTTCGCGACCGGCTTCGGGCGATCGGGCTCCGGCCCATCAACGCGCTGGTCGATGTAACCAACTTCGTCACCTTCGACCGGGGACGCCCGCTCCACGTCTTCGACGCTTCCAAGGTCCACGGCACGATCACGGCCCGGCGGGCCCGGGACGGCGAGCAGATCCTGGCGCTGAACGGCCGTACCTACGCGCTTGATCCGTCCATGGTCGTGGTAGCCGACGATGCCGGTCCCGAGGGCATCGCGGGCATCATCGGCGGCGAACTGTCCGGCTCGGACGAGGGCACGACCGACGTCCTGATCGAGAGCGCGGTCTGGGACGCCACGAACCTCGCCCAAACCGGGCGCAAGCTCGGCATCAGTTCGGACGCGCGCTACCGTTTCGAGCGCGGCGTCGATCCCGCCCTCACGCATCCCGGCCTCGAACTCGCGACACGCCTGATCCTCGACTTGTGTGGCGGCGAGCCCTCGGACGTCACGGTGGCGGGCGCGATCCCCGAGCCCGATCGCCGCATCGACTTCCCGCTCGGCGAGGTGCGCCGGCTGACGGGGCTCGATCTGCCGGCCTCCGAGGTGGGCCGCATCCTCGAGGCCCTCGGCTTCGTCCTCGTTGGTGCGCCGGACGACGCCGGCCGGATCGCGGTGCGCGTGCCGTCCTGGCGGCCGGACGTCCAGGGCAAGGCGGATCTCGTCGAGGAGGTCGTCCGCATCGCGGGCCTCGACAGGATCGTGCCCGTGCCCCTGCCCCGCGCGGACGCCGCCGTCCCAAGGCCCGTGCTCACGTTGATCCAGAAGCGCGTGCGCGCCGCCAAGCGCCACCTCGCGGCAAGCGGGCTGCTGGAGGCCGTCACCTGGTCCTTCGTCTCCAAACGCGACGCGGAGCTGTTCGGCGGCGGCGCGCCCGCGCTGGCGCTCGCCAACCCGATCGCGGCCGACCTGTCGGACATGCGCCCGAGCCTGCTGCCGGGCCTCGTCGCGGCCGCGCAGCGCAACGCCGACCGGGGCCTCGGCGACGTCGGACTGTTCGAGGTGGGCCAGGTCTTCCTGGGCGACGGGGAGGGCGACCAGCGGTACGCCGCGGCGGGCGTGCGGCGCGGCACGGCCCGCCTCGCGGGTGCGGGCCGGGCCTGGGACGGTGCGGCGGCGGCCGTCGGCGTGTTCGACGCCAAGGCCGACGCGCTCGCCCTGCTGGCGGGCCTGGGGCTCCCGCTCGGCGGGCTGCAGGTCGTGCCGGGCGGCCCCGCCCACCTGCATCCCGGCCGATCGGGCACGCTCAAGCTCGGCCCCAAGGTCACGCTCGGCCATTTCGGCGAGTTGCACCCGGCCGTGCTGGCCGCCCTGGACGCGACCGGCCCGCTCGCGGTGTTCGAACTCGTCCTCGACGCGCTGCCGCCCCCCAAGGCGCGCCCCACCAAGGCCCGGCCGAAGCTCGACCTGCCCGACCTGATGCCGGTGGAGCGCGACTTCGCCTTCGTGGCCCGGGAGGAGGTGGCCGCCGGCGACATCCTGAAGGCCGTAACGGGCGCCGACCGCGCCAGCATCGTGGGCGCCAGCGTGTTCGACGTGTACCGCGGCGCGGGCGTGCCCGAGGGCTCCAAGTCGGTCGCGGTCAGCGTCACCCTGCAGCCGCGGGGCGCGACCCTGACGGACGCGGACCTCGAGGCGCTGAGCGGCAGGATCGAGGCCGAGGTCGCCAGGAAGACGGGCGCCGTCCTGCGACGCTGACGGCCGGAGGCCTGTTCGACGCGGGGACGATGGCCGTCCGCAAGCGGGACGGTGAGGACGGAACGGAGGTCCGCGACCCTCCGTCATCCGACAGAATACGCCTTCGCCCGTCGCGTTAACCAAACGTCGCCGAAGTCCTGTTGTGATGGCCGACGCGGAAACGAACCGGCCGGCTCCCCGGCCCGCCGCGCCCCGGAGGTCCGGACCCATGGCCGACTTCGACATGATCGTCATCGGCAGCGGGCCGTCCGGACGCCGCGCCGCGGTGCAGAGCGCGAAGCTCGGCAAGTCCGTCCTCGTGGTCGAGAAGGGGCGGCGCGTCGGCGGCGTGTCGGTCCACACGGGCACGATCCCGTCCAAGACCCTGCGGGAAACCGTGCTGAACCTGTCGGGCTGGCGCGAGCGGGGGTTTTACGGCCGCTCCTACCGGGTCAAGCAGGACATCGCCGCCGCCGACCTCATGGCGCGGCTGCACAAGACGCTCGACCACGAGGTCGAGGTGCTCGAACACCAGTTCAGCCGCAACGGGGTCAGGACCGTGCGGGGCGAGGCGCGCTTCCTCGATCCCCACGCGGTGGAGGTGACCCAGCCCGGCGGGGAAACCCGGCGGGTGTCGGCCGATGTCGTGCTGATCGCCTGCGGCACGCGGCCTTTCCGCCCCGACTACGTCCCTTTCAACGGCCGCAGCGTGTTCGACAGCGACGAGATCGTCGACATTCCGAAGCTGCCGCGCAGCCTGGCGGTGATCGGCGCGGGGGTGATCGGCGTGGAATACGCCACCATCTTCTCGGCGCTCGACGTGGCCGTCACGTTGATCGAGCCGAGGCCGAGCTTCCTGGACTTCATCGACCGCGAGATCCTGGAGGAGTTCACCCACGACCTGCGCGACCGCAACGTCGCGCTGCGCTTAGGGTCAGCCGTGACCGCGATCGAGGCGCCGGAGGACGGCCGCGTGACCATGACGCTGGCCAACGGCCGTTCGGTCGCGACCGACATGCTGCTGTTCGCGGCCGGCCGCGTGGGAGCCACCGACGCCCTGAACCTGGAGGCCGCGGGGCTTTCCACCGACCACCGCGGGCGGCTCGCGGTCGACCCGAAAACCATGCAGACCGCCGTGCCCCACATCTACGCCGCGGGCGACGTGATCGGCTTCCCGAGCCTGGCCTCGACCTCCATGGAGCAGGGGCGGCTCGCGGCCTGCCACGCCTTCGGGCTGGCGCCGCCGCCGCCCTCGGAGTTCTTCCCCTACGGGATCTATTCCGTGCCGGAAATCTCCACCGTGGGGATGAGCGAGGAGGAGGTGCGCAAGCGCGACATCGGCTACGAATGCGGCGTCGCCCGGTTTCGCGAGACGTCGCGCGGCCACATCATGGGGTTGGAGACCGGCATGATGAAGATGATCTTCTCCATCAAGACGCGGCGTCTGCTCGGCGTCCACATCGTGGGCGAGGGCGCGACCGAGCTGATCCACATCGGGCAGGCGGTGCTCAACCTGAAGGGCACGATCGACTACTTCATCGAGAACTCGTTCAACTATCCGACCCTGGCGGAAGCCTACAAGATCGCCGGCCTCGACGCCTGGAACCGCATGGGCCACGCGTGAATGCCTTCTCCCGTTCAACGGGAGGTGGCGCGGCCAAGCCGTGACGGATAAGGGGAACCCCGATCCGAGCATCCCCTCATCCGCCCTGTCGGGCACCTTCTCCCGCAGAGCGGGAAAAGGGCAGAACCGTTACACCGCCGCGATCAGCCCCGTGAGCCGCGGGTCGTCGCCGACCTCCACCTCGCAGCGGAACGGCACGAAGCCCGCCTTCCGGTAGAAGCCGACCGCCGCGGGATGGTCCAGCGTGCAGGTGTGCACCCAGAAGCGCCCGATCGGCCGCGCCCAGGCGCGCCGCATCGCGTGGGCCATCAGGCGCGGCCCGATCCCCTGCCCCGTCAGGCCCGGCACGAGGCCGAAGAAGGTCAGCTCGCACTCGCCCGCCACGCGGAAGTCGAGTTCGACCAGTCCCGCCTCGCCCCCCTCGCGGTGCAGCACCCACACCTCGACCGCGGGGTCGTGGAGGATGCGCGCGAGTGAAGCGTCGTCGAGCAGCAACCGCGACGTCCACAGCCAGGGGGTGCCGACGGCGCGGAACAGGCGCCTGTAGGTATGGGACGCCGGCCGCTCCGCGCGGCGCAAGTCCAGGCCGTGCGGTTCCGGCGCCACGAGCGGCGGGGCCAGCATCTCCAGGCTGGTGACCACGCAGGCGATCTTGCCGGGCGGGACCTCGTGGAACCCGTCGGCAAGAGCACGACCCGCGGAAGCCGCTCGCGGTTCTGCGGCGAGGCCATGCTCGGAAGTCTCGACCTTTGCACTCACGACCCTGTCCTTCCCCGGGAGGCCGGGCCGGTTGGCGGGGTCGCCCGGCGCGTGTTCACCATGGGCGGAGCAGGCCCGCGGCTCAAGCGCCCAGGGCAGGAACATCGCCCGAATGATCGCATTCTGATTCGGGATGACGGGGAGAGATCGGTCCATGCTGGAGTTGGTTCGGGACGGCGCGGACGAGAACGAAACCTCCGACGTCGTCGATCCGCGCGACGCGGCCGAGTCGGCCGGCCTCACCTACGTCAGCGACGACGAGCCCGGCATCTCCCGTCACCGCGCCGGAAAAGGGTTCTTCTACCGCGATCCCAAGGGCGGCAAGATCACGGCGACGAAGACGCTCGACCGCATCCGCCACCTCGCCATCCCGCCCGCCTACACGGACGTGTGGGTCTGCAACCGCGCCGACGGGCATATCCAGGCCACGGGCCGCGACGCCAAGGGCCGCAAGCAGTACCGCTACCACCCCGATTTCCGCGAGGTGCGCGACAGTGCCAAGTTCGAGCACGTCACCGCCTTCGCGCAAGCGCTGCCGCAATTGCGCGACACCGTGCGTCGCCACATGGCGCTCAAGGGCCTACCGCGCGAAAAGGTGCTGGCGACCGTCGTCTACCTGCTGGAAACCACGCTGATCCGCGTCGGCAACGAGGACTACGCCAAGCAGAACCAGTCCTACGGCCTGACTACGCTGCACCACGAGCACGTCGACGTGGCGGGCGGCGCGCTGCACTTCGAGTTCAAGGGCAAGAGCAACAAGATGTGGCAGCTCGACGTGCGCAACAAGCGCGTCGCCAAGATCGTGCAGGCGCTCGAAGACCTGCCCGGCCAGCACCTGTTCCAATACGTCGACCACGACGGCACGCGCCACGGCGTGGATTCGTCCGACGTCAACGCCTACCTGCGCGAGATCACCGGCCGCGAGATCACCGCCAAGGACTTCCGCACCTGGGCCGGCACCGTGCTGGCCGCGCTCGCGCTGCACGAGTTCGGCGCGATCGACACGGAAGCCAAGGCCAAGAAGAACATCCGCGCCGCCATCGAAGCGGTCTCGTCCCGCCTCGGCAACACGGCCACGATCTGCCGCAAGTGCTACGTCCACCCCGAGGTGCTCAACTGCTATCTGTCGGGCGAGCTGCTGCTGGAGATCAAGGGCGACATCGAGACCGAGCTGCGCGAGAACCTGCCGCGGCTGAAGCCCGAGGAGGCGGCCGTGCTGGCGCTCCTGGAGTCGCGCATCAAGCACGCGATCGAGCAGGGTGAGGGCGTGGCGGCCTGAAGGTTTCGCCCCTCTCCCGTTGCACGGGAGCGGGGTAGAACCCGCGCCGAGGCTATCCTCGCCGCCCGGTCGCGGTTAGAAGGTGGGCCATGGACCTGCCCACGACCTCCGCGAGCGCCTCCTCGGGCAAGTCGCACGGCGATGAGAACTTCCCCGTCGCCTCGCACCTGATCGCGGCGCGGCACCGGCCCGCCATCATGGCCTTCTACGACTTCGTGCGCGCGGCCGACGACGTGGCCGACCACCCGACCCTGCCGCCGGACGAGAAGCTCCGCCTGCTCGACAGTCTGGAAGCCTGCCTGCTTGGGCGCGCCGACGACGAGCCGGTGGCCCGCCCGCTCAAGGCCGCGCTGGCGGCGCGGGGCTTGAGCCCGCGTCACGCGCAGGACCTGCTCGCCGCCTTCCGGCTCGACGTCACCAAGAACCGCACGGCCGACTGGGCCGACCTCATCGCCTATTGCAGCCTGTCCGCCATGCCGGTCGGCCGCTACGTGCTGGACGTGCACGGCGAACCCGAGTCGCTCTGGCCCGCCTCCGACGCGGTCTGCGCGGCGCTGCAGGTCATCAACCACATCCAGGACTGCGGGGTGGATTTCCGGTCGCTCGACCGCGTCTACGTGCCCGACGACGCGATGGCCCGCGCGGGGACGAGCGTCGCGGCGCTCGGGGCCGAGCGCGCCTCCCCCGCGCTGCGAGCCTGCCTGCGCGAACTGGCCGTCCGTACCGGCGCCCTGCTCGACGAGGGCGAGCGGCTGGCGCCCGCCATCCGCGACCTGCGCCTGAGCCTGGAGATCGCTTCCATCCACGCGCTGGCGCGGCGGCTCGTGGGCGTGCTCGAAACCCACGATCCCCTGAGCGAGCGCGTCCACCTGGGCAAGCCCGCCATGCTGGGCACGGCGCTCGGGGGCTGCCTCCGCGTGATCGGGCGCAAGCTGACCCGTTCCGCCGCGCCCGTGGGCGCGGCGCGGGCCCTGCGCCCGTGAGCGCCGTCGAGCAGGCCGTCCCCGACGCGGCCCAGCAGGCGTCGGGCAGTTCCTTCTACACCGCCATGCGTATCCTGCCCCGCGCCCAGCGGGATGGCATGTACGCCATCTACGCCTTCTGCCGCGCCGTGGACGACATCGCCGACGAGGGCGGCACGCGCGAGGAGCGGCATGCGGGCCTGAAGCAGTGGCGCGCCGACATCGACGCTCTCTACAAATCGGGCCGCACCACCGTCCGCACGGCCGGGCTCGCGGCGGTCGTGGCGCGGTTCGGCCTCGCGCGCGAGGACTTCCTGGCCGTGATCGACGGCATGGAGATGGACGCCGCCGAAGACATCCAGGCGCCCGACATGGCAACGCTCGACCTTTACTGCGACCGGGTCGCGAGCGCGGTGGGGCGGCTGTCGGTGCGCGTGTTCGGCGTGCCGGGCCGCGCGGGGGTCGACCTCGCCCACCACCTCGGCCGCGCCCTGCAGCTCACCAACATCCTGCGCGACGTGGACGAGGATGCCGGCATGAACCGGCTCTACCTGCCGCGCGACCTGCTCGACGCCGCGGGCATCGCGGCGCGCGACCCGGCCTCCGTGGTGGCCGACCCGCGCCTCGGGGCCGCCTGCGCGCCGCTGGTCGCCAAGGCGCGCGCGCATTTCGCGGCCGCCGAGGCCATCATGGCGGGCCAGCCGCGGGCCGCAACCAAGGCGCCCCGCATCATGGGCGTGGTGTACCGCATGATCCTCGACAAGATCGAGGCGCGTGGCTTCGGGGCGCCCCGCGTCCGCGCTCGCGTGCCGAAGCTGCGGCTCGTGCTCACCGTGGCGCGCCACGGCCTGTTCTGATGGCGGGCACGACCCACGTGATCGGCGCGGGGCTCGCGGGCCTCGCGGCCGCCCTGGCGCTTAACCCCGCGCGGGGCCCCATCGCCGTGCACGAGGCCGCCAAGCAGGCGGGCGGCCGCTGCCGCTCCTACTACGACGCGACCCTCAAGCTCACCATCGACAACGGCAACCACCTCGTCCTATCCGGCAACGGGGCCGTGCGCGCCCACCTGCGCACGGTGGGCGCCGAGGACAAGGTGACGGCGCCCGATGGCGCGGCCTTCGACTTCGCCGACCTCGCGACCGGCGAACGCTGGCAGGTGAAGCCCAACCCCGGCCCCCTCCCCTGGTGGATCTTTTCGCGAGGGCGCCGGGTGCCGGGGACGGGCTGGCGCGACTACCTGGGTTTGGCCAAGCTGATGCGCGCGGGGACCGGCGCCACCATCGAGCAGGTGATGGACTGCCGCGGCCCGCTCTACGATCGGCTGTGGCACCCGCTGCTGGTGGCGGCGCTCAACACCGAGCCGAAAACCTCGTCGGCGGCGCTGGCCGGCGCGGTGATCCGCGAAACGCTCGCCAAGGGCGGGCGCGCCTGCGTGCCGCTGGTCGCGGCCGAGGGCCTCGCCGAAGCCTTCGTGGACCCGGCGCTCGCGACGCTTCGGGAACGCGGCGTCACCGTCACCCTGGACCGGCGGCTGCGGCGCCTGGGTTTCGCGGAAAGCCGTGTCGCCCACCTCGACTTCGGCGAGGAGCAGGTGGACCTCGGCCCGGACGACCGGGTGATCCTCGCCGTCACGGCGCCGGTCGCCGCGATCCTGGTGCCGGGCCTGACGGTCCCCACCGAGTTCCGCTCCATCGTCAACGCGCATTTCCTGGTGGAGCCGCCGGACGGCCTGCCCGCCATGCTGGGGCTCATCAACGCCACGACCGAGTGGCTGTTCCGCTTCCCCGGCCGCCTCGCGGTGACGGTCAGCGACGCCGACCGGCTGCTCGACCTGCCGCGCGAGGACTTGGCCCGCCTGCTGTGGCGCGAGGTGTCCCAGGTCACGGGCCTGCCCGAGGCGCTGCCGCCCTGGCAGGTGATCCGCGAGAAGCGCGCCACCTTCGCCGCGACCCCCGCGCAGGACGCGCTGCGCCCGGGCGCGGTCACGGCCTGGCGCAACCTGTTCCTGGCCGGGGACTGGACCGCGACGGGGCTGCCCGCCACCATCGAGGGCTCGCTCCGCTCCGGCAACACCGCGGCTGCGGCGGCCTCGCGCGCGCTGGCCGCCTGAGGAGACGCCGATGCCCGTCACGATCGACCGCGTGGAGACCGTCTACCAGGGCTGGCTGCGCGTGCTGATGGCGCACCTGCGCGGCGACGACGGCCAGACCTTCCAGCGCGCCATCGAGGACCACGGGGACAACGGCCGCGGCTGCGCGGTGCTGCCCTACGATCCCGAGCGCCGGACCGCGCTGCTGGTGCGCCTACCCCGCGCGCCCGTGCTGCACCTCAACGAAACGCGCGACCTGATCGAGGCCCCGGCCGGGCTGATCGACGAGGGCGAGAGCGGCGAGCAGGCGGCCGTCCGCGAGGCCTTCGAGGAAACGGGCGTCCGGCTGACGACGCTGGAGCCGCTCGGGCTCATCTGGTCGATGCCCGGCATCTCCAGCGAGCGCATGGCGCTGTTCCTCGCCCCCTACGCGGCCACCGACCGCGTGGCCGAGGGCGGCGGCCTCGCGGAGGAGCACGAGAACATCACCGTGCTGGAACTCCCCCTGGCCGAACTGGCGCGCCTCGCCGACGCCCACCTGCTGCTCGACATGCGGACGTTCGCAATGGTGCAGACGCTGCGGCTGCGGCGGCCGGATTTATTTGACTGAGGTGTTTGCGGTCCCGCGATCGGGTCGGCTCGAGGCCCACTCGCCTGCGAAAGCCGGGTTTGTCCGGGTTGCGCCCCACCCACCAACGCTCAAGCCTCGAAGTAGCGCATGCGTTCGAGGTCGGTGATCAGTCCGGGCCCGGTCGGCTGCCATCCCAGAACTTCCCGCGTCCGCGCGCTCGAAGCCGGGAGGTCCAGGCCGGCGAACATCGCGAGCCAGCCGAAATGGTCGGCCGCTTCCTCGGCGGAGATGGAAACGACCGGCACCTTCAAGCCTCGGCCGACGACCTCCGCGATCTCACGGACCGCAATCCCCTCTTCGGCCACCGCATTGTACCTGGCCCCCGCGGCCCGCTTCTCCACCGCCAGCCTGAAGAGGCGGGCCACGTCGCGGATATGCGCCGCGGGCCAGCGGTTCGCTCCGTCACCCACGTAGGCCGAGATGCCCTTCTCGCGGGTCAGGGCGACGAAGGGGGTGATGAGGCCCTGCTTGACCGTGTCGTGAACCTGGGGAAGGCGCACCACCGACACATTGACGCCGCTCTGCAGCGCCGACATGCCCGCTTCCTCCGACGCCTTCCGGGGGTTGGGGTGGCTGGGGTTGAAGACGTCCTCGGTCGCGGGCTGACCCGGCACCGCGTTCCCCATCCCCGTCCCGGAGGTGATGACCAGGGGCCGGTCGGATCCCGCGAGCGCCGCGCCCAGGGCTCCGATGGCGCGCCGGTCCTTCTCGCAATTCTCCAGAAAATTCGAGAAATCGTGGTCGAAGGCGGTGTGGATCACGCCGTCCGCCTCGGCGGCCCCGCCGCGCAGGCTTTCCAGGTCCTCGAGGGTCCCGCGATGGACGTCGGCCCCGGCTGCGGCGAGAGACCGGGCGCCCGCGTCCGACCGCGTCAGTCCGAGCACCTGGTGCCCGGCGCCGAGCAGTTCCGGAACGAGGGCGGAGCCGATGAAGCCGGTCGCGCCGGTCAGGAAGATGCGCATGGTGAGGCCTCCAATGTTGTTCGGAGGCCGACCGTCGGCTAAGGTTCCATTCCGTTAAAGTAGTGATCCCATCCTAGTATAAAGATCACCAGGATCAACATGCCCGTCGGCACCGCCAACCTGCTGGGAACCTACCTGAAGGATCGCCGCGGCCGGCTCGATCCGGCGGCCTTCGGGTTCGCGGTGGGGCGCAGGCGGACGCCGGGGCTGCGCAGGGAAGAGGTCGCCCAGCGCTCCAATATCAGTCCCACGTGGTACACGTGGCTCGAGCAGGGCCGGGGTGGAGCTCCCTCGGCGGACGTCCTGAACCGGATCGCCGGCGGACTGATGCTGACCGACGCCGAGCGCGAACACCTGTTCATGCTCGGGCTCGGGCGTCCACCCGAAGTCCGCTACAGGGCCATCGAGGGGGTAACGCCGCGATTGCAGCGCCTGCTCGACACGTTGGAGGTCAGCCCCGCCCTGATCAAGACCGCCACCTGGGAGGTCGTGGCCTGGAACCGCGCCGCCTCGGCCGTGCTGACCGACTACGGCGCGCTCCCGCCGGGTCAGCGCAACATCCTTCGCCGCATCTTCTGCGAACCCCGCGTCCGGGCCGCGAACCAGGAGTGGGACAGCGTGGCCCGGTTCGTGGTCGGGGCGTTCAGGGCCGACGCGGCGCGCGCGGGCGCGGTATCCGAGGTCGGCCAGCTCGTGGACGAGCTTTGCCGGATCAGCCCCGAATTCGAGGCGCTGTGGCGCGATAACGACGTCCACGCGCACGGCGAGGGGACCAAGCGCCTCCGGCATCCCGTCCTGGGCTTCATCGAACTGGAATATTCCGCGTTCGCGGTCGATGGCCGACCCGATCTCGGCATGGTGGTCTACAATCCGGTCACGCCTTCGGACGCTGAGCGCATCCGAACGCTCGTCGCCTCGCGGCCGGCCCCCTGATTCCACGCCCTCTCCGAACCGTGTCGGAGAACCCCGCCCGCCCTGCCCCCGAAAGCCCCGATGACCACAGCCACCCTGCTCTTCGATCTCGACGGCACGCTGGTGGAGACCGACCACCTCCATTGGAAGGCCTTCCAGACCACCTTCACCCCGTTCGGCGTCGAGGTTGACTGGGACACCTATCGCACCCGCATCCTCGGCCACGCCAACCCGGCGATCGCGGCGGACTTCCTGCCGCACGTCCCCGTCGAGCGGCATGCCGCCGTGATGGACGGCAAGGAGGCGGCCTACCGCGACCTGGTGGGCGAGGTGGAAGAAGCGTCCGGGCTGACCGCGCTGCTCGACTGGGCGGCGGGCCACGGCATCAGGTGCGGGGTGGTCACCAACGCGCCGCGCGCCAACGCCGACCTGCTCCTGAAGGCGCTGCGGCTCGACCACCGCTTCGAAACGCTGGTGATCGGCGGCGAGCTGGAACGCTCCAAGCCCGACCCCCTGCCCTACCTCACGGGCCTGGAGCGTCTCGGCGGCGAGGCGGCCCGCTCGGTCGCTTTCGAGGACTCGCCCTCGGGCGCCAGGGCCGCAGCCGCGGCGGGCCTGGGCGTCGTGGGGCTGCTGACCTCGGTGGAAGCGGCCCACCTGACCGACGTCGGCGCCCACGTGGTGGCGCGCGACTTCACCGACGCCGCACTTCCCGCCTTCGTGGCGGACCGCTGCCTGGGAGCGGGCGCGTGACGGTCTCGGTGGACGGCCGCACGCTGACGACCGCCGACGTGGTCCGCGTGGCCCGTTCGGGCCCTGACGGCAGCTTCGCACGTGCCATCCTCGCGCCCGAGGCCCGCGCGGCGCTCCTCGACACCCGCCGCTTCATCGACGCGCAGTGGATGCACGACGAGGCGCCGCTGATGTACGGCTTCAACACCGGCGTGGGCCTGTTCAAGGACACGCGCGTGAGCATGGCCGACATCCCGCGCTACCAGGAAACGCTCATCATGGCCCACGCGACGGGCGTGGGCGAGCCGCTGCCGGAAGACGTGGTGCGCGCCACCATGCTGCTGCGCGCCAACGCCTTCGCGTCCAACTATTCCGGGCCGCAGGTGAGCGTGGTGGACCGGCTGCTCGCCTTCCTCGACGCGGGACTGCATCCCTTCATTCCCGCCAAGGGCTCGGTCGGCGCCTCGGGCGACCTCGCGCCGCTGGCCTATATCGCGGGCGCGGTGGCGGCCTTTCCGCAGGCCGAGATCGTCTATCGCGGCCGGCGTCTACCCGCCCCCGAGGCCATCGCGGCGGCCGGCCTGCCGGTGGCGTTCGAGTTGGGTGCCAAAGACGCCTCCGCGCTCATCAACGGCTCCACCGTGTCGCTGGCATTGAGCGTGCTCGCAGCCCACGACGCCCGCCGCATCCTGCGCACCGCCGACGTGGCGCTGTCGCTCACCTGCGAGGCCATGCGGGCGGAAACCAACGCCTTCGACCCGCGCATCCACGCGGCCCGCCCGCACGCGGGCCAGGTCCGGGTGGCCGAGAACGTCCGCAAGCTCCTCCAGGGGTCGAAGCGCACCACGGAGGCCGCGCGCCAGATTGTCTATCCGGAGGAGCGGCGCGACCCCGCCGTGCCGCTCACGCCCCGCATCCAGGACGTCTACTCGCTGCGCTGCGCCCCCCACGTCCACGGGCCCGTGCTCGACGCGCTCGACTACGTCGACCGCATCGTGGGCACGGAGGTCAACGCCGCCACCGACAACCCGCTGATCTTCGGCGTGGACGGCGGCTACGAGGTGATCTCGGGCGGCAACTTCCACGGCCAGTACCTCGCCCAGGCCACCGACCTGCTCGCCATCGCGATGGCCGACCTCGGCTCCATCTCCGAGCGCCGCCTCGCGCGGCTGATCGACCCCACGATGAGCTTCGGCCTGCCCCGCAACCTCAACGCGGGCAAGCGCGGCCTCAACACGGGCTTCCCCACCGTGCAGTGCTCCATGTCGGCCCTGGTGATGGAGAACCGCGGGCTCGCGACGCCCGGCTCGGTCGACAGCGTGCCGGGCAAGGGCAACAGCGAGGACCACGTGTCGAACTCCACATGGTGCGCCCGCAAGGCCGGCACCGTGGTGGCCAACGTCGAGCAGATCGTCGCCGTGGAACTGCTGATGGCGAGCCAGGCGCTGGCGCTCGTCGAGGACCGGACGGCGGATTTCCCCCTCGCCCCCGCCACGCAGGCCGTGCTCGCGGCCTTCCGCACGCGCGTGGCGCCCGCGCTCGACGGCGACCGCTGGTGGCACACCGACATCGCGGCGGCACTGGATTTCGTGCGGAGCGGCGCGGCCCTGGCGGCGGCCGAAGCCGTCACGGGCCCGCTGCACTGAAGCTTCCGCTCCTTAACCTCGCTGCAATCAGGTCTTAGGGCTGCGGCCAACGAGGAGTGTGGGGCCGTGAACTTCCAACTGGTGCGCGCGAGCGACAACGAGATCGCCATCTGGAACACGGATCACGGGCACGTCTTCATCTACGCGATCGAGCCGCACGCGCGCGAACTGACCGACGTCCACTGCCGCGACATCCCCGGCGCCGAGGTGGACGCCGCCAGCATGAAGGACGAAGCCTACCGCTTCGCGACCGCCGAGGCCCGCAGCCGCAAGCTGCTGGGCTGAGGTCCCACGAGCCCGCGGGGTCGCGCCGACCCGCCGCGCGAGCCCCGAAGGTCGTTGCGGAGCGCTTGCGCAAACCGCGAAGTTTGGCAACAGTCCCGTCCCCCGTGCGGGCTGCTTCGAGCGGCCCCGCGCGTCGATGTCCGAGCCCGAGGTGAGCCGCCATGAAAGTCACGTTGGAACGCGCGGCGCTCCTCAAGTCGCTGGGCCACGTCTACCGGGTGGTCGAACGGCGCACCACGATCCCGATCCTGTCCAACGTGCTGGTTCGGGCGGAAGCGGGCGCGCTGAAGCTGAAGGCCACTGACCTCGACTTGGAGGTGACCGAGACCCTGGCCGCCGACGTGGGCCAGACCGGCGCCACCACGCTGCCCGCCCACGTGCTGCACGAGATCGTGCGCAAGCTGCCCGACGGCGCCCAGGTGACGCTGGAGATGACGGGTGACGCCAGCACGCTGCTGCTGCGCTCGGGCCGGTCGCGCTTCCAGCTCCATTGCCTCCCCGAGACGGACTTCCCCGACACCGCGGCGGGCGAGCTGACCCACAGGTTCAAACTGCCCGCGGGGCAGCTCAGGCAGCTGATCGACAAGACGTCCTTCGCCATCTCGACGGAGGAAACGCGCTACTACCTCAACGGCATCTACATGCACACCGTGCAGGTCGAGGGCCGCGCGGTGATGCGCGTGGTGTCGACCGACGGGCACCGGCTCGCGCGCATCGAGATCCCCGCGCCCGAAGGGTCGGTCGACATGCCCGGCATCATCGTGCCGCGCAAGGCGGTGTCGGAGATCCAGAAGCTCATCGAGGACCCGAGCGCCGAGGTCCTGGTCGAGCTGTCGCAGACCAAGATCCGCCTCACCATCGGCGACGTGGTGCTCACCACCAAGCTCATCGACGGCACCTTCCCGGATTACGGGCGCGTGATCCCGGCCGGCAACGACAAGTTCCTCACCATCGGGAAGTCCGCCTTCGCGGCCGCGGTGGACCGGGTGTCCACCATCTCGTCGGAGCGCGGCCGGGCCGTGAAGCTGGCGCTCGCGGACGGCAAGCTGACGCTAAGCGTCAACAACCCCGATTCCGGCTTCGCGACCGAGGAGCTCGACGTCGAGTACGACGCGGCCCCGCTCGATATCGGCTTCAACGCCCGCTACCTGCTCGACATCACGGCGCAGCTCGAGGACGAGACGGCGCTCCTGAAGCTCGCCGATCCCGGTTCGCCCACGCTCGTGCAGGACCGCGAGGGCGCCCCCGCGCTCTACGTGCTGATGCCCATGCGGGTGTGAGGGCCCGTTCAGGCAACACGCCAGGGCGGGTCGCAGGACAACCGGCTTGCCGCCCGTGACCGCTGACGCGCGCCGCCCGCTGGTGCGGCGCATCCGGCTCGCGGATTTCCGCTCCTACCCGACCCTGGATGTGTCGACCGACCGGCCGGTCGTGGTGCTGACCGGCGACAATGGGACGGGCAAGACCAACCTGCTCGAATCGCTGTCCCTGTTCACGCCGGGCCGCGGCCTGCGCCGCGCGGACGGGACCGAGCTCGCCCGGCGCGACGGTGCGGGCGGCTGGGCGGCCTCCATTGAATTGAGCGAGGCGCCCGACGAGGAGGCTCGCCGCCTGGGCACGGGAACGGAGCTGGCCGACGGCGCCACCACCCGGCGCTGCCGCATCGACGGGGCTCCGGCCTCCTCCGCCCGGGCCTTCGCCGAGCACCTGCGGATCGTGTGGCTCACGCCCGCCATGGACGCGCTGTTCACCGGGCCCGCGAGCGAGCGCCGCCGCTTCCTGGACCGCATCGTGCTCACGGTCGACCCCGACCACGCGGCACGCGTCAGCGCCCTCGACCGGGCCTTGCGCAACCGCAACCGCATCCTGGAGGAGGGCCGCACGGGGTCGCTCGACCGCGCCTGGGCGGAGGCCGCGGAACGCGAGGTGGCGTCCCTGGGGGTGGCGGTCGCGGCCGCGCGGCACGACGCGGTGGCGCGGCTCAGCGCCCTGATCGCCGCGACCCTGGACGAGGCCTCGCCCTTCCCGTGGGCCGCGCTGGCGCTCGGCGGCGAGGTCGAGGAGATGCTCTCGTCCCTACCGGCCGTGGACGTCGAGGATCGCTACCGCGACCTTCTGCGCGCCAATCGCGCCCGCGACGCGGCCGCGGGCCGCACCACCGTGGGGCCGCACGTGGGCGACCTTTCGGTGTGGCACGGTCCCAAGGGCGTCGAAGCCGCGCAGGCCTCGACGGGCGAGCAGAAGGCGCTCGTGGTGGGGCTCGTGCTGGCCCAGGCTCGGCTGGTCGCCACCCTCAGCGGCCTCGCGCCCCTCGTGCTCCTCGACGAGATCGCGGCTCATTTCGATCCCAGCCGCCGCCGCGCCCTGTTCGACCAGGCGCGGACGCTCGGCGGACAGGTGTTCATGACGGGCGCGGACCCCGCGGCCTTCGCGGACGTCGGCGGCGACGCGCTGCGGCTGCGCGTCGAGGCGGGGCGCGTCACGCCCGGGTAAACGGCACGGCCCTTCGACGTGGCGCGATGGCGGTCGGTTCGAAGGAGCTAGGCCCGGTGGCCGCTGGCCGCGGCGCCCGCGTCGCGGCGGAGCGCCGCGAAGCCGAGCAGCGGCAGCAGTTCGACCGCCGCGGCCACGAGAAAGACGACCCGGAAGGCCGCCACGGGCCCCGTGGCTCCCCCGGCGGGAAAGACCACCTGGGCGGCGCGGAGCGCGATGGCCCCGAACGCGATCCCGAGCCCGAGGGCGAGCTGGAACGAGACGTTGAACAGCGTGTTGGCGGCACCCGTCAGCGCGGGCGGCACGTCCGCGAAGGCCAGCGTGTTGAGCGATGTGAACTGCATCGAGCGGCTCGCCCCCGCCCCCGCGAGCAGGATCACCACGATCCAGGCGGGCGTGGCGGGGCCGATCAGCGCGCAGGCCCCGATCGCGGCGGCGCTCACGACCGTGTTGACGAGCAGCACGGAGCGGAACCCGAACCGGCGCAGGATGGACGAGGTCGCGGGCTTGATGCCGATGTTGCTCAGCCCGTACCACAGCACGAACAGCCCGGCCGCGAAGGGCGACAGCCCCAGGCCCAGTTGGAACAGCAGCGGCAGCAGGAACGGCATGGTGCTGATGGCGGTGCGCGACGCGGTCCCGCCCGCCATGACGATGCGGAAGCTCGGCACGGCGAAGGCCGCGAGGCCGATCAGCGGGTGGGCGGCGCGGCGGGCGTGGCGGAGCGCCGCGATCCCCGCCGCCGCGCCCGCCAGCAGGCAGCCCAGCGCCAAGCGTCCGTCGCCGCCGTCACGGCCGATCTCGTCGAGGGCGAACAGCAGGGCGCCGAGCGCGAGGCCATTCAACGCGAACCCCGTCCCGTCGAACGGCCGGGGCTCGTGACCGCCCGCGTCGCGCAGCAGCCACAGCGCCCCCGCGAGCCCGACGGCGCCGATGGGCACGTTGATGAAGAAGATCCAGCGCCAGGACGCGACGTCGGTGATGAAGCCGCCGAGTGGCGGCCCGATCACGGGTGCTACCAGTCCCGGCCAGGTGAGGGTCGCGACCGCGCGCATGAGATCGGGCTTGGCGGTGCCGCGCAGCACGGCCAGCCGGCCCACCGGCGTCATCATGGCCCCGGCCGACCCCTGGAGGATGCGGGCCAGCGTGAAGCCGGTCGCCGTGCCGCTCGACCCGCACAGGATCGAGGAGAGCGTGAACAGCGCGATGGCGCCCGTGAACACCCGGCGCGTGCCGAAACGGTCGACCGCCCATCCACTTGCCGGAATGAAGACCGCGAGCGTCACGAGGTAGGCCGTCATGCCGACCGCGAGGACGGCGGGCGTGGTGCGGAACGTCTCCGACATGCGCGGGATCGCGGTCGCGATCACCGTGCCGTCGAGGTTTTCCATGAAGAAGGCGCCCGCCACCAGCAGGGCCACGAGGGTCGCGCGACGATGGGAGGTGGACGGCGAGCCGACGGTCGCCTCGACCGTCATCGCGCGCCCGGGCTGCGGATCACGAGCGCGGCAGGAAGGCGCCGACGGGCAGGATGGAGGCCTGCGATGCCCCGGTCTTCCAGGACGCGAAGGCCTGGGCGATCAGCTGTGTCCCGGATGCGTCGTGCCGAACCATCAGAACGGCCCGGGCACCTCCGTCGACGGTCATCGGGATGCCCAGCCAGGGCTGCGCCTGGACGATGGCCTCGTTACCGTTCAAATGACCGTCGTCGTCGGACAGGCGCACCTCGAAGGCATTGACGCCGCGCGGCGTGACGGTCCCGGCGAGGGCGAGCTGGCCCGAGTCAACGAGATTGCCGGCCTGCGGGACATCCACGCCTTCCACCGAGCGCACGAAGCCGGACGGCAGGAGCGAGAAGGCGAGGTCCATGAC
>CAXTFJ010000085.1:0-19740 GCA_964243405.1 uncultured Lichenihabitans sp. | reverse complement strand
AGCCGCACGCCTGGTACGAGGTGCTGGCGACGGTTCCCGCCGCGACGGCCTTCCCTGTCGGAACGGATTGCAGGATGCCGGATTGAGGACGCTCGGCAGGGCCTTACCCGTTTGGCGTCGCGATCGCGCTTCGTCACTTTTACACGCGAGCGTCGCGAGACGGTCCGCCCGGTGGCAGAAAGCCTCGATCGCACGATCGATGAAAGCGCCGAGCTTGGGCGATTGAAGGCACCGGGGAGACGGGCGGCGACTCGAGAGGCGAGTTTTCGGACCGGAGCCAATCCATGCTCGCGGCCATCATGGACCATGGTCCAATATATCGTCACACCCCGAGCACCCGGGGCACGCCACGCCTTGGGGTCTGGGGGACGATGATGAAATCCATTCTGATCGGCGCATTCACCGTTCTGTGCTGCGGGCCGGCGCTGGCTCAGGCCTCGTCGGAGTTCAGCGCGGCCGATGCCAAGCTGAAAGCCTGCATGGCGAGAGACAGCAGCAACATGCATATCATGGCGTGCGATTCCGTCGCGCAGATCGTTGCGGATGCTCGGCTGAACAGTGTCTACCAAGCCTGGACCGATGCGTTGAAGCATCCCGAGCCTGACGAGGCCAAGGACGACGCCGAAATCCTGAAGCGCCTCATCGCGGCCGAGCAGGCCTGGATCGATTTCAGGGACAAGGACTGCAGCTTGCAGAGCACATCCATGCTGGGCGGTACGGGCGAGCCCACCGTTTCTGGTGACTGCGTGTACGCCATGACCAAGGCGCGCGTGAAGGCGCTGGAGGCGGACCGTAGCGCGCGATGAGGCGCCTGGTTCGACGTTAGCGGAGTAGCTCGGGGCTACCCACTGCGACGGGCCGCTCGAGGGGCTAGATGCTTCGGGTCGCGCCGGGAGCTGCCGTTGGCTCGTCGCCGATTTGCAGACAGTCAGGCCAGCGAAAGAGTGGGTCGAGGTTCAACCCGACCATCCGGTCGGTGCCGATCCAAGGTGTGAAGCTTGGAAGGTCGACTTGCGGGCAAGCTGTTTGCCGTGGCCAACTGCCTTTGGCCAAGACCTTTCCAGCGACTGGCCGAGCAGGCGCCTGCGCGCCAGTAACATCAGCGCCATCTTCGTCCGCCGCTGGCCGTTGGATCGAGGCCCGCCGGCGCGATACGCCTACCTCGGCGCATTCGAACACCGAGCGCGGCCGTCAACTTTGCCGTCTAAAAATCACGGCCCAGTCGGACCGCGATTCAAACGCCGTATCGGGCGGCTACACGGTCAGGACGATCTTGCCCTTGGCGCGGCCCGAGGCCTGGTAGTCGAACGCGTCGGCCTGGTCGACGAGCGGCACGGTCCGGTCCTTGAGCACCCTGATCCTGCCGGCCTCCAGCTCGGCCACGATCCGGCCGAGCCGGGCGGCGTTCGACTGGTGGAAGACGAAGGTCGCGGTCACGTTGTGGGCCTTGGCGAGCGCCTCGTCGGGCGGCATGGCGGTGGCGAGCAGCACGGCGCCCGCGCGCATGGTGCCGAACGAGCGCTGCTGGGTTTCACCGCCGATCGTGTCGAGCACGACGTCGACGTCGGACACCTTGGCCGCGAAATCCTCCGCGCGGTAGTCGATCACCTGGTCGGCGCCCAGCCGCCGGGCGATGTCGACACCCTCGCCGGACGCCGTCGCGATCACGCGGGCTCCCACGTGGCGCGCGAACTGGATCGCGAAGCTGCCGACCCCGCCCGCCCCGGCGTGGACCAGCACGGTCTGCCCGCGCTTCAGGTCGGCCATGTCGATCAGGGCCTGCCACGCGGTGCCCGCGGCGGTCGGCAGCCCGGCCGCGTCCTCGACCGAAACGGCCTGCGGAAGGCGGACGAGGTAGGACGCCGGAACCACCGCCGTCTCGGCCAGGGCGCCGCCCGCCGTCGGGTCGGTGCGGGCCACGATTCTATCGCCCGCGCTCCAGCCGGACACGGTCGAGCCGACGGCCTCCACCGTTCCGGCGAGGTCGGTTCCGATCGTGTAGGGGAAGGGAAGCGGGAAGAAGTCGTGCATGAAGCCCTTCTGCAGCTTCACGTCGAGCGGGTTGAGGCTCGCGGCCGCGACGCGGACGAGCACGTCGTCGGAGCCTGGTGTCGTCGCCGGCACGTCCTCCAGGGCGGGCGTGGCGTTGTAGCTGCCGATGCGGACGGCTTTCATCGTGCGGTCTCCGTGTTGGCGGGCCAGGCGCCGACCTGGTTCAGCCAGCCGAACCAGTCCTCGAGATGCCAGGTATGGGTAAGCCGGCCGTTCTCGATACGGTGGAACTCGTGCAGCGCGACGTGGAACGGCCTGCCGGTCGCGGGAATGCCGAACCATTCGCCCGTGTGCGTGCCCGTGATCTCGGCGCGCACCCCGAGCCGGCCGCGGCCGTCGCTCATCGCGTCGTGGACGGTGATCGCGACGTCGGGAATGGCGGCCATGAGCGCGCGGATCAGCGGCTTGATCCCCTCCGGGCCGTGACCCTGGCCGGGGGCGAGCGGGATGTCCTGCCAGTCGGGCGTCACCACCCGATTAAGCAGGTCCGGCTCGCCCGCGAAGGCGCGGTAGAAGGTTTCCAGCACCTGACGTTCGTCGCCGGTCAAGGTGTCCGCCCGTTTTGCCTGTTCGTTGCCGTCCATCCGCTCCGCTCCTGCGCTGCGAGGCTTGTCACGCCCGAGACATGGAGGACCGGCTGATCCCTTGCTAATCGATAGTGCGTATGCTTTCCCATCCACCCCATGGATTTACACGGCATCGACCTCAATCTCCTGGTCGCCTTCGACGCCCTGATGGCCGAGCGCAGCGTCACGCGGGCCGGCACCCGCATCGGCCGCACGCAGCCGGCGATGAGCGCGGCGCTGGCGCGGCTCCGCGCCCTGCTGCGGGACGAGCTGTTCGTGCGCGGCTCCGCCGGCCTGCAACCGACGCCGCGGGCGCTGGATCTCGCCGAGCCGCTCGGCCGGGCGCTGGCCGACATCCAGCGCACGCTCGACTTCACCCGGCGGTTCGAGCCCCAGACATCGGCCGCGACCTTCGTGCTCGGCCTGTCGGAGCACCCGACCTTCGTGGTGCTGCCCCGCCTCGTGGCCCGGCTGCGCGAGGTGGCGCCCGCCGTCACGCTCCGCGTGCGCAGCTTCACGGCCCGCGACGACGCCGTGTCGGTGCTGGACGCGGGCGAGGCGGACCTCGCGGTCGGCGTGCCGCCGACCGGCGCGGCGGGCCGGATCCTCAGCCGGCCCCTGTTCGAGGAGCGCTTCGTTTGCGTGGTCCGGCGCGGTCACCCGGCGGCGGACGGGCCGCTCGACCTGTCGACCTTCCTGGGCCTCTCGCACCTCCTGGTTTCGCCGGAGAACGAGCGCTTCGGTCGCGTCGACGCGGAGCTGGCCAAGCGCGGCCTCAAGCGCCGGCTCGCGCTGACGCTGCCGCAGATGTATGCCGCGCCCACCCTGATCGCACGCTCCGACATGATCGCGACCCTGATGGCGGGGGTGGTGGGCTGCTCGGGCCGCGAGGACGAACTCGCGGTGCTCGACCCGCCGGTCGAGATCGAGCCCGTGCCCTTCGTCATGACCTGGCATCGGCGCAACGACGTCCACCCTGCACAGGTGTGGCTGCGCGACTGCATCGCCTCGCTGTTCGGTTAGGACTGACGCGCCCCCGCGAGGGGCCGGGACCTCGCGCCGAGCGACATCACCTCCGTGGATGGTTCCCCATAGTCCGAATCGATTGGTTTCGGGCGTTGGCGGCGGAATAGCCTGATCCCGACCGCAGAATCGTCCTCCGGGCGATGAGCAGCAGGGAAGTCGCCATCGATGACTGGTCGGAATGGCAAAGTCGCGATCGTCACGGGTGGCTCGCGCGGGATCGGGCAGGCCGTCGCACTGCGGCTGTCCGCGGCCGGCTTCGCGGTCGTCGCCACGTTCGTCGCCTCGGCGGAGGGCGCCGGCGACCTCGTCCGACAAATCGAGGCGGGCGGTGGCCGGGCGCGGGCGGTGCGGGCCGACGCGGCGTCCGCGACCGACACGCGCCGGCTGTTCGACGAAACGGAAGCCGCCCTCGGCGAGGTCGACGTGCTCGTGAACAACGCGGGCGTGCTTGTCGTCGGGCCGCTGGCCGACGCGGACGACGCCGCGTTCGAGCGCATCTTCGCGGTCAACGTCCGCGGGACCTTCAACGCCCTGCGCGAAGCGGCCAGGCGGATGCGGGAGGGCGGGCGCATCGTCAACCTGTCGTCCACGACGCTGGCCCTGAACGCTCCGGGCTACGCGCTCTACAACGCCACCAAGGGCGCGGTGGAGGGTTTCACCCGCGTGCTCGCCAAGGAGCTCGGGCCGCGGGGCATCACGGTGAACGCCGTGGCCCCCGGACCGGTGGAAACGGAGCTCTTCCTGGCCGGCAAGAGCGAGGCGGACCTCAGGCGCCTGGCCGGCATGGCGCCGCAGAACCGGATCGGCCGGCCGCCGGAGATCGCCGAGGTGGTCGCCTTCCTCGCCTCGCCCGAGGCCGCCTGGGTGAACGGGCAGGTCGTGCGGGCCAACGGCGGCATCGGCTGAGGGCGCGAGGAGATCGTCATGACGGACAGGTTGGTCGTCCTCGTCACCGGGGCGGGATCGGGCATCGGGCGGGCGGTGGCGACCGTCCTGGCCCGGGCGGGGCACTGCGTCTACGCCAGCCTGCGCCTCGGCGCGGACCATGGCCGGGCGCGGGCCACGCAGATGCGGGAGATGGCGGCGCGGGAGGGCTTCGACCTGCGCGTCGTCGACCTCGACGTCCTGTCGGAACCGAGCTGCCGGGCCGCCGTGGACCAGGTCCTCTTCGAACAGGGGAGGATCGACGTGGTCATGAACAACGCCGGCATGCTGATGGTCGGCATGGGCGAGGCCTTCACGCCCGAGCAGTTGGCCCGCATCCTCGACATCAACGCGGTGTCCTGGCTGCGCGTCAACCGCGCCGCGCTTCCCGCCATGCGCCGCCAGGGCCGCGGCGTGCTGGTCTACATTGGCAGCACGACGGCCACCATCTGCGAGCCCTTCATGGCGCCCTACGTGGCCAGCAAGGCGGCCGGCGACGCGCTGGCCGAGGCCATGAGCTTCGAGGTGAGCCGGTTCGGGATCGAGAGCGTCATCGTCGTACCCGGCGCCTTCACGAGCGGCACCGAGCACTTCGCGCACGCCCAGGCGCCCGCCGACGGCGCCGTCGTGGTGCAGTACGGCGACCTGCCGGGGGTGATCGACACGCTCGGCGGCCGCCTGGAGGCGATCGACGCGGCGAATGGCGGATCGCTCGACGTGTCCGCGGTCGGCGAAGCTGTGCGAGACGTCCTGGCCAAGCCGCACGGAACGCGGCCGCCCCGCGTCGTCGTCGACGGCCAGCGGAAGGGCGTCGAAGAGCTGAACGCCCTGCACCGCGCCAAGCAGACGGCGTTCTTCCGGCAGCTCGGCATCGACGGGCTCATGACGCTGCCCGAGAACAAGCGCTTAAAAGCACGACGTCCGGGGTGCGGCGCCAGCGCGATAGGGCCCGCGCCCGTAGCGCCGCGTGCCGGCGCATCGACGCGCCGGGCAGCGCTCGATTTACGGCTGCGCCGGTCGGTTCACGGACTGCCGCGCGCAAACAGCTGGGACCGGAGCGGACGCGACGCGAACGTCGGCTTTGAGGCGCCATCCCAACGGCAGCCTTCCACCCCAACTCGGTCACCCGCGGTGGCGCGGGGCCGCCGCGGCCTTCCTCACGGGCGGTCTGCTCCGACGAGGCCAGGGCATTGTCCACCTCGATGCCGACATAGCCGACGGTGCTCTCCAGCTTCGGGTGGCCGAGCAGGAACTGGCACGCCCGCAGGCTGCCCGTGCGCTTGTGGACCAGCGCCATCTTCGTCCGGCGCAGGCTGGGGGTGCCGTAGGCGAACCGGGTCCGGGCCGGCCAACGCGACCTGGTCGTCGACGAGGCGGCTGTACTGGCGCGTCGTGACGTGCTCGTCCGCGGAGCTCTCCAGTTCCGACCGATCATGGCCCGACTGGACTTGATCCGCGCCAGGAGGACGGTCGTCGGCGCTGCCCTGCCCAAGAACTCGGCATTCCGGAGTTAAGCGCACGCGCTCGGTGCGGACTGCACAGAATAGGACGTTGACAGGTTTTGCGATCTCGTTGGCTAATGGGCGGTGATTGGACCCTGCCGTCCGCGGTCCCGGTGGATAGTCATGACGCGTCCTGGCGCACCTGATCTCACGGCCTTCGGATCGGTTTGATGCGCTGGCTCGGCCCGCTCAGCCACCGTCCGCTGGCCGCTGGAGCTTTGCTGGTCATCTTGGTCGTGGTCGCTTGCGCGGTGTTGGCGCCCTGGCTCGCGCCGTTCTCGCCCGACGACCAGCCGTTCGATGGCCTGTCGCCCGATGGTGCCCCCCTGCCGCCCGCGGCCCCGCATTGGCTTGGCACCGACACGCTGGGTCGCGACCTGCTGTCCCGCCTCCTGTTCGGGGCGAGGACGTCGCTGGTGATCGGGCTGGTGGCGAACGGGGTCGCGGTGGCGATCGGGCTCGGGGTGGGCCTGGTGGCGGGCTACTGGCGCGGTGCGGTGGGGACGGTGCTGATGCGCTTCACCGACCTGATGATGGCCTTTCCGGCGCTGCTGCTCGCCATCGTGCTTGCGGCGCTGCTCCACCCAAGCCTGTGGATCGTCGCGCTGGTGATCGCGCTGGTGAACTGGGTGCAGGTGGCCCGCATCGTCTACACGGAAACCCGCGGGTTGGCGGAACGCGAGTTCATCCTGGCCGAGCGGTCGCTGGGCGCGGGCTCGGCACGCATCCTCCTCCACCACATCGCGCCGCACCTGATGCCGACCGCGATCGTGTGGGGGACGCTGGGGATCGCGACGACCGTGCTGCTGGAAGCCACGCTGAGCTTCCTGGGCGTCGGCGTGCAGCCACCGCAGCCGTCCTGGGGCAACATCATCTACGAATCGCAGAGCTACTTCCAGGCCGCACCCTGGCTGGTGTTCTTTCCCGGCGCCGTGATCCTGCTGACCGCGCTGAGCTTCAACCTGCTCGGCGACGCGCTGCGCGACATGCTCGACCCGACCCAGCGGGGGCGGGGCTGATGGCGTGGGCCCTGTTCAAGCGTCTCGCCGGAGCGACGCTCATCCTGCTCGGGGTCGCGGCCATCACCTTCCTGCTCCTCTACGAACTGCCCGCCGACCCGGCCGCGATGATCGCGGGACGCAGCGCGACGGCGGGCATGATCGCCAACGTGCGCCACCAGCTCGGGCTGGATCAGCCGGTGGCGCTTCAGTTTCTGCACTACGTGGAACGCCTGGCGCGGGGGGACTTCGGGCGCTCCTACATCCAGCGTACGGATGTCGCGACTTTGATCCTCGCCCGCATCCCCGCCACCCTGATCCTGATGTCGGGGGGCGTCTTCGTAGAAGTGGCGCTCGGCCTCACCTTCGGCACGCTCGCGGCCGTGAAGCGTGACGGCGCGGTCGACCGGCTCGTGATGACCCTGTCCTTCGTGGGCGTGTCGGCCCCGCAGTTCATCGTGGCGCTGCTGCTGCTCTACGTGTTCGCCGCCACGCTGGGCTGGTTCCCGATGAGCGGCTTCGGCACGCCGGCCCACGCGGTGCTGCCCGCCCTGACGCTCGGGCTGCTCGGTGCGGGCTGGTACGCCCGCATGGTCCGCTCGGCCATGATCGACGTGCTGAACCAGGACTACGTCCGCACCGCGCGCGCCAAGGGGCTGTCGAACGCGCGCGTGCTGCTGCGCCACGCGCTTCCCAACGCGCTGCTGCCGATCGTCGCGATGATCGGCATCGACATCGGCCAGTTCATGGGCGGCGTGGTGGTGGTGGAGGCCGTCTACGGCTGGCCCGGTATCGGCCAGCTCGCCTTCCAGGCCATCCAGCAGGTGGACCTGCCCGTCATCATGGGCGTGACGCTCACGTCCTCGGTCGCCATCGTGGGCGGCAATCTGCTGGCCGACGTCGCGGCCCCGATACTCGACCCGCGCATCCGCGGGCACTGACGAGGAGGAAACATCATGGACATGGTCCGGTTGAAGCGCACGACGGCTAGCCTGGCCGTGGCCGCGAGCCTGTGTGGCGCAGGGATCGCACGCGCCGACGCGCCCGTGCAGGGCGGCACGATCGTGGTGACCTACAAGGACGACATCGCCACCCTCGACCCCGCCATCGGCTACGATTGGCAGAACTGGTCGATGATCAACAGCCTGTTCTCCCGGCTGATGGACTACAAGCCCGGCACCGCCGAGCTGATCCCGACGCTCGCCGACAGCTACGACGTGTCGCCCGACGGGCTGACCTACACGTTCAAGCTCCACCCCGGCGTCAAGTTCACCAACGGCCGCGCGATCACGGCCGCGGACGTCAAATACTCGATCGAGCGGGCCGCGAACCCCAAGACGCAGGGGCCGGGCGCGGGCTTCTTCCACTCCATCGCGGGCGCCGACAAGATGGCGGACGGCTCGGCCGAGACCATGAGCGGCATCGAGGTGGTGGACGAGGGCACGGTTCGCTTCCACCTCAGCCAGCCCGACGCCACCTTCCTCAACGTCCTGGCGCTCGATTTCGCCTCCGTCGTGCCCAAGGAGGCGGTGGACGCCGCCAACGGCGACTTCGGCAAGCACCCGGTCGGGTCGGGCGCCTTCAAGCTCAAGGAATGGACGGTCGGCCAGAAACTCGTGTTCGAGCGCAACCCGGACTGGTTCCGCCCCCGCCCCAACCTCGACGGCTTCACGGTGGAGATCGGCCAGGAGCCGCTGGTCAACATCCTGCGGCTGCAGAAGGGCGAGGTCGACATCGCGGGCGACGGTATCCCGCCCGCGGAGTACCTGAAGATGAAGAACGATCCCGCCATGGCCGACGACATCGTCGATCGCGGGCAGCTGGAAACCAGCTACGTCACGATCGACACGACCGTGAAGCCGTTCGACGACGTCCGCGTGCGCCAGGCGCTCAACATGGCGATCAACAAGGAGCGGATCATCCGCATCATCAACGGCCGCGCCACGCCCGCCACCCAGGTGCTGCCGCCGCTGATGCCCGGCTACGACGACGGCTACAAGGGCTATTCCTACGACGTCGCCAAGGCCAAGGCGCTGCTCAAGGAGGCCGGCGTCCCCGAGGGCTTCGCGACCGAGCTCTACACCATGAACGCCGACCCCAACCCGCGCATCGCGCAGGCCATCCAGCAGGACCTCGCGGCCGTGGGCATCAAGGCGGAGATCCGCTCGCTCGCCCAGGCGCAGGTGATCTCGGCGGGCGGCACCAAGGGCACGGCCCCGCTCATCTGGTCGGGCGGCATGGGCTGGATCGCCGACTTCCCTGACCCGAGCGACTTCTACGGGCCGATCCTCGGCTGCGGCGGCGCCACCCAGGGCGGCTGGAACTGGACGTGGATGTGCGACAAGTCGTTCGAGGACCGCGGCACCAAGGCCGACGCCATGTCGTCCCCCGCGCAGAAGGACGCGCGCTACGCGGTGTGGAAGCAGATCTTCACCGACATCCAGGCGCAGCAGGCCCCGTGGGTGCCCGTGTTCAACGAGCGCCGCGTGGTCGCGAAATCCAAGCGCATGGGCGGGGTCGACCAGCTCTACATCGATCCGACGCAGGTGATCGACTACCCCTACATCTGGGCCAAGAGCTGACGCGAGACGGCGCCCGTTTGCCGCGACGCGGAAGACGGGCGCCCGCCCGCGAACACGAGAGCTGAGCCCATGTGCGTCGCCTGCGATCACACGATCCACCGCGCCCGGCATAATTTCGGTTGGAACCGCGACTTCCCGCCCGCGCTCCACGCCCGGCCGGGCGAGACGATCCATTTCGAGTGCCTGGACTCGTCCGGCGGCCAGCTCGGCCGCGACTCGACCGTGGCGGAGGTGGGCACGCTCGACTTCGGCAGGGTCAATCCCGTCACGGGTCCCGTCTACGTGGAGGGCGCGGAGCCGGGCGACGCCCTCAAGGTGACGATCCGGCGCTTCGTGCCATCCGGGGTGGGCTGGACCGCGGTCATCCCCGGCTTCGGCCTGCTCGCCGACCAGTTCACCGAGCCGGCGCTGCACGTGTGGACCTACGATCCCGCTTCGATGGCGCCCGCGCTCTACGGCCCGAAAGGCCGAGTGCCCTTGAAGCCCTTCGCGGGGACGATCGGGGTCGCGCCCGCCGAGCCCGGCCTGCACTCGGTTGTGCCGCCGCGCCAGGTGGGCGGCAACCTCGACATCCGCGACCTGTCTGCGGGTACAATTCTTTACCTGCCCGTGGAGGTGGAAGGCGCGCTGTTCTCGATCGGCGACACGCATGCCGCGCAGGGCGACGGCGAGGTGTGCGGCACCGCCATCGAGAGCCAGATGGAGGTCGAGGCCACGCTCGACCTCGTCAAGGGCGCGAATCTCAAGAGCCCGCGCTTCACCACCGACGGCCCCGTCACCCGCCACCTCGACGGCAAAGGCTACGAAGCCACCACCGGGATCGGGCCGGACCTGATGACGGCCGCGCGGGAGAGCGTCGCGCGCATGATCGACCTGCTCGGCGCCGAGCACGGCCTGTCGCCGGTCGACGCCTACATGCTCTGCTCCGTGTGCGGCGACCTGCGCATCAGCGAGATCGTCGACCAGCCAAACTGGGTCGTGTCCTTCTACTTCCCGCGCCTCGTCCTGGCGTGAACCAGGCCGTCCGCGAGGCCAGGCCCGACCTCGCCGACCCGCTGCTCGCCGTGGACGGGCTCTGCATCGACGCCCGGACCCCGCAGGGGCTCAGGCGCGTGCTGGACGACGTCAGCCTGACGATCGGGCGCGACGAGACGGTGTGCCTGGCGGGCGAGTCGGGCTCCGGCAAGTCGTTGACCGCGCTGTCGATCATGCGACTGCTCGCCCGCACCTCGCTTCGGCAGACCGCCGGCCGTATCCGGCTGGCGGGCCGCGACCTCACCACGCTGTCGGATCGCGCCTTCCGCCCCATCCGGGGCGGCGAGGTGGCCATGATCTTCCAGGAGCCGATGACCTCGCTCAACCCGGTGATGACGGTGGGGGCGCAGCTCGTCGAAGCCATCCGCGCGCACGGGGCGGAGGGCGCCGCCGCGGCCCGCGCCCGCACGATGCTGGATGCGGTGCACATCCCCGAGGCCGCGCGCCGCCTGGGCCAGTACCCGCACGAGCTTTCGGGCGGCATGCGCCAGCGCGTGATGATCGCCATGGCGCTGTCGTGCCGCCCCAGGCTGCTGATCGCCGACGAGCCCACCACCGCGCTCGACGTCACCGTCCAGGCGCAGATCCTGACGCTGATGCGCGAGCTGAAACGCGAGTTCCGCACCGCCATCCTGCTCATCACCCACGACATGGGCGTGGTGGCCGAGATGGCGGACCGGGTCGCGGTGCTGCGCGCGGGCCGGATCGTCGAGCAGGGACCCGTGCTCGACATCTTCGAGCGGCCGCGCGATCCGTACACGCGCGACCTGCTCGCGGCCGTGCCCCGCCTCGGCGCTTTCCGCGGCACGGACGGGCCGCCGTGCGTCACCCCCGTCCGCGACGCGCCGGTCCCGGCCGACAAGGGACCGGTGCTGTTCGTCAAGCACCTGGAGGTCACCTACGGGCGCTCGACGGCGCTGCTGGGCGGCGGCAAGCCATCCTCCGTCGTGAAAGGCGTGTCGTTCGAGATCGCGCCCGGACAGACGCTGGGACTCGTGGGCGAGTCCGGCTCGGGCAAGTCCACCATCGGCAAGGCCGTGCTGGGGCTGGTGCCCTTCGCGGGCGAGGTGGTGGTGGACGGCACCGCCATCGCGGGACTGTCGCGGCGCGAGATGAAGCCGGTGCGCCGGCGCGCGCAGATGATCTTCCAGGACCCTTACGCCTCGCTCGACCCGCGCATGGCGGTGGGCGCCGCCATCGCGGAGCCGCTCGCGATCCACGGCATCGGACGGCGCGCGGACCGGCGCGAGCGGGTGGCGGAGCTGCTCCGCCGCGTCCACCTCAGCCCCGACCACGCCAGCCGCTACCCCCACGAGTTCTCCGGCGGCCAGCGGCAACGTATCTGCATCGCCCGCGCGCTCGCGCTCGAACCCAAGCTGATCGTCGCCGACGAGAGCGTGTCGGCGCTCGACGTGTCCGTGCGGGTCCGGGTGCTCGACCTCCTGCTCGAATTGCAGGAGTCGCTCGGCCTCGCCTACCTGTTCATCTCGCACGACATGGCCGTGGTGGAGCGCATGAGCCACCGCGTGGCGGTGATGCGGGCGGGCGCCTTCGTCGAAACGGGTTCGCGCCGCGCCGTGTTCGAAACCCCGCGAAACCCCTACACGCAGGGCCTGTTGGCCGCCGTCCCGGTCCCCGACCTGCGGGGGCGCGCTTTGCGAATTGCAACAGCCTCTCGCATAGCTGAGGTGGCGATTCCCACATCAGGTCACTGTGGACCGACGGCGTGAACCAGAGGCCGCTCTCCTCGGCCAGCCAGTTCGCCTTTTCGCGTGCGGCGTCGGCATCCGCACCATGCTCGACCAAGCGCGCGCATCGCGGCGTTCTTCTCGGGGCTGTTGCCGTACGGGATCAGGATGGTGACGGGCAACAAAATCTCCGCCCGGCAAAGGCGAGCAATCGGCCACGGTTGCCGCATGGCCGCAACCAGCCCGTTCGGCGCGGCACCGTCGCGAGCGAGACGCTCGTCATGGAGCTGCTGGAGCAGACGTCCGTTCGAGCATTGTCACAGGCAAGAGCACGCGTGACATCGGTTTCGCTTTGACCCGAAACCGGCCGAAGTGGGACCGGAGGTCAACCCGGGCAACAACCGGAGCTTGCTGAGAATCGGCCGCCCGACATTTCGCTCGCCTGTCCACGTTCCATGCGGATCGGCAAATCAGACTCTCTCTGTAATGCGCGCGCCCGTCCCGCCGTCGAAGATGTGAAGAGCTGCCTGATCGAAACCGATGCTGACGGCTTCGCCGATCGATCCGGTGAGGGATTTGTCCGCCTTCACGGCGATCAGCGCGTCGCCGCACCGGCAGGTGACCAGCGTGTGGTCGCCCATGAGTTCCGTCGCGTAGATCTCCCCCGAGATCACGCCCTGTCGGTCGGGAGCGACGAGGCGGCAGTCTTCGGGCCGGACACCGACCGTCGCCGACTTGGCGGAGCCGTGGCTACCGGTGCCGAACGATCCCGCCCGCGCCGAGAAGCGACCGTCCGTGAGCTCGCCCTTGATGAAGTTCATCGGTGGCGACCCGATGAAGCCCGCGACGAACAGGTTCGCGGGCCTGTTGTAGATCGCGCTCGGGGTGTCGAGCTGCTGCAGGATGCCTCGGTCGAGCAGCGCCACCCGGTGCGCCAGCGTCATTGCCTCGACCTGATCGTGCGTCACGTAGATCGTGGTGGTGCCGAGCTCCGCCTGCATGTGCTTGAGCTCCGCGCGCATGTGGCCGCGCAGCTTGGCGTCGAGGTTCGACAGGGGTTCGTCCATCAGGAAGGCCGCGGGCCGGCGCACGATGGCGCGCGCCAGAGCGACGCGTTGGCGCTGTCCGCCCGACAGCTGGCGCGGGTATCGGTCGAGCAGGGGATCGAGCTGGACCTGGCGGGCCACCTCGCGGACCGCGGCATCGATCTCCGCGGGCGGGTGCTTCCGGACCGTCAAGGGGTAGGCGATGTTGGCGAAGACGGTCTTGTGCGGATAGAGCGCGTAGGACTGGAACACCATGGCGATGTCGCGGTACTTGGGCAGCACGCCCGTGACGTCGCGGTCGCCGATGAGCACGCGGCCCGACGTGATGGATTCGAGCCCGGCGACCATGCGGAGCGCCGTCGTCTTGCCCGAGCCCGACGCGCCCAGCAGCACCAGGAACTCGCCGTCCTGAACGTCGAGCGTCAATCCCTTGACGACTTCGACGGGCCCGAAAGCCTTGTGGACGTCGTCCAGCCTCACGCGCATGACCGGCTCACCCCTTCACGGCTCCGACGAGCAGGCCGCGCGCGATGTGCTTCTGCAGCAGGCTCGCGACCGCGATCACCGGCGCGATCATGATGACGATCAGCACCGACATGTCCCACCATTGAGGCCCGCGCGTCGTGTTCTGCGCCGAAACGAGGACCGGCATGGTCTGCGCCTTGGCGTTGGAAAGGAAGAGCGCGAGGAGGTACTCGTTCCAGGCGAGGATCAGGATCAGCAGGAACGTCGCCGCGAGCCCGGAGCGGACCAGCGGCAGCGCGATGGTGAAGAACACGCGGAACTTGGACGCCCCATCGATCTCGGCGCTTTCCTCGAGATCGATCGGGATGCCGGCGAAGAAGTCGCGCATCAGCCAGACGACGATCGGCAGGTTGACGGCCGTGTAGGTCGAGATCAGGGCGATTTGCGTGTCGAGCAGCTTGACCTGCTGGAACATGATGTAGATCGGCAGCACGGCCACGATGGGCGGCATGATCCGGTTCGAAATCATCCAGAATTCGATGTCGTTGTTACCCACTGCCGCCTGGAATCTCCGCACGACCGTCGACAGCGCGAGGACGAAGAGGGCGACCGCCGCCACCACCGCGATCGGCCAGGGGACCGCGAAGCCGGCCACCGCGACAATAGTTGCCGCGACGGCCGCAATGAAGGTCAGCACCGCGGCGATCTTCACCCGGAACTGGATGCGGACCAGGGCGTAGGCGGCCAGCGAGCCGATCAGGACGGCGAGGACGGTGCTCGCCAGGGCGACGATGATGGAGTTCGCGTAGGGCCACAACGTATTGTTGCGCACCAGCATGAACGTCCACGCGTCGAGCGACGGGTGGAAGTCGACGAAGGGGATGTAGAACGGACCGCTGTCCACCTGCACCTCGATCTTCAACGAGGTGACGGCTACCCAGTAGAGCGGGAACACGACCACCAGCGTCCACGCCGCCAGGACCAGGTAGGTGAGCACCTTGGGGACCGGCGCCATCGCGTCGAGACTGGGGGGCTCGAACAATCGGCGCAAGAGCGGCCGCGCGTCCGATCCCGACGTCACTGGAACCTCCGCGCGGGCCGCACGACGAAATTGAAGAAGGACACGCAGGTCACCGTGGACACGAACAGGAGGACGTAGCCGACCGCGGCCGACCCGCCGAGGTCCTGCGTGCGCCACGCGATGAAGGCGTGCAGGGTCAGCGACTCGGTGGCGAGGCCCGGTCCCCCCGCCGTCAGCACGTTGGGCATGTCGATGATCTTGAACGCCTCGATCAGCCGGATCAGCACGACGGTCGCGGCGACCGGCGCGATGGCGGGCCAGGTGATGTCCCGAAAGATCTGCCAGGGGCCGGCGCCGTCGACGTGCGCGGCCTCCACCTGGTCGCGCGGCTGGTTCTCGATCGCGGCGAGCAGCACGATGAACATGAAGGGGATCCACTGCCAGCTGTCGCCGACCAGGACCATCAGGCGCGCCGACCAGGCCTGTTCGGCCCAGGACCAGGTCGCCACCCCGAACAGGTGGCTGAGCGGCGCGAAGGGGCCCTTCTGCATGTCCGCCAGCATGCGGAACATGTAGGCGACGCCGACAGGGGTCACCATCAGGGGCACGAAGAAGATCAGCCGGAAGGCGTTGCGGCCGCGGATCGGCTGGGCGCAGAGGAGGGCGAGCCCCAAGCCCAGGGTGAACTGGATCAGCACGCCCACGACGACGTAGAGCAGGGTCGTGAGCAGTGTTCCGGGCACGCCCCCCGCCACGCTCGTCCCCAGTGCCGCGTAGAGGACCGCGACGGCGAGCGCCGCGGCGATGAGGCGGCCCGCGAACCCGACCGGGCCGAAGCCGCCCAGGCAGAACCGCACCAGCCACAGGGCGAGCAGGACAACGGCCACGGCGAGAACGGCCCATTCCCCAGGGCCCATGGGCTTGAAGGTGCCCACGAGATGGTACTGCTGCACGCCGACCAGCAGGCGCTTGAAGTTGTAGTCTCCCACGAAGGTGAGCTTGAAGCTGCCTGCCGCGAGCGCGAACCGCGACAGCGCCAGGTAGGCGGACACGATCAGCGGGAAGATGGCGAAGACGAGCAGCATGATAACTGTCGGCAGCACCATGAGCCGGCCGCTGTTGCGGTCGAGCCACTCGCCGGTCCGGCTCTCGGCTGAGGCAGATCGGGTCAAAGAGCGGCCCGCACGGTCGCGCGCCGCTGCTGGAGGCCGGGGGCCACGCTGGGGATCAGCGCTGCACCCCGAGGGTTCCCTTGTAGAACTTCAGCTGATCGTCCTTGCCGATCTGTTCGTTGAGGTCGCTCCACCCGTCGGCGATCGCCTTCACGGTGGCGTCCTCGTCGATCTCACCCGCCAGGAAACGCGCCACGGCCTCGTCGAGCACCACCTGCTGGTAGCGCTGGTTCTGCGGGATGCGCAGGTCGAGCACCATGTTGGGGCTGTTGAGGCTGTCCTTGATGGCCCCGAGATAGAACCCGGCCGCCGTTTCGCTCATCCCGCCCGCCTTCCAGGCCTGGCTGTAGCTGAGCTGCGAGGTGCGGTAGGGATTGAACCCGGTCGCCCCGATGGTGACGTCGACCCCCGACTGCGCGGGCTGCGACATGTAGGAAAAGAACGCGTAGGCCGCGTCCTTGACCTTGGGGTCGGCCTTGGCGTTGATGCCGCCGCTCCAGCCGCCGAAAGCCGCGAACGGCGCGTGGTTGACGCCGTCGATCGCGTTGGGGCAGCTGTCTTTGGTGCAGGCCTCGAGCTTGCCGGTGTCCCAGTTCAATACCTGCTTGCTGCCGGGCGTGATGATGGCGCCGGTCTTGTCGATGACTTTGGAGGTCTTGGGGTCGATGGCGAGCACGCCGACGTCGCCCCAGTCGATGTTGAGGGCGCACTTGCCCGACACGAACAGCGGACGCGTGTCGCTGACGTCCATGTTGAGCTCATCGGGCGGCCCGTACTTGCCGGTCTCCTTCAGGATCTCGAGGCTCTTGCGGAAGGCCTCGTTGTCGACGAGCGGCTTCATGTCCCGCGTGTCGAAAAAGGTGCCCTGGCTGGTGCCCTTGGCCTGCGTCATCGAGCTGACGAAGTCGGTCACGAACCAGTAGCTCTGCGCGTTGCGCTTCTTGGCGATGCAGGACCCGTAGCCCTTCTGGCCATCGCCGTTGAAATCCTTGCCATTCAGCGCCTTGGCAACGGCGAGGTACTCGTCCCACGTGGTGGGCGGCTTCAATCCCGCCTTCTCCAGCACGTCCGTGCGATAGTAGAGCATGTGGAAATCGCCGTCGAACGGCACGAGGTAGGTCTTGCCGCCGAAGTTGGACGAGAAGTCGCGGAAGAACGGGGCGATGTCGGCCCACTGGATGGCCTTGTCCTGGGCGATCCGGCCGGTCAGGTCCTCGAGGTAGCCGCCCGCCGCGTAATCGACCAGCCACTGCGGCGCGAACACAGCGGCATCGACCGAATTCGTACCGCTCGCCCAGTCGGTCAGCACCTTCTGGTAGAGGTCCGAGAAGGGGACCGCGATGATGTTGATCTTGGCGCCCGTCAGTTTCTCGAAGTCAGGGGCGCGGCGCTGCAGCGGCTCCTGGATCGCCCCCGTCTGCGTCATGACGTTGACCGTCACCCCATCGAAGGGTCCGGCCGCCAGGGCGGGACCCGCCGAGGCGAGCAACGCCCCGGTCAGCAAGCCGAGCCAAGTCTTCGTCTTCATCGCCCCACTCCTCCCCGATCATCCGCGCGGCTTCCCGCTTCTGTTTTGGATCGACGTCGGGGACGGTGCACGCGCGCCGCCCATCCGCTCGATCCTGTAGTGATACTACGGCTGCTCCCGCGCGCGCCGCAACGACTAATCGCGCCATCGCGCCCGGTCAGGACAGGAGGTCGTCCAGCGTCGCCGATACGCCCTGCGTCGCGATGGCGGCCGCCGCGCGGTCGAACGTCGGTCGGAACACCGGGTGTTCGGCCAAGCCGAGGGCGTCGAAGGGCGCTGTGCGCAGCACCCCGGCCGGTTCCGTCCGGATCGCGGCCCAGTCTTCGGGGGTCAGGCCCGGCTCGAACACGGTAAAGGCCGCGCCGTGGTCGTCGCGTCCGCCGAGATAGCGGCCGTAGCAGGCGAGCAGGAAGGCTTCCCGGGCGAGGTCGGCGCCGGCCGCCAGCAGCGTCGCGATCGTCCTCCCGTGGAAGATCGGCAGCTTGGCCGCGCCATCGCCCGCTACGCGGAGGAGCTGGTCGCCGATCGCGGCATTGGAGAACCGCCCGATGATCATCGCGCCGTAGCCGTCGAGCGACAGGCCCGGCGGCGGTTCGACGAAGGGGAGGACGTCCCGGTCCAGGAAGGTCAGCAGCAGGCGAACCATGCGGGGATCGCGCAGACCCTCGTGCACGAGGCGTTCCCCCATCAGCACCGAAGGGTAGGCGAGCAGCATGTGGCACGCGTTGATCATCCGGCCCTTGACGGCCACGTAGGCCGCCACGTCATCGCGGAAGAGGACGCCGACGTCGCCGAGCGGCGGCCGTCCCTGCCGGAAGCGGTCCTCCACCACCCATTGGTTGAAGCTTTCCGCCTTGGCGGGCAGCAGGTCGTCGATCCCGCTGAGCGCGTTGAGCTTGGTCCGCTCCGCATCGGGAACCTGGGGGGCGATGCGGTCCACCATGCTGTTCGGGAAATCGACCTCGCGGTCGATCCAGGCCGCCAAAGCGGGGTCGCGCGCTCGGGCGAAAGCCGTGAAGGCCGTGCGGGCCGTGTCGCCATTGCCCCTGAGATTGTCGCACGACGCGACCGTAAAGCCGGGCAGTCCCATGGCCCTGCGGCGTGCCAGGCCCTCGACCACGAAACCGAACACGGACCGTGGTGGCCCACCCGACAGGTCGTGGACGACGTCGGGCGCACCGAGCAGGAACGCGCCGCTCCTCTCGTCCAGATTATAGCCCCCTTCCGTGATGGTCAGGGTGACGATGCGGGTGTCGGGATGAGCCAACCGGTCGAGAACGGCGGCGGGGGCGGCGGGGGCGTGGAGGTAGTCCACCATGGCCCCGACCACCCGCATCGAGACCTGGCCGTCAGGGGAGAACTCGGTGACGGTGTAAAGGCCGTCCTGGGCCCTGTAGGCCTCCGCCTTGGCGCGCGCGGCGGCACCATCGGTCAGCCCGATCCCGCAGATCCCCCACGCTTCGTTACCGGGGCGGTGCAGGCACGCGTCGACGTAGAGAGCCTGGTGCGTCCGATGGAAGTTGCCGACGCCGAAGTGGACGAAGCCGGTGCGGAGGGCGCGCCTGTCGTAAGTCGGGATCGCGATGGCGCGCGGCAATCGCGAGAGTGTGGCATTCGACAGGGCGATCATCGGAACACCTTTCCCAGGATTGTCTCTTGGAGAGTGGAGACGCTTTTGCTGGCTCGTAAGCAATGACGTCGAGATCAAAGCGAGGCGGCGCAAACGCCCATCCCAATGTCGCACCATACCGATGATCTGGCGGAACCCAAGACGGGCCGTGCGGCGACCCACCAAGGGTCGCTCAGGTCACAACACGAGCCAAAGACGTCGCGTACGCCGACGGACCTCGCATGCGGCGACGGAGGGTGCGGCCTGCCGCCCACCCGAGAGTTCCGACGTGTCCGCGTGCGGACCACACCGCAGTGGACCCGTTCCAACGCCGCGACAGTCGCGCCCCACACTGACGCTTCGTCACAGGCGCTGGCGCCCCCTCTTGACGGCGCTCGCAGGGTGCGTCCGATGCGGGCGGGCCTCGTGGAGGGGTGGACCATGTCGCGGACGCCATCCCTGTTCCTCCTGCGGTCCGCCGCGGCGCACGTGGCGGTGGCGCGACGGGGGTCGAACGTCGCGATGT
>CAXTFJ010000084.1:19051-20175 GCA_964243405.1 uncultured Lichenihabitans sp. | reverse complement strand
GGCGGCGTCATGATGGCGGCCGCGGTGATGTAGGAGGTCAGCACCCAGTTGATCTGGTCGGAGCTGGCCGAAACGCTGCCCTGGATGTAGGGCAGCGCCACGTTGGCGATGGTGGTGTCGAGCGCCTGCATGATGGTGGCGAGGATCACGCAGGCCGTGATGGCGCCCCGGTTGGGGACGATCGGGAACGCCCCCGCCGAGGCCGCCGCGCTAGCCATGGTGGAGGCCGGCGCGGTCGAGCAGGTCGACCACCATCTGCGGCAGGCCGCGGGCGTGGTTGGTTTCCACGTCCACCACCGCGCTCATGCCGACCCGGAGCGGCGGCTTGCCGGGATCGAGCGCGAGCCTGATCCTTACGGGGATGCGCTGGACCACCTTCACCCAATTGCCGGTCGTGTTCTGGGCGGGCAGCAGCGCGAAGCTCGCGCCCGAGGCCGGGCTGATGCTGTCCACCGTGCCCTGCCAGGTCACGCCCGGGTAGGTGTCGACGGTGACGGTCGCGGTCTGGCCGACCCTGACCCAGGTGAGCTCGGTTTCCTTGGGGCTCGCGTCCACCCACAGGTCCGTGTCGGACACGAGGCTGAAGCCGGGCTGCGCGGCGGGGAGGTAGCCGCCGACCTGCAGGGCATCCACGTTGGTCACGACCCCGTCGAAGGGTGCGCGCACCACCGTGTCGTTCAGGTCGCGCCGGGCGTTGTCGACCGCCGACTGAGCCTGCAGATAGAAGGGGTTCTTCCCCACGGGCTGGTCCGCGTCGTTCCCGAGCTGCGCCAGCATGCTCTGCGCGGTGGCCCGCGCGACGAGCAGCCGCTGCTGCGCGGCGGTGAGGTCGTGCTGCGCCTGGTCGAAGATGGCCTTGGAGGCCACCGAGCTCGTCATCAGGTCCTGCTGCCGCCGGAAGCTCGTTTGGAAATAGGGCACGTCCGCCTCGGCCTGCTCGATCTGCGCGACCGACTGCTTGTAGGAGGCCTGGAGGGTAAGGACCTGGTTGCGCACCGTGCCGAGCTGCGCCACCGCGCCGTCGAGCGCGATCTGGAACGAGTCGGGTTTTAGGCGGAACAGCACTTGGCCCTTGGCGACATGCTGGTTGTTGCGAACCTCCACGGCCGCCACGGTCCCCGACA
>CAXTFJ010000084.1:0-19041 GCA_964243405.1 uncultured Lichenihabitans sp. | reverse complement strand
CCCATGGTCTGCGCCTGCACGTAGGAATTGTCGGTCGACATCACCTGGCCGCCCGTGACGTAGGCGTAGCCGCCTGCCACCAGCGCGACCGGCAGCAGCGCGAACAGCAGGGGCCGCGCCACGCCGCGCCTGCGCCTGGGCGCCGCCGGCGGGGCTGAGGGGAGCGGTTCCGCCGCGGTCGCGGGCGCCGCGGGGGCGATCGGTTCGGGCGGCACCGCCTGCGGCGGGTCGAGCACGGGCAGCTCCGGCTCGGCCCGGCGCGCTTCGGGGTGCGCGGGGCGCGTCGCCGCGGATCGGCTCGGGTGCCTCGTGTCGTCGAAGTCCGTGACGTCGACGCGCTCGTCGTCGCCCGGATGGCGGGCCAGTCCCTCAGCCATGGTTCGCCTCGTCGTCGATGACCGGCAGGGCGCAGGCCTCCACCAGGTTGGTTTTCATGCGGCCGAGCACGGTGCCCAGCCGTTCCTGGTCGTCGGCCGACAGGCCCGCCAGCGCCTCGGCCCGCGCGGCGTCGCCGATCCGCAGCAGCAGCGACAGGCTCGGGTGGGCGGCGGGCGTCAGGTGGAGCAGCCACACGCGCCGGTCCTTCGGGTGCTGCCGCCGCTCGACGAGCCCGCGCGCTTCCAGCCGGTCGAGGATGCGGACCAGGGTGATGGGTTCGACCTCCATCATCTCGGCCAGGCCCGCCTGATGGATGCCCTCGTTGCGCGACAGGAACACCAGCACCTGCCATTGCGAGCGCGTGAAGCCGAGCGTCGCGGCGCGCTGCTCGAATCGCTTGCGCCACAGGCGCGCCACGTCGTGGACCAGGGCACCCAGCAGCGCGGCGTTGAAGGACATGCGGCGACCCCTGACCTCGACGGCGCGAAACGGTAGAAGCATCCGCTATCGTAGCGACATCAATCATGTATAAGCGTATGATGTTGGTGTAAGCATTTCCTAAAGACGTTGCAAGGGCCGGCGCAGATGGCGAGGGTGGTGGATCGAGGATCGCTCGGCGGCCTGGTGCTCGCCGCCGTCCTGGTTTCGGCGGCCGGTTCGGCGGCCGCGGCCCCCGTGTATTCCTGTGACGGGTTCGCGCTCGCGGGCGGCGCGGAACTGCTGTGCAGCCACCTCGACGCGCGGGCGCCCGCGCAGGTCTGCACCTTCAGCTGGACGCTGCTGAGCGCCACCAACGGCGCGAGCGTGGTGAACGGTTCGTTCCTGCTGGCGCCGGGCGTCGCCAACGCGATCGTCTACCAGGGCTACGGCTTCGCGAGCGCGCTGTCGCCCCCCGTGGTGCTGTGCCAGGGGCGGCGCGCGGACCCGACGAGGACGTGACGGGAGCGAGCGTTGCCCGCGCGACACAGGCGCCGGACAAACGCGTCGAACCCGCGATGCTGCCCGATCCAAGATGGCTCGAACGTGTTTTGCTGCTGACGAACGTCCCGTTCTCGACCGGAGCTCTCGAACCCCATGTCCAGTCCCAACCGCCGGAGCGTCCTGGCGGGCGCCGCCTTCCTGCTCGGGAGTGCGGCCCTCGCTCCCCTGAGCGCCGTGGCCCAGGAAGCCTATTTCGATCCGCAGGCCAGCTACGCCGCGGTGGACGGCGAGCCCTTCGCGGTCGCGCCCATCGACATCCGCCGCGTCAAGCCGCAGTTCCTGCGCACCGTCGTGCCCTACGATAGCGCCGAGGCGCCCGGCACCATCATCATCGATCCCGAGAAGCACTTCCTCTACGTCGTCAACGGCGACGGCCGCGCCATCCGCTACGGCGTCGGCGTCGGCCGCGAGGGCTTCCTGTGGTCGGGCGTGGCCCAGATCCAGGCCAAGCGCGAATGGCCGGACTGGTACCCGCCCAAGGAGATGATCGCGCGCGACCCCCACACCAAGGCGGTGATCAGCCAGCTGTCGGGCGGCCTCGGCATGGCGGGCGGCGCCGGCAACCCGCTGGGCGCGCGGGCCATGTACCTCTACCAGAACGGCCACGACACGCTCTACCGCATCCACGGCACCATCGAGCCCTACTCGATCGGCTCCAGCGTGTCGTCGGGCTGCATCCGCATGATGAACCAGGACGTGCTCGACCTGTACAACCGCATCCCGATCGGCACCAAGGTTATCGTGCTGGGCAATGCCCACCCGAGCAACGTGGCGCTGCACGCCCCCCGCAAGCCCGACGCGGTCGACGCCGACGGCAATTACACGGCCCAGTCCGGCGGCTATGCCTACGACCAGGACGCCCAGTAGGGCGTCTGCGGGGTCACGACCTCCGGAATAGCTTACGGCCCGGTGCGATGCATCGGGCCGTTTTCGTTTGGATCGACCGGCCTCGGGATGGTCGCCGGCGACGGATCGCCGACGGCCCGCCATTCTCGTCTCAGGCCAGGGCGGGCGAAGACCCCGCCGCGAGGCCCATGGAGGCCCGGCGCTGCGCCACCGCCTCGTCGTAGAGCGCCTGTTCGGCCTGCTTGTGCGCCACCGAGAAGCGGATGACCGCGGCCCCGCAGGCGCAGACCACGGCCGCGCAGCCCAGGATCAGGAAGCATTCCTGCACGTTGCCGAGGCCGCGGAGCAGGAAGCCGGCCAAGACGCCGCCGATGTTGCCGCCCGCCCCGATGATACCCGCGACCCCGCCCAGCGCCTTGCGGTCCACGAAGGGCACCAGCGCGTAGAGCGACCCGCAGGCCATGTGGGTGAACAGGCCGAACACGATCATCGCGCCGACCGCCAGGGCGACAGTGTCGGACTGCGAGAACCCGACCAGGAAGACGCCTTCGCCCATCAGCAACCCGACGAGGAGGGCGGTGCGGCCGCCCAGGCCGCGGGTGCGGGCCACGCGGTCCGACAGCAGGCCGCCGAGCGCGCGGGCGAACAGCGCGAGGAGGCCGAAGGCGCCGACCGCGTAGCCGGCATCCACCACGCTCAAGTGGAAGTGGTTGAAGTAGTAGGTGACCGCGATGGAATGCACGAAGAGCTCGACGCCGAAGGACGAGCCGTAGCAGGCCGCGAGCAGCCAGACGCGGTAGTTGCCGGCCGCCGTCTTCATGACGTCCCAGCCGCCCTTCTTGCCGGAATCGACCGTGATGCCCTGCCGGCGCAGGGCGATGATGTTGCCCGCCGGCGTGTCCTGCGTGAGCGTCCAGTAGAGCACGGCCACCACCAGCATGAGGACGCCGGGCAGGATCATCGCCGCGCGCCAGCTCAGCGTCTGGCTGAGGCCGTAGGACGCGAGCCCGACCACCACCATCGGCATGATGGTCTGGGTGACGCCGCCGCCCGCATTGCCCCAGCCGCCGACCGTGGCGTTCGCGGTGCCCACGACGTTGGGCGCGAACATCACCGACGTATGGTACTGCGTGATCACGAAGCTCGCGCCGATGATGCCGATCAGCAGGCGGAACACCAGGAAGGACGTGTAGTCCCACGCGAACGCGATGCCGAACACGGGGATCGTGCCCAGGGCCAGCATCAGCGTGTAGGTGATCCGCGGTCCGTACTTGTCGCACATCGGGCCCACGATCATCCGCGCCAGGATGGTGGCGAACAGGCCCGCGATGGTGATGTTGTAGACCTGGTCGGCGCTGAAGCCGAGGTCGGTCTTGATGATCGGCATCAGCGGCGCGGTCGCGAACCAGGCGAAGAAGCACACGAAGAACGCCAACCAGGTGAGGTGGAAGGCGCGCATCTGCGGCGTCTTGAAGCTGAACAGGTCGATTCTCGTGGCTTTGAGCGGCGGCATCGGTCGGGGCTCCGGTTGGTCCTGCTTGGGTCTCGGGCGCGCGCGAACGGCGCGACCCGACTAAGGGTTTGGGATGGCCGGCCACGATGCCGCGCCATGGATGAGGGTGTAGGCTGTCCGACGTTTCGCCCGTCCCTTCGGCAAGGGATCTGAAACACCGCTGCGGTGCGGGGCGATCGTCGGGAAGCGGTGAAACGGACGGGCGCTACGCTGCACACCATCCCTCACGGCAAGACCTAGCAGCCGGCCGCGAAGCGGGCCAGATCAAAATACCGGCAACTTCAGGGGCTTAGGGGAGCTTTATGCTCCTTGTTCGGGCAGGGAAGCCGTTGCGGGCGGCACGTTGCGCGTGCGCGCGGCAGCGGAGGCCGTCAGAACGCGTAGCGGACCGCGCAATAGGGCAGGCGCTCCGCCATCCAGCCGAGCAGCTGATCGAGCCAGCGGCGCTTCCAGGCCACGCGGTAGCGCAGGTTGCGCATGCCGCTCTCGCTCCACTTGGTTTCCTGCAGGTCGGGGCGCCACAGCAGGTCCTCGGCCTTCGGGTGCCAGGCCATGTTGACGCCGTGCAGCCCCTCGTTGTGGGTCAGCATGATGACCTCGCCCTTGAGCTGGCGCTTGGCCTGCGGCGTCAGCACGTCGTCGACCTCAGCGAACAGCGCGCGCCACTGCGCTTCCCAGCCCTCGTGCACGATCACGGGCGAGAAGTTGGCGTGCACCTCGTAGCCCGCGGCGACGAAATCGTTGATGGCCGCGATGCGCTCGCTCATCGGCGAGGTCCGCACGTCGACCACGCGGGCCACCTCGGCGGGCATCAGCGAGAAGCGGATGCGCGTGCGCCCCCGCGGCTCGTAGCCCAGCAGGTCGCGGTTGACGTATTTGGTCGCGAACGAACCCTTGGCGTTGGGGATGTCGCGGAACGCCGCCACGAGGTCGCGGACGTTGCCCGATAGCAGCGCGTCGACCGACAAGTCACCGTTCTCGCCCAGGTCGTAGACCCAACTGGCGGGATCGACCGTGTTGGGCTCGGGCTTCGCGCCCAGCTTGGCGGCGTGCCGGGCGAGCGCGCGGCAGATGTCGTCGATGTTGACGAACACGCTCACGGGATTGGAATAGCCCTTGCGGCGCGGCACGTAGCAATAGGCACAGGCCATCGCGCAGCCGTTCGACGAGGAGGGGGCGATGAAGTCGGCGCTGCGCCCGTTGGGCCGCATCGCGAGCCCCTTCTTGACGCCCAGCACGAGGACGTCGCGCTTGACGCCCAGCCAGTCTTCCGCGAGCGCGGCATCGCGGCTGAGGTCCGGGATGCGCCAGTGGCTGTCCACGAGGACGCGCTCCGCGGCGGGGAAGCGCGCCAGCACCTCGCGCCCGCGCGGGTAGGCTTCGACTGCGGGTTCCATGTAGATGCGCTTGGGGGCGATGAGGGTGGTGGGGAGCGCCATGGAGGGAATATGGGGCCGCGGGGTGCGGGGGCGATAGATTGGCTGTGGATGGGACGAAGGAAGGGTTGGTTCGAGGACGGTTCCTAGGCTTCTCGGAAGCGTCGAGCGTCTACTCGCAGGCCCTGCGATTCAATAGCACGGCCGTCGGGCGTAAACTGGAGCGTCCGAGACGCTGCTAGGTCGATATTGAGCGAGGTTGTAGAGATGGCAGTGCCGTCGACCGTGGTGCGAAGCTAAAGAAGTTAGCGAGTGGCGTAAAAAAACAGTTAAGCTGTTGACTTTCGTGTTGCGCGCGGCTTTCAGCTTTAATACTGTCTAACCTGATGTCAGCGGCGATGGAAGACGGCGAGGGTGCGATGTCAGCTAAAATGAGGTTGTGCCTAATCAGCGTTATTGTCTTTAGCTGTATAAGCGAGCTCAAAAATCCCCTGCTTGCGGCGGAAGCCCAGTCGATTGATCTGAAAAGCGGAGAGACTACTGATCTAGGAACATTATTTTGGGTATCCAACTGCAAGTCGCTGCTCAAAGCAACTCCAGTCGCGGAGGTGCTGGAGGGGCCACCAGAATTGTCAATTGATGTTAAGGCTCAACAGGTCACGCCGTACAAAGATAATTGTGCGAAATCCGTTCCCGGTGGTGTTTTGATGCTTACGGCTGCCAAAGAGATCAAATCTCACCTCCAAGGGAAGCTGTTTTTTCGGGTAAAATACCAGACGAAGGACGGCGATCGTCAGGTTGGACGTGAAGTAGATTACAATCTTTTCCCTTGATTGGCCGCCCTGTCGGAGTTTTGGCTATGAAGCGTTTTGGTATCGCAACAGTTGCGCTTTTGGGGATTATTGTTTCACCGGGGGCGGCGGAAGCGCAAGCCTACCAGTTGAAGCAAGGATCTTATGCCTTGAAATCCGGAGAAAGCATCGAGGTAAGCGACCTCTACTGGGTCATAAACTGCCGCTCCCAACTGACGGGTGCGCCAGAGGCGACCATCCTTGACGGCCCTCCTGGTGTCTCCGTGGACGTCACCGAAGCCTTGGTCACGCCTCGCGCTCAAAACTGCCCGCGGCCCGTCAAAGGTGCTAAACTCACTCTCAAAGCTGCAACGCTCGACGACGAAAGTAATTCGCTGATGACTATCCGAATCAAGTACCCAACTAAAGACGGTACCCGCGAGCAAGATCTAGTCTATAGTATTGCATTATTTCCATGATTTTCACCATTTGATTATAGATAGAGATGGGCCAATCTCAACTAGAGTGCAATCCAAAACAAAGGACAGGCTGAGAGATCTGATTGCAAGCGGCACTGCGATCATCAGGACTGGTCGAAAGGAGGCGAGCGGAAGCTCCTCGGAGCGTCCGCTTTCGGCAGACAGGCGAAGGCCGCTCTCCATTCCCCAGCAGGCGTTGACGGAGAATGGTTTCTGCCCGCCTTCCGTTTTCTCCAGCCACAACCGCCAGATTATCCCACCCCCGCCAATTCCACCCACCGCTCCTCGCTGATCACCTCGATCCCCAGTTCCTCCGCCTTGGCGAGCTTGGAGCCCGCGCCGGGGCCCGCCACCACCAGCGTGGTCTTCTTGGACACGGTGCCCGCCACCTTGGCGCCCAGCGCCTCGGCCCGCGCCTTGGCCTCGTCGCGCGTCATCTTCTCGAGCGAGCCCGTGAAGACGATCGTCTTGCCTGCCACGGGGCTCGCGGCCGCCACCGCTTCCATTGGCTCGGGCGCGACCTCGGCCAGGAGGGCGTCGAGCACCGTTTCGTTGTGGCTCTCAGCGAAGAAGGCCACGACCGCGCTCGCCACCACGGCGCCCAGGCCGTCGATGTTCTGGAACTCGGCCCAGGCGTCGGAGGCGGGGTCGACCGCGGCGCGGGCCGCCTCGCGCAGGGCCTCCACCGTGCCGAAATGGCGCGCGAGCCGCCGCGCGTTGGTTTCGCCAACGTGGCGGATGCCCAGGCCGAACAGGAAACGGTTGACCGGCACGCGCCGCCGCGCCTCGATGGCGGCGAACAGGTTTCTGACGGAGGTTTCCCCAAAACCCTCGCGGTTGGCGAGCTTGGTGAGGCTGCGCGCGTCGCGGGCCTGAAGCGTGAAGATGTCGGCGGGCGAGTGGATCAGGCCCTCGCCGAAGAACAGCTCCACCTGCTTCTCGCCCAGCCCCTCGATGTCGAAGGCGTTGCGCGAGCAGAAGTGCTTCAGGCGCTCCACGGCCTGCGCGGGGCAGATCAGCCCGCCCGTGCAGCGGCGCACCACGTCCGCCTCGCCCGTCTTCGGGTCGACCTCGCGGACCGCGGCCGAGCCGCAGGCGGGGCAGACCTCGGGAAAGCGGTAGGGCTCACCGCGGGGGGCGCCCTCGCTCAGCACCGGCCCGAGGATCTGCGGGATGACGTCGCCCGCCCGCTGCACGGTGACGATGTCGCCCACCCGCACGTTCTTGCGCGCGATCTCGTCCTCGTTGTGCAGCGTCGCGTGCACCACCACCACGCCGCCGACCGTCACGGGGGTGAGCCGGGCGCGGGGCGTCAGCGCGCCCGTGCGCCCCACCTGCACCTCGATCTCCTCCAGCCGCGTGGTGGCGCGCTCGGCCGGGAACTTGTGCGCCACCGCCCAGCGCGGTGCCCGCGACACGAAGCCCAGGCGGGCCTGCAGCGCGATCTCGTCCACCTTGTAGACGACGCCGTCGATGTCGTAGGGCAGCGTCGCGCGCTGGGCCTCGATCGCCCGGTAGTGCGCCACCAGCTCGTCCGCCGAGCGGCACAGGGTCGTCAGCGGGTTCACGGGCAGGCCCCAGCGCGCGAAGGCCTCGATGATGCCGGTCTGCGTGGGCGCGGGCTGGCCGGAAACCTCGCCCCAGGCGTAGGCGAAGAATTTCAGCGGCCGCCCGGCCGTGATGGCGGAGTCGAGCTGCCGCAGCGATCCCGCGGCCGAGTTGCGCGGGTTGGCGAACACCGTCCTGCCCGCTTCCGCCTGCCGGGCGTTGAGGGCCGCGAAGTCCGCCTTCGTCATGAAGACCTCGCCGCGCACCTCGTAGACGTCGGGCACGTCGGCGCCCTTGAGCCGCTTGGGGACGGCCTTCATCGTGCGCACGTTGGCGGTGACGTCCTCGCCCTCGTAGCCGTCGCCGCGGGTCGCGGCCCCGATGAGCTGGCCCGCCTCGTAGTGCAGCGAGCAGGACAGGCCGTCGATCTTGGGTTCGGCCGTGACCGGCACGACGGCGTCGGCGGGCAGGCCGAGGAAGCGGCGCACGCGGGCCAGGAACTCGCCCACGTCGGCGTCGGCGAACACGTTGCCGAGCGACAGCATGGGCACGCGGTGGCGGATCTTGGCGAACTTCTCGGAGGGCGCCGACCCCACCCGCGCGTCGGCGGGCGGTTGCAAAGCGGGATGCGCGGCCTCCAGCGCCGCGAGGTTACGGCGGAGCGCGTCGTAGTCGGCGTCGGACACGGTGGGGGCGTCGTCGCGGTAGTAGGCCGCGTCGTGGGCGGCGATCACGGCCGCGAGCCGGGCGTGTTCGCTCGCGGCCTCCTGGTCGTCGGTGGGAATGGCGGGGGCGTCGGTCATGGCGGGTCTGGTCGGGATGGAGGAGACGAGTTAGGCGCGTGCGACGCAGAACGACTCCGGTTTGCGCGGCTAGTTTTGATCTTACCAGGCTCCAGGTTGCCGATCTCGCTGCCCGCCGCACCTTCGGCCCCCTTCAGGGTGTAGGTCCACACGGCGGCTTTGCCTCTCCGCTCAGCTCAAAACCTGTTCCCAGTCCTGGCGGCCGTGCAGAACACGAACGATGAGGACGCCTCTGCGTCCTCGACATAGACGACCATATGCACCCTATAGGCATGCATCCGAACTGGCGGCGAAAACTCCGTGCGCAGCCGTGCGATGAGCAGATTATCGGCCAGCAGATCGAACAGGGCGATCAGCCCCGCATGGTAGCGCTCAGCCTGCACGCTCCCGAACCAGCTTGCGCCCTGCACGTAAAGATCGATGATGTCCTGCTCGGCGCGCCTGATCGTTCGGAAGGTCATCGCTCGGGCGCGGCGGCGACCTGGCTCCGTGCCGCGTCCAGGATATCGGCCACGGACCGCCCGCTCACGCCGCTCTCCATGCCTTCGGTGATCAGGCGTTGCAGCTCACCGAGCTTGTCCGCCCGTTCCTGATCGCGGCGGATCAGGTCGCGCACGTAGTCGCTCGCATTGCTGTAGCGCCCGGTGCGGGCCTGGGCCTCGACCCAATCCTTCATCGGGTCCGGCAAGGACACGTTCATCGTGGCCATCACGATTCCTCCCAAGTTACTCTGGCAAAGATTGGCAATCTATGTCAATTTTAGAGGAGCGATAACGCGATCTCCGCGCTTACTCTGGATGCGGCGACTTCGGCGCACCGTCCCACCACTCTCATCCACCCGCTGCGTAGCGCCGGATAGCCCGGATCAGCGTCCAGCGGGTGAAGCCTGGTCCTTCGCTACGCTGCTCGCACTCTTGCCGACGGTTTCAATCCCGTGGCGAGATTTGGATCACCTTCTCACAGATGGACCGCTTGGCATGGCAGGCGGACAGGGTCTCGATGTGCAGCTCGTCGCAGACATCTTTTAAACCGTCGATTTTGCCGGTTGGGCCGCTGCTCAGCGGTGGACACGCGCAGGTATCCGGTTTTCTTCATACGAAATCGTTTTGTTAGCGGTCATCGGACCGTGCAGAACGATCCCTTACCGCGCGAACCGGCCGGGTGCGGCCCACGGTCCCGACACGATGGCCAACCTGACGCTCTCGCCCCGCGACGTCGCCACCCTGCGCGGCGAGTTCAGCCCCGCCGCGGCCTTTGCGATGAGCGTGCTGACGGGCTTCGCCGAGGCGGTGGGCGCCGCGGCCCTGCTCGACGTCAGCCAAGCCCACGTCGACGGCTGCCTGCACCACGGGCAGGTCAGCCTGGATTTCGTGGAGCGGCTGGTGGCCGGCGGCGGACGGGTGCTTGTGCCCACCACGCTCAACGTCGGCAGCATGGACCTGATCCACCCGGAGCTGATGCGGCTGCCGGCCGCGACCGCTGCGCCCGCGCGGCGGCTGATGCAGGCCCACGAGGCGCTGGGCTGCCAGCCCACCTTCACCTGCGCGCCCTACCAGACCCTGTTCCGCCCCCGCTTCGGCGAGCAGATCGCCTGGGGCGAGTCCAACGCCATCGTGTTCGCCAATTCGGTGATCGGCGCCCGGACGAACCGCTACGGCGACTTCATCGACCTGTGCTGCGCCGTGACGGGCCGGGCGCCGGCGTGGGGTTTGCACCTGGACGAGAACCGGCGCGGGCAGGTCCTCGTGCGTCTCGCGGGCTTTCCCGCCACGATCGACCCGACCGACGCGCTCTTCACCGGCACGGGGCTGCTGGTCGGCCAGGCCTGCGGCGAGCGCGTGGCGGTGATCGAGGGCCTGCCGCCGCCGCGCGACGAGGACCAGTTGAAGGCGCTGGGCTCCGCGGCCGCCACCACGGGGTCGGTCGGGCTGTTCCACGCGGTCGGCCTCACGCCGGAGGCGCCGACGCTGGCGGACGCGCTGGGCGGCCGGGAGCCGGACGAGACCGTGCTCGTCACCCCCGCCGACGTCGAGCGGGCGATCCGGACCCTGTCGGACGTGCCGGACGGGACACGGCTCGCGGCCGTCTGCCTCGGCACGCCGCACTTCTCCCGCCGCGAATGGGAGCGGCTGCTGCCGCTGCTCCGCCGGGTCGCGCCGGCGCGCGGCGTGCCGATTTACGTCAACACCGGGCGCGACACGCTGCGCGGCCTCGAAGCCCACGGCCTGCTCCGCGACGCCGCGGCCTTCGGCCTGGTCCCCGTCGCCGACACCTGCACCTACGTGACCGCGATCCTCGCCGACCTCGACGGGGCCGTGATGACCAATTCGGGGAAGTGGGCCCGCTACGCCCCCGGCAACCTCGGCCTGTCGGGCGTGGCGTTCGGCGAACTCGAGGACTGCGTGGCTTCCGCGGCGGCGGGTCGCGTCGTCAGGGCCGGCCGATGATCCGGGTGGGCGTCTTCGCGGTTCGCGGCGCGGCCGAGGGTCTCGCGGCCGTGCTGAGCGAGCCGCTCAGTTTCTGGGGCGGAGTCGAGGTCGAAACCGGCACGGTGATCGACCGCGCCCATCCGGCCTGCGGCACGAACCTGACCGGCCGCATCCTGGTCATGCCGGGCGGGCGCGGCTCGTCCTCGTCGGCCTCCGTGTTCGCGGAAGCGATCCGGCGCGGCACGGGCCCGGCCGGTCTCGTGCTGGCCCGTCCCGACCCGATCCTGACCGTGGGCGGACTGGTGGCGCGGAGCCTCTACGGCCTACGATGCCCGGTCGTCGTCTGCCCAATCGACGGCGTCGCCACCGGCGACCGGGTCGTCATCGCGGAGCGGGACGGGGCGGCCGTGGTCGAGACCACGTCCGCGCGGTGAGGTCCTGTCGGGCTCAGGCGATGCGGGCCAGACGCTCGACGCGGCGGCGGTCCTGCGCGGGCTGGAATGCCACGCTCGCGTGCTCCCGGCAGTAGGGGCCGATGGCGCTGCGGCATCCGCAGTAGCGGAACTCCGCGCTGGACGGGTCGCCGAGCGGCCACCGGCACATGGTCTCGCGCAGGTCCATGATGGTGACGCGGCTCGAGATCGGGATCACGACATCGCTCGCGCGGCGCTCGACCGGTACAAGAACGGCGGCCAGGGGCTGGGGTACCGGGGCCGCCTGGTCGACCTCGATCCCTGGCTCCGTCTTGCCGACCTCCTTCTTCAGGCGCGCGGTCTGCGGCTCGGACGGCAGGATGGCGGGCTTGATCCGGCTCGACAGGCCGAGACGATGCACTTTGCCGATCACCGCGTTGCGCGTGACCCCGTCTCCGAGTTCGGCGGCGATTTGGCTTGCGCTCCGCCCTTCGAGCCACAAACGGCTCAGAAGGTCGACGCGCTCATCATTCCAGGACATGGCCTCTCCTGTGGCTGACTACGCTGGGTGGAAGATGGAATCCGAGTGCGCGCCGGCTCGCACCGGCGTTCTTGACGCAACGCGACTGCTTGGGAAATTACGGGTCCGGACCAATCGCGTCCGGCAGGACAGAATCTATACCCAGGCGAGAATCGGGCGCAAGAGTCGAGGACTCGATGCCTGGGTTTTCCCCAGTCCGCTGTTGCAGGAAATCAGCACCTATGGATCGAGAACCACTATTCTACCCGGGCTGAAGGTTTGACTGAGCAATTCGAAACGCCTAAATCTTTCGCTTGACGCCTTGCCGCCCTCCTGGGCGGCAAATTGATTTTTGGCCCATCTCAGAGTCACTTGGCCTGAGATCGTGATACGAAGGTCGCGCCCGTGCACTCGTCGATCCTTCCCACCTACGCGCGGGCCGACCTGGAGTTCGAGCGCGGCGAAGGCGTGTGGCTCACGACGACGGAGGGCGCCCGCTACCTCGACATGGGCGGTGGCATCGCGGTGGCGTCGCTGGGCTATTCGCACCCCCACCTCGTGGCGGCGCTGACCGCCCAGGCGGGAAAGCTCTGGCACACCTCCAACCTGTACCGCATCCCCGAAGGCGAGCGCCTGGCCAAGCGGCTCACGGACGCGACCTTCGCCGACCTCGCCTTCTTCACCAATTCCGGCGCCGAGGCCAACGAGGCCGCGATCAAGATGGCGCGCAAGTACCAGTCCGCCTGCGGCCACCCCGAGCGGTTCCGCGTCGTCACCTTCGAGGGCGCCTTCCACGGGCGGACGCTGGCCATGATCGCGGCCACCGGCAACAAGAAGTACCTCGACGGCTTCGGCCCCAAGGTGGACGGCTTCGACCAGGTCCCCTTCGGCGACCACGAAGCCGTGCAGGGCGCGATCGGCCCCGAGACGGCCGCGATCCTGATCGAGCCCATCCAGGGCGAGGGGGGGATCCGCCCCGTGCCGACCCAGTGCCTGCGGGGCCTGCGCGACCTGTGCGACCGGCACGGCCTGCTGCTCATCTTCGACGAGGTGCAGAGCGGGGTGGGCCGCACGGGCCATTTCCTCGCCCACGAGCCCTCGGGCATCTCGCCCGACATCGTCACCATCGCCAAGGGCATCGGCGGCGGCTTCCCCATGGGGGCCTGCCTGTCGACCGCCGAGGCCGCCAAGGGCATGACGGCCGGCACGCACGGCACAACCTTCGGCGGCAATCCGCTCGCCATGAGCGTGGGCAATGCCGTGCTGGACGTGGTGCTCGACGACGCTTTCCTCGAGCGGGTCGGACGCGCGGGGCTGGTGCTGAAGCAGAAGCTCGCCGCGCTCAAGGATCGCTACCCGAACCTGATCGCCGAAATCCGCGGTGAGGGGCTCATCATGGGCCTCAGGATGCGCGTGCCCAACACGGCCTTCGTGAAGGCCGCGCGCGACCACCATCTCCTGACCATCGGGGCGGGCGACAACGTCGTGCGCCTCGTCCCCCCGCTCGTCATCGGTGACGACGAGATCGCCGAGGCGGTGACGCGGATGGAGGCGGCCTGCGCCGACCTGCAGGCCGAGGCGGATGCCCGGCGGGGGGCGGCCTGATGGCGGACGGATCGCACGGGACCGCGGCCGCCCGGCACTTCCTCGACCTCAAGGACATCGCGCCCGGCGACCTGCGCGCCGTGCTCGACTACGCCGGCTCGGTCAAGCGTGAGCGGACCCGGAGCGGGTCCCGCTTCGCGCCCGACCGCCCGCTCGACGGCCGCGTGCTCGCCATGATCTTCGACAAGCCCTCCACCCGCACGCGCATCTCCTTCGACGTCGGCATGCGGGAACTGGGGGGCGAAACCCTCATGCTCACCGGCAAGGAGATGCAGCTCGGCCGCGGCGAGTCGATCGCCGACACGGCCCGCGTGCTGTCGCGCTACGTCGACGCCGTCATGATGCGGCTCTTGAGCGACGCGGACCTCGCCGAATTCGCCCGCCACGCCACCGTGCCGGTCATCAACGGGCTCACGAGACAGTCCCACCCCTGCCAGGTGATGGCCGACGTCATGACGTTCGAGGAGCACCGCGGCCCCATCCGCGGCCGCACACTGGCCTGGAGCGGCGACGGCAACAACGTGCTGGCGAGCTGGGTCCACGCGGCCGGGCAGTTCGGCTTCGCGATCAACGTCGCGAGCCCGCCCGAGCTCGCGCCCCCCGAAGCTCTGCTCGCCTGGGCGCGGGGGGCGGGCGCCACCGTCCGCCTGACGACCGACCCCTACGAGGCCGTGGACGGCGCCGCCGCCGTGATCTCGGACTGCTGGGTGTCGATGGGCGACGAGGATGAGGCCCACCGCCACAACCTCCTTGCGCCCTACCAGGTGAATGCCAAACTGATGGGAGCCGCCGCCAAGGACGCGATCTTCATGCATTGCCTACCCGCCCACCGGGGCGAGGAGGTGACGGACGAGGTGATCGACGGCCCGCAATCGGTGGTGTTCGACGAGGCGGAGAACCGCCTCCACGCCCAGAAGGGCGTCCTGGCCTGGTGCCTCGGCGCGATCCCGCGCGCCCCGTCGCCGCGCCGGGGCGCGGAGCCGGTTTCGGAATGAGTGAAACGATCCAGGAACGCTTCGTGTCCGACAGCGGGCGCGACGACCTCGTGCTGCCCTTCGCGGTCGTGCCGCTCGACGTGCGCGGCCGCGTGGTCCGCCTCGGGCCCTCCATCGACCACATCCTCAACAAGCACGGCTACCCCGAGCCCGTGGCTCGGCTGGTGGGCGAGGCGACGGCGCTGACGGCGCTGCTCGGCTCCTCGCTCAAGCTCGAGGGCCGCTTCCAGCTGCAGACCAAGTCGGACGGCATCGTCGACATGCTGGTGGTCGACTTCGATGCCCCCGACCGCCTGCGCGCCTTCGCGCGCTTCGACGCCGACCGGCTCGCGAGCGCTAAGGGCCGCCTGCCGCCGGCCGAACTGCTCGGCCACGGCCACCTCGCGCTCACCATCGAGCAGGGCGAGGGCAGCCGCTACCAGGGCGTCGTGCCGCTGGAAGGGCAGGGGCTCGAAGCCGCGGCCGACCAGTATTTCCGCCAATCGGAGCAGATCCCCACCGTGGTGCGGCTGGCCGTGGCGCAGAACGTCACGGGCGAGGGGAGTTTATGGCGCGCGGGCGGCTTCGTGGTGCAGTTCCTGCCCCAGAGCGAGGACCGTCGGCGCCAGGCCGACCTCGACCCGGGCGACGCGCCCGCGGGCGTGGTGGTCGAGCGCCTGGCCGAGGACGACGCCTGGACGGAGGCCAAGTCGCTCGCGGGCACCATCGAGGACCACGAACTCGTGGACCCGACGCTGTCGAGCGAGCGGCTGCTCTACCGGCTGTTCCACGAGCGCGGCGTCACCGTGTTCGACCCACACGACCTGCGCGACGCCTGCCGCTGCTCGCACGAGCGCATCGAGGCCATGCTGAAGAGCTTCACGCCGGTCGAGCGGCACGACATGATCGGCACCGACGGCCGCATCGGGGTGACGTGCGAGTTCTGCGGCACGCAGCGGAGCTTCGATCCCGGCGAGTTCGACCCGCCGTCCTGACCGGGCCCGCCACCCCGGTCCTTCCCGTCGTCCGCATATCCCCGCGCGGGCGGCTTTCCAGGTAAGCCCCTCCCCATGTCCTACGATCTCGTCGTCATCGGCACCGGCCCGGGCGGCTACGTGTGCGCCATCCGCGCGGCCCAGCTCGGGCTGAAGACCGCGGTGGTGGAGAAGCGTTCCACGTTCGGGGGCACCTGCCTCAATATCGGCTGCATCCCCTCCAAGGCGCTGCTCTACGCGACCGAGATGTTCGAGGCGGCGGGCCACGAGTTCGGGGCGCTCGGTATCAAAGTGCCGAAGCCCGAGCTCGACTGGGCGCAGATGGGCAAGCACCGCGACGAGACGGTGAGCGCCAACGTCAACGGCGTCGCGTTCCTGTTCAAGAAGAACAAGGTCGAGACCTTCCACGGCACCGGGACGGTTAAGAGCGGAACCCAGGTCGAGGTCGCGGCCGAAGATGGCTCCACCCAGGTGCTCGACACCAAGGCGATCGTGATCGCCACGGGTTCGGACTCGACGACGCTGCCCGGCGTCACCATCGACGAGAAGGTCGTGGTCTCGTCCACCGGCGCGCTGGCGCTCGACGGCGTGCCCGAGAAGATGGTGGTGATCGGCGCGGGGGTGATCGGGCTGGAGCTCGGCTCCGTGTACCGGCGGCTCGGCGCCGAGGTCACCGTGATCGAGTATCTCGACCGCATCCTGCCCGGCATGGACGCGGAGCTCGCCAAGCAGTTCCACCGCATCATGGGCAAGCAGGGGCTCGCCTTCCACCTCGGCCAGAAGGTGACGGCGGTGACGCCCGCGCCCGAGGGCTCGAACCGCAGGGGCGCGACCGTGACGTTCGAGCCCGCGGCGGGGGGCGAGGCGCAGACGCTGGAGGCCGACGTGGTGCTGGTGGCGATCGGCCGCCGCCCCGTCACCGACGGGCTGGGCCTTGAGGCGGCGGGCGTCGCCACCGAGCGCGGCCGCGTGGTGATCGACCAGCATTTCGCGACCAACGTGCCGGGCGTCTACGCGATCGGCGACGTCGTGCGCGGCCCCATGCTGGCCCACAAGGCGGAGGACGAGGGCGTGGCGGTGGCCGAACTGCTGGCGGGGCAGGCGGGCCACGTCAATTACGCGGCGGTGCCCTCCGTGGTCTACACCATGCCCGAGGTGGCGGCCGTGGGCGCCACGGAAGAGGACCTGAAGACCGCGGGGATCGCCTACAAGGTCGGCAAGTTTCCGATGACCGCCAACGGCCGGGCGCGCGCCACGCGCCATACGGACGGCTTCATCAAGGTGCTGGCCGACGCCGAAACCGACCGGGTGCTGGGCGTCCACATGATCGCCTCGGTCGCGGGCGAGCTGATCCAGGAGGCCGCCGTCATCATGGAGTTCGGCGGCTCGTCCGAGGACGTGGCGCGCACCACCCATGCCCACCCCACCATCTCGGAGGCCGTCAAGGAGGCCGCGATGGCGGTCGAGGGCCGCGCGATCCACATCTGAGCAAGGTCATGCTCTTCTCCCGCTTCGCGGGAGAAGGTGCCCGGCAGGGCGGATGAGGGGAAACACGGACGCCGGAGTCCCCTCATCCGTCACGGCTTCGCCGCGCCACCTTCTCCCGCATTGCGGGAGAAGGAAAACCGCGCCTACCCCCGCGTGATCTGCTCCACGTCCCGCACCGCGCCGCGCGACGCGCTGGTGGTGAGCGCCGCGTAGGCTTTCAGCGCGGCCGAGACCACCCGCTGCCGCCCCTCGGGCTTCCACGCGGCCTTGCCCTTGGCCTCCATGGTGGCCCGGCGGTCGGCCAGTTCGATGTCGCTCAGCGCCACGCGCAGCACGCGGTTGGGGATGTCGATCTCGATGCGGTCGCCGGTCTCGATCAGGCCGATGGCGCCGCCCTCGGCCGCCTCGGGCGAGATGTGGCCGATGGACAGTCCCGCCGTGCCGCCCGAGAAGCGCCCGTCGGTGACCAGCGCGCACGCCTTCCCCAGGCCCTTCGACTTCAGGTAGCTCGTGGGATAGAGCATTTCCTGCATGCCGGGGCCGCCCTTCGGGCCCTCGTAGCGAATCACCACCACGTCGCCGGCTTTCACCTCGCCGCCCAGGATGCCCGCCACCGCGGCGTCCTGGCTCTCGTAGATGCGCGCGGGGCCGGCGAACACCAGCGCGGAGGGGTCCACGCCCGCGGTCTTCACGATGGCGCCCTCGAGCGCGATGTTGCCCGCCAGCACCGCGAGCCCGCCGTCCTGGCTGAAGGCGTGCGGGATGTCGCGCACCACGCCCGCTTCCGGGTCGCGGTCGAGCTCCTCGTAGCGGCGCGCCTGGCTGAAGGCCTCCGTGGTCCGCACGTTGCCGGGCGCGGCGCGGAACAGCGTTTCGGCCGTGTCCTCCGCCTCGCGGTCCTCGGCGCGGATGTCCCAGCGCGCGATGGCCTCGCCCATGGTGGACGTATGGACGGTGGGCAGGTCCGTGTGGATCAGGCCGCCGCGGTCGAGCTCGCCCAGGATGCGCATGATGCCCCCCGCGCGGTGGATGTCCTCCATGTGCACGTCGGCCTTGGAGGGCGCGACCTTGCACAGGTTCGGCACGCGGCGCGACAGGCGGTCGATGTCCGCCATGGTGAAAGGCACGCCGCCCTCCTGGGCCGCGGCCAGCAGGTGCAGCACCGTGTTGGTGGAACCCCCCATGGCGATGTCGAGCGACATGGCGTTCTCGAACGCCTCGAAACACGCGATCGTGCGGGGCAGGGCGGAGGCGTCCTCCTGCTCGTACCAGCGGCGCGCGAGGTCGACGATCGTCCAGCCCGCTTCCACGAACAGTTTGCGCCGGTCCGCGTGGGTGGCGAGCAGCGAGCCGTTGCCGGGCAGGGCCAGGCCCAGCGCCTCGGTGAGGCAGTTCATGGAATTGGCCGTGAACATGCCCGAGCACGAGCCGCAGGTGGGGCAGGCGGAGCGCTCCTGCACCTCGGCCTCGGCGTCGGTCACGTTGGAATCGGCCGCCGCCACCATGGCGGTGATGAGGTCGGCCCGGCGCACCGCCGCCCCCGTGACGCCCGGGATCTTACCCGCCTCCATGGGCCCGCCCGACACGAACACGGTGGGGATGTTGAGGCGCATGGAGGCCATCAGCATGCCGGGCGTGATCTTGTCGCAGTTGGAGATGCACACCAGCGCGTCCGCGCAATGGGCGTTGACCATGTACTCGACCGCGTCCGCGATGAGCTCGCGCGAAGGCAGGCTGTAGAGCATGCCGCCGTGGCCCATGGCGATTCCGTCGTCGACCGCGATGGTGTTGAACTCCTTGGCGACGCCGCCCGCGGCCTGCACCTCGCCCGCCACCAGCTGGCCCAGGTCCTTCAGGTGGACGTGGCCGGGCACGAACTGGGTGAAGGAGTTGGCGATGGCG
>CAXTFJ010000083.1:0-20274 GCA_964243405.1 uncultured Lichenihabitans sp. | reverse complement strand
CTCGTTGACGATGTCGCGGATCTCTTCCCGCGCGCTCTCGGGGTCGAGCTTGCTGAGCTGGGCCAGGTCGATGGCTTCGATCAGCGCCCCGAAGATGGTGCTCTTCGTGAGGTAGTACTCGTCCGAATGCTTGGGCGGTTCGGGCGTGGAGGCGGACTGGCCCGGCGGCTTGGCGCCGACCAGCGGCGGCGACGCGCGCGGCTCGGGCGCGGCGGAGGGCCTCGCGGCGGGCGCGCCGCCTTGCGCGGAGGCTGGGAGAACGCGCTTGCCGAACATGCGGGCGATGATCCCCTCGGGCCGGGGTGGACCGCCGCGGGCACGGCGCCGTTCCCCTCAACTCCATGCGCAAAGGTGAACGAAAAAGGTGAACGCTTCCTTTTTCCGCCGCGCCCCCCGCCGGAGGAGGAGGACGCCCTTCAGGAGGCCTTGCGGCCCGCGAAGCGCGCCACGATCGGGTCGAGCAGACCCCGCTTGGGGCGGCGGACGTCCACCCGGCCCGTGAGCGCGCGGGCGATCTCCACCAGGGTCTCGGCGATCTTGCCGTCGCCCTCGACCTCACCGATCATCTGCCCGTTGTTGGAAGCCGTGCCGAACAGTTTCGCGTCAAACGGAACGGTGGCGATCGGCGCCATCTCGATCGCCTTGGCGAAGTCCGCCACCGCGATCTCGGGCCGCTTGGGCAGGCCGACGCCGTTCAGCACCAGCTTGGGGCGGCCGTCGTTCGGGCGGGCGCCGCGCATCGCCTCCAGCATGTTCTTGGCGTTGCGCAGGCTGGCGAGGTCGGGGGCCGCCACCATCAGCACCTCGTCGGCGCCCACCAGCAGGCGGCGCGACCAGCTCGTCCAGCCGTGCGGCACGTCCAGCACCACGCAGGGCACGGCGGCGCGCAGGATGTCGGCGATGCCGTCGAAGGCGGTTTCCCCGAAATCGTAGGGACGGTCCAGCGTGGCGGGGGCCGCCAGCAGGCTCAGCCGCTCGCTGCATTTCGAGAGCAGCCGGTCCACCAGGTTGGCGTCGAGCCGGTCGGGCGCGTAGACGGCTTCCGCGATCCCCTGGGGCGGGTCCTGGTTGAAGTCGAGGCCCGCGGTCCCGTAGGGCAGGTCCAGGTCGACGATCACCGTGGGGATCTCGAGCGTCCGGGCGATCGACCAGGCGACGTTGTGGGCGAGCGTGGAGGAACCGACGCCACCCTTGACGCCCGTCACGGCGATCACCCGGCCGACCGGCTGGGCGGTCGGGTGATGGTAGAGGGCCGACAGCGCGCGGATGAATTCCATGGCGGTGAGCGGCGCCACGAGGTAGTCGCTGACCCCCTTCGCCATCAGGTCGCGGTAGAGCACGATGTCGTTGACGCGACCCACCACCACGACCTTGGTGCCCGCGTCGCAGAATTCGGACAGGGTTTCGAGGGTGGTGACGAGGTCGGCGCGATCCCCCCCGTGCTCGATCACCACCACGTTGGGCGTGGGGGCCGAGCGGTAGGCCTCGACGGCCGCGAGCCCGCCGCCCATCTTGACCTTGCCGTGCGCGCGCACCATCCGCCGGTCCGCCAGGGCCTCGTTGATGACCGCCGACAGTTCGGGCGTTTCGCAGAAGGCCTGAACGGAGACACGCGGCAGGGGTGCCACCTGGTCGCGCGGATCCGGCTCGGGGTGGGCCGCGGGAGCGCCGTCGGAGAGCGCGCGCATCAGGGATTACCCACGGTGGAGATGGGCGTCAGAGCGGACCCTTTCCAGATCGTCCCCGGGTCGCTGCCGGTGCGCAGCGACCCGATCGCGCGCGTCCTGAGCTGCACGTCCGTCGGGTCCTCCGCGCGGGGCCGCACCACGTCGCGGGGGTCATCGATCTGCGCCGTCAGCGTCTTCGTCGACGCGCACCCGAGGTTGTAATAGCTGTGATTGTCCCAACCGCCGAGCGACGTGCCGGACGCGAGGTCCTCGGGCCAGTTCCCGCAGGTCTCGGCCACACCTGCCTTCAGACGAACGTAGCTGAGCCGCACCGGCGTCGGCAGGGACGGGTCATCCACCGCGTAGGTCACGACCCGCGTCGGGTTTCGGACCCCATCGGCGAGCAGAAGATGCCGCACCGCTTCGGCCGTCTGCCGCACCGCCGACGCGTTGATGGCCCCTTGCGGCACCCGCATCACCAGCTGCCCCTGGCCGTCGTGGTCGTAGGTCTGCGCGAACACCTCGATCTCGCGCCTTTGGCGCAGATCGATCGCGCCGGTCGGTCCCACGGGGAAGATGTCGAGCGTTTCGGGCGCGTTCGAGAGCGTTACGGGGTAGCGGTCGTGGTAATCGGCGGGGATCGCCACGGCTGGAACCACGCCGCCCGCGGTGTAGCAGCCCCCGAGCGACAGGGCGGCTGCGAGTAGTCCGGCGAACGCAACTGATCGGTGCGCCCAGCCGACGGTTTCGAGACGGGCTGAAGGGGGCATGGGCGATGACCTGCGCTGGGACGGCCGCGGCTCAGTCATTGATGAACCCGACCTTGCCCCTGTAGGTGTGGACCAGGTTCGGGTTGTCGGTGGCCGAGTAGATGCGGTTGACGCGACCGAGGAACCAGGTTTGGGGATCGGACGCGACTTGAAATCCCTCGTCGGGTTTCACGATCTCGTCGGGCCGGAGTGTCCTGGCGATGTAGGGGGTCACGATGATCATCAGTTCGCTCTCGTCATGCTGGTAGTCGCGCGAGCGGAACAGGGCGCCCAGGACGGGAAGGTCCATGAGACCGGGAAACCCCGCGATGGCCTGCTTGTCCGATTGCTGGATCAGCCCGGCCGTCACGAGCGAGCCGCCCGAAGGGAGTTCGACGGTCGTTTCGTTCTTCCGCGTGCGGAAGCCGACCTGGTTGGAACACGCGTACTGGGCGGCGTGCAGTCCGTCGATCTCGGTGACCTCGGTCGCCATGTGGAGCGAGATCCGGCCCTCGGACAGGACGGTGGGCGTGAAGTTCAGCGTCACGCCGTAGGGCTCCAGCGTCGTGCTCACGGTGCAGCGGTTGGTCGTGGGATCAATGGTGCTGGTGGTCGCGACCGGGATCGTGCCGCCGGCCGTGAACCGCGCGCTCTCGCCCGATACCGCGGCGACCGTCGGCTCGGCGAGGACGCGCGCGACGCCGTTGCGCTCGAAGGCCTCGATGGACGAACTCAATCGCGTGCCGCCACTGAGGAACGACAGGGCCGCGGCCCCCGTCCCCCCGCTCAAGGGATTCAGGCTCGGGGTCTGGTAGCTCGAGGCGCCCGACGCTCCAAGGGTGGCATTGCCCACGTTGAGGTTGACGCCCAGCTGCTTGAGCACGCTGCGCTGCACCTCGACCACCTGCACTTTCAGCATCACCTGATCCTTCTCGCGGATGATCAGGGAGTTGATGAGGTTGCCCTGGACGACCTGGGTCGAGCCGAAGGACACGCTGGAGCCGCCGCTGCTGCTCGCCGATCCTCCACCCACCGCCGTGTAGCCCACGGAGGCGCTGGCGATGTCCTGCGCCTTCTGGGCCTCGACGGCGGAATCCACGAAGCCCGTCAGGATTACGGTGTCGTCGACGGCCTGCACGTGGATGTCGGTGCCGGGCATGGCGGTGCGCAGGATGGCGCTGAGGTCGCCGATGTCGCGCGAGTTGACGATCAGGTTGAGCGTGGCGATGCGCCGGCCCGCGTGATCGAGCGCGAACACGGTGGTCTGGCCGTCGGCCACGCCGATCACGAACATCCGGCGCGCGGAGCGCACCACGGCGTTGGCAACTCCCGGGTTGCCGATGAAGATCTCCGCGGCGTCGGCCGGCAGTTCGACGATAGAGGAGCGGCCCACGCCCAGCGTCAGCTTGCGGGTGGGGTTTTCGGCGGTGATGCGCAGGTCGTCGGGCGCGGGCGTGGCGGCCTGGTTCGGCCCCCGTTCGAGCGCGATGCCGCTCGCGCGCGCCGGAGCCGTGCCGCACAGGGCCGTCAGGGCCAGGACGACGGGAAAAGCGAGAGGGAAGCGCATCGGTCCCATGCTCATCGCGTTTCCCCCTCGGCCGCGAACCCGAAGCGGACGACCGTGACGGTCGAGGTGGCGGGCTTGGAACTCGTTTCGGACGCCGTGTTGGCGTCCAGGATCGAGCGCAGCACGAGCGACAGCTGCCCGTTCCGCTGGGCCAGGATCACGGTTTCGGCCTGGACCGGATCGAGTTCCAGCGTCGCGTTGGACCCCGACACCACCGATTGCCCGTCCTTGCTCTGCACGTTCGGGCCGATGGCGAGCACCCGGATGTTGCGCAGGATGGTTTCGCTGATCACCGGCGCCGATCCGCCGCCGACGGGCGATTTGGCGGCTTCGTCCGCGTAAAGGTGGATCACGTCCACGTGGTCGTTGGGCAGGATGAAGCCGCCCGCGCTCGTCGCGCCGTTGGAATCGACGTTGATCGCAACCGCCCGCTTGCCAGCGGGCAGGATGGCGGACATGAAGCCGTTGGCGCCCTTGATGACCTGTTCGGGGCGGAGCGGCACGCCCGCGTGCAGGTTCTCGCGGGCGATCGATCCCTTGAAATCGTCCGTGGCCTTGGGGCTCGCGGCCTTGACGATGAAGCCCGCGGCCACGCCGACCTTGGGCCAGGCCTGCCAGCCAAGGTCGGCGTCGGCCAGCACGGTGCCGAGCGGGATTTCCCGGGCGGCCACGAGCACGTCGTCGGTGACGGGCGGCGGCGGGGCGGGAAGGGTCGCCACGACCGGCGGGGGAGCGGGCTTGGGAGAGCTGGCGAGAAGGAACGCTCCGCCCGCCGCCCCCACCGCCACCACCAGAACCGCGATACGAGATGCCTTCATGGCCCGTCGATTTTGTCGCGACGCCACCGCAGGCGCCACGGGTCAATCAACCAGCGAAACGTCAAGACATGGTTAATCGATTCTGAAACGTAGGTGTTGCGCTTGGGCTCATCCCGTGGCGACGGCCTGCCAAACGGCGGTGTCCGGGTAGAGTGACAGCCCCGCGAGCGCGAGGGCGATGCCGTAGGGGACGCCGTTGCCCTGGGCGTGCAGGCGCGCCACCCAGGCGCGGTCCATCGCGAAGGCGGGAAGCTGGATCTTGCGCAGCGCCAGAATGCCGACCGTGAGAGCGCCGCCCAGGACCGAGGACTCCACGCCGTAATCCAGAAGGTTGCCCCAGCCCAGCCAGACCGCCGTCGCGGCCGCGAGCTTGGCGTCGCCGCCGCCGATCCAGCCGCGCGCGAAGAGACCGAACGTGATGAGGAGGACCACGGCTCCCGCGGCGAGGTGCGTTTCCAGCAGGACCGAGGGCGGCATGCCGGCCAGGAGGGCCAACGCAATGAAGCCCGCGACGAGCAGGATCGAAATCCGGTTCGAGATGGTCATCGTCAGCAAGTCCGACCAGGCCGCGAAGGCCATGAGGACCGGGAAAAGGATCAGCACAGCAGCGTCAAGCATCGCCAAATCCATCTTCCTCAAATCTCAAAGCTTAACCAGCGTAGATGACGACCTTGCTAGCGATCCTTTTATATTCTGGAAACCCAAGCTCTCCGCCTGTGCCGGAGACAAACGATCGGACTCGGACGAAGCCTCAGCTTCAAGACTTAATCCTGACCAACATCGCAACGAGAACGGGCGGCCGTGCTCTTCGGCCGCCCTTTCCCGATAGGCTTACGACAGGGCAGTACCGATGTTGTTGAACTTGGTGGTCAGGTTGCTGCCGATGGTCTTCAGCGAAACGATGATCACGACGCTGATCAGGGCGGCGATCAGGCCGTACTCGATGGCGGTAGCGCCGGACTGGTCCTTGGCAAAACGGCTGAGAAGATTGCTCATGATGATTGCTCCTTGCTCCGAAACTCTTCCTTGCGGATCTGTTTGATGTTCCGCTTGGAATGAAGGGAACCCTAGGAGCCACTGCTTGCGTCCTCGTTAATTCGACCGGCCAAAGCGAAGTGCGGCGATCGGCTCGCGTTGTAGAGTTAAGTTCGTATGAAGACTACGTCGCGCAGAGGGCGATGCCGTCCTGGTCTTATGGCCCTTGATGAGCGGCAGCCCCTCTTCAGACTTCTTTCACCATGACGGATCAACTTGGCGGGGCTCGCGACGTCGGGTCGCGACCCAAGGCCGGATCGAGTCCGATGACGAGGTTTCACTTCAGGCGGACGCGTGCGGTGCTGATGGTCGCGGCCGTCCTCGTCTTCGGCGGCCCGGGCACGGGCGCTCGGGCCACCGAGAGCCCGGCCATCGACGTCGTGCTCGACAAGGCGAAGGTGATCCGGATGCCCCCGCATGCCGAAACGATCGTGGTTGGCAATCCGATCATCGCCGACGTCACCACCCTCAAGAACAACGGCCTGGTTGTGGTGACCGGAAAGGGGTTTGGCGAAACCAACCTGATCTTCCTCGACGGGACCGGCAACGCGATCGAGGAAACGAGCGTGCGGGTGCAGGCCTCCCCCTCGCTGCTCACGGTGCAGCGCGGGTTCAACCACGAGTCCTACGCGTGCCAGCCGCGCTGCGAGCCGACCGTGTCGCTCGGCGATTCCGTCGATTTCCTGAAGGATTCCTCGACCCAGATCACCTCCCGCAACAGCCTGGCGACCCCAAGTACCCATTGACCATCGCCGGAATGGGACGGGAATGCCGCAAACCCGAGCGGGCGCGCTAACGCTCCCGCAAGATCTTTCGGTCTAGGGTCTCGGCCACGCGCGGGGTGTGCCGCCGCGGCGCGCCGGAGACGTCGAGAACCATGGCCGGGGAAGCGGGACGACGCGGTGATGGAAAGGCCAGGCCGACGCGGCAACCCAGGCTGCGCCATCGCCCCGGCCTGGCCCGTTTCGCGCGCAACCGCAGCGGCGCCACCATGGTCGAGTTCGGCCTGATCTCGATCCCGTTCTTCGGGCTGCTGTTCGCGACCTTCCAGACGAGCTTCGCCTTTCTGGTGCAGCAGGGATTGCAGGCGGCGGTCGAGAGCGCCGCGCGCCCCATCCTGGTGGGCACCGTCCAGAACAATGCCGCCATCACGACGTGGCAGGCGTTCCGCAACACCTATCTGTGTCCGGCGACCGGCAGCCTGCTGCCGAGCTTCATCCCCTGCGCGAACGTGCTGGTCGACGTGCGCCCCTACACCAGTTTCTCGAGCGTCACCGCGGCCAATGTCGGATCGAGCTTCCTCAGCGACGGGCCGCTCTACAATGCCGGGTCGCCCTGCCAGATCGTCGTCGTGCGCGCCGCCTATCCGATGCCGGTCTACCTGCCCAAGCTTGTCGACATCGGCGGCGTGATCTCGAGCAACACGGCGGGACTGACGACCTACAACGGCAAACTGGTCCAGATGGTCACGGCCGCGGCGGTGTCCCGTAACGAGCCCTACACCGTCAACGGCGTCGGCCCGGGAGGTTGCTGATGATCGCGCACTGGGCCGGCCGCGCGGCGTCGCGCTCGCGCGATCTCCGCCGCAGGTTCGCAACCGACCGGCGCGGGGTGGCGGCGGTGGAGTTCGCGCTCGTCCTGCCCCTCATGCTGGTGCTCTACGTCTGCACCTCGGCCTTGACCCTGGCGGTCGCGGCCAAGCGCGACGTGGGCGTGCTCGCCCGCACCTTGACGGACGTCACCGCCCAGCAGGGAAGCGCGGCCCTCACCGACACCACGGCCCAGAGCATCTTCAACGCCTCGACCTCGATCATGGCGCCCTACGCCACCACGGCCCTCAAGATGACGCTGTCGAACGTGGAGTTCGTGGCCGATCCGCTGGCCCTGGCGTCGAACCTCTACGACGCCAAGACGCGGTGGACCGTGACGTTCACCAACGGCACGCTGCGCCCTTGCAGCAGTCCGCTGCTGACGCCCGTTCCGAACGGCACGACGGCCTCGCCCAGCACGATGCCGGTCGGGCTCTACGCGGGTGGCTTCGTGATCGTCGCCGACGTCAGCTACGTGTACACGCCGACCTTCGGGTACTTCAATTACAACTTCCAGACCGGCAAGGCGTCCTCGTCGGGACTGTCCTTCACCATCGCGCAGACCGAGTACATGCGGCCGCGCCAGACCAGCAACATCCACTACACGTCGGGCCAGACCGCGCAGATCTGCCCGATTACTTCGCCGCAGCAGGCCTGACGAGCGGGCCGGAACCGAAGCCATCGAGGCGCGGTTGAAGGGGCTGAAGCTTCTTTGATCGAGGGCCGATCGATGTCCATCAATACAACCCGTTCCGACGACGCGGTGGCGGATGCCAAGGCTTCGGCCTCCGCGGCCCTTGGCGGACTCAAGGACCAGGCCTCGCAGGCGGCGGAAACGGCGCGCGGCACGCTGAGCGGCATGGCGGCCGACGCGCGCGGCCGCCTCAACGACGCCGTAGATCAGCAGAAGACGGCCGGGGCCGACCAGCTCTCGGGGATCGCCAAGGCGGTGCAGACCGCCGCCACCGACCTGCAGGACAAGAGCCCGCAGGTGGCGCGTCTGGTGGGCGACGCCGCGAGCTCCGTCGACCGGTTCGCGAGCGACCTGCGCAACCGTGACGTCCGCGACGTGCTCGACCAGGTGACGAGCTTCGCCCGGCAGCAGCCGGTGGCATTCTTCGCGGGCTCCGTGCTGGCCGGGCTGCTGCTGGCCCGCTTCCTGAAGAGCGAGTCGCGCACGAACCCTTACGGGGGTGGCCTGCCCATCGACGACGGGCACCTGTGATCCCGAGCCGAGGTTTCCCGCGATGACCGAGACCGTGACCGGGCGTCCTTCCACCCCGAGCCTGTTCGCCGACGCGCTCGGCCAGATGACGACCCTGTTCGAGACGGAGATCCGCCTCGTCCGCAGCGAGATCGGCGAGAAGATCACCAAGGCGGTGGCGGCCGTAGCCGTGATGGTGGTTTCGGCCCTGCTGCTGATCGTGGCGCTGATCCTGCTGCTCGAAGGGATCGTGCAGCTCCTCATCGCCTACGGCTGGCAGCCCTGGGCGGCGAACTTCATCGTGGGCGGCGTCATCGCGGTCGTGGGGGTCGTCGCGGTGCTGCTCGCCAAGCGGGGGCTGTCGGCCGAGGCCTTGGCGCCGAGCCGCAGCGTGGCGCAGTTCGGCAAGGACGTGCGCGTGGTCAAGGACCAGGTGAAATGAGTATTGTATCGGACAATCCGTCCCCGGCCGAGGCGGAGGCCGGGGCCGAAGAAGCGCGGGCCACGCTGGTGGGCACGCTCAACCAGCTGCGCGAGAATTTGAAGCCGGCCAACGTGGCGGGTGAAGTTATGACCAACGCCAAGGCTGGCGCCGCGGTGATGAACGAGCAGCTTTGGGACGCGGCGCGCAAGAACCCGCTTCCCGCGCTGATGATCGGAGCCGGCGTCGCCATGCTGCTCGGGGTGGGGGGGCGCAAGGCGGTCTCCGGCGCGCGCCTGCCCCGCGCCGCGACCCTCGATCCGTTTCTCACCGGCGGCGCGGTCGGATCGCCGCAACCGGACGACCCCACGCGCCCCGCGGCCGGCACGCGAGCCCGCCGCTGGACCTCGGCGAAAGTCGGACCGGCCCAAGACCGCGGCGCGGACCTGCTCGAGGCAGCCAATACCCGCCTGTCCGACGTCACGTCGCGTGGGGCGGGCGCGATCACGTCAGCCTTGTCCAGTTCCACATCAGCAGGTGACCCGATGACCTCTCCGTCCTACGCCACCCGTCAGGCCCGCGGCACGCTGTCCCGCCTCGTCGACGATCAGCCGCTCGTGCTCGCGGCCCTGGGGGTCGCGATCGGCGCCGCGATCGGGGCCGCCATCCCGCAGACCGACACCGAGAACAGGCTGATGGGTGACGCGAGCCACTCGGTTCGCGACGCCGCCCAGGACGTGGCGCAGCAGCAGGTCGGTCAGATCCGCGCCGCCGCCCAGCACGCCGTCGAGGACATCAAGCAGACCGTGTCCGACCACGGCCTCAACGCCGACAACCTGTCGGGGCTGGCCCACGACGTCGGCGAGAAGGCGAAGTCGGCGGCCAACGAGGCGGGCCAGGGCCTCGGCAAGACGAGCTGACGATCAGCTCGCTTGATCCCGCACCGCCTGGGTCAGGGTACGCGCCCGGCGGCCGACCTCCTCGGCCGTCACACCCGGCTTGTACAACGACGAGCCGATCCCAAAACCCTGGACCGGGCTGTCTCGCCAGATGTGCAGCGTTTCGGCGGAAACCCCGCCGACCACGAGCATGCGTGTCCGGGAGGGCAGCACGGCCGACAGGCCCTTCGCGCTCTGCGGCGTCACCATTTCGCCGGGAAACAGCTTGATGGCGTGAGCGCCGGCCGCGAGCGCCACGAAGCATTCGGACGGGGTGAAGCTGCCCGGCAGGGACACGAGGCCGCGCTCCCGCGTCCGTCGGATCACGCCGGGATCGGTGTTCGGTGAGACGATGATCTCGCCGCCCGCGTCGGCCACCGCGTCCACGCGGGCCGGGTCGAGCACGGTGCCCGCTCCCACGATGGCGCGATTTTCCAGCGCTTTCGCCAGAAGGCGGATGCTGGCGAGCGGGTCGGGAGAGTTCAGCGGCACTTCGAGGATGCGGATGCCGTTCTCGACCAAGGCTTCGCCGACCGCCAGCGCCTCGTCGGGCCGCAGCCCGCGCAGGATCGCGACCAGGGGCATGGTCTTGAACCAGTGGTCGAAGCGTTCCTCGGCCGTGTTCATCCAGCTCGCTCCTTCATTCAAGACGGCCGGGAGTCCCGGCCGCGGCGCGGAACAGCCGCGTGATCCCGGCGAGCGACGCCTCGGCCGGATCGCTCACCGCCACCCTGATCCCACGGTCTTCGAGCGCGGTCAGGTAAATGTCGCGCTGCGGTTGCGCAGCCACGAGATGCACCGACCGTACCGCGCCGAACAGGTCGGACGCGCCCGCGATCTCCTGGCCGATCACCAGGCTCGACAGGAAGGGGCGCACCCCCTGCCCCGAAAGGTCGCCGCCCAGCACCTGCGCGCGGGCCTGGAACAGGAGCCGCCCGAGCCCGCCCGCCCAGGTGGCGGCGCGGGCGCCGAGCGCCCCTCCCCCCGGCCCGTCTTCCGGTTCGGCCGCCAGCCGCCCGATGAAGGAGGCCGACAGGGCGGCGTAGAGTTCGCCCGTCACGAAGGTAGCGAAGCGCGCGATGCGGCCGCCCGCCATTTCGATCCATTTGCTGTGCGTACCGGGCAGGCAGAGCAGTCCGTCCATCACGCCCGAGCCGATGGCCTGGACCTCCTCGCCGCGCATCACGTCGTAGGCGCCGTCCGGCCAGCGGCAATCGGCGCCGGGCGCCACCGCGATGGGACGTTCGCCCTCGATCCGCGCGAAGCGGGCCGCCAGGTCGTCCGGGCCGCAGGAACAGGGCGCGTAGGGCGCCTCGACCCAGCCGTTGCGGCTGCCCACCATGCCGGCCATCACCACGGGCAGGTCCGGGCGGCCGGCGAACCAGGGGCCGCAGGCCGCCTCCAGCGCGGCTGGAAAACCTCCGGCCGGCACGCTCTGCACGCCCGCCGCCGACTCCACCCGGTCGAGCACGGTCCCGGCCGCGCCCACCAGGGTGGCGCGCATCCGCGTCGTTCCCCAGTCGACGGCGACGAAGGAGGGTTCGGGGCCGCTCACACCCAGCCGCCGTCCACCACGTAATGCTGGCTCGTGCAGGCACCCGCCTCGTCGGAGGCGAAGAACAGGACGGCGCGGGCGACATCGTCGGGCACGAGGTGGCGCTTGAGGCACTGGCGCGCCTCGCGCTCGGCGTCGGCCTCGGGGGTGAGCCACAGCGCCTTCTGCCGCTCGGTCATGATCCAGCCCGGCGCGACCGCATTCACGCGGATGTTGTCGGGGCCGTAGTCGCGGGCGAGCGAGCGGGTCAGGCCCAGCACAGCGGATTTGGCGGCCGTGTAGACCGCCATGTTGCCCTGGCCGATCATCCACGACACGGAGCCGAAATTGATAATGGAGCCGCCGCCCGCCGCCTGCATGTCGGGCAGCACGGCTTGGGCCGCGAAGAACTGGTGGCGCAGGTTCACGGCGATGCGGTCGTCGAAATATTCGGGCGTCACCTCGGCCGTGGGGTGGCGCTCGTCGTGGGCAGCGTTGTTGACCAGCACGGTGATGGGCCCGAGCGCCGCGCGGACGGCGGACACGGCCTCGCGCAGGGCGGCCACGTCGCGCAGGTCGCAGTGCTCGTAGCGAACGGTGTGGCCCTCGTCGGTGAGCGCCGCCGCGAGGTCGACCGAAGGGCCGTCGGCGATGTCGAGGAAGCCCACCTTGGCATGCTGCTCGGCGAAGCGACGGGTCATGGCGGCGCCGATCCCACTGCCGCCGCCGGTCACGAGCACGACCCGGTCGCGCAGGCTCGGGTAGGTGGCGATCGGCGTGGCCATGGCGTTCCTCGCTGCGGTCGGGACAATATTTCCGCGAGGCTTAACGCGGCGGGCCGGGGCGGGCAATGGGGCCGCGTTCGGCCCTGTCGTCCCGGGCGGAGCGACAGCGGAAACCAAGCACCCACCTGCGCGGGGACCGACGGCTCTCGGCTCGGAGCCGGAACGACGTCCTGGCGCCCCTTCAGGCCGCCTTGCCGACCTGATCGGCCGCCGCAGCCCCGCGCGCGCCGAGCGGGGCGGGCTGGCCCACGGTCGTGTCCGTCTCGGTTTGCAGCTCGCTTTCGGCGTTCAGCTCGCCGCCGATCAGCACGATGATGGTGGAGATCCAGATCCAGGTCATGAAGCCGATCGCGGCGCCCAGCGACCCGTAGGTGGCGTTGTAATTGCCGAAGCTCGACACGTACCAGGAGAACAGCGCCGAGCCCAAGAGCCAGGCTACCGCCGCGAAGGCGCTGCCGATCGTGATCCAGCGCCATTGCGCGCGGTCGCGGCTCGGGCCGAAGCGGTAGAGCACCGCGAAGCCCGCCGCCACCAGCACCAGCATGAGGGGCCAGCGGGCGAGGTTCAGGGTCCATCCGATCGCGGGCGCGAAGCTCACGAGGTTGAGCACCACGGGCAGCACCACGACGGCGCCGATCGCAAGCAGCAGGGCCGCGATGGCGCCGAGCGTGAAGGCCAGAGACAGGGCGTTCAGCCTGACGAAGCTGCGCTTCTCGGTCTCGTCGTAGACGACGTTGAGCGCGTCGAACATGGCCTTCATGCCCGCGTTGGCGCTCCACAGCGCGATCACCAGGCCCGACACGAAGCCGAAGCTCAGCGACCCGCCACCCTTGGCGGCGATGCGCTTGACCTGCTCGCCGATGATGTCGACCGCGCCACCCGGCAGGAAGCTCGCCACCGTGTTGAGCTGCCCGGTGATCGTGGCGGGGTCGGCGAACAGCCCGTAGAGCGACACCATCGCCGCGACCGCGGGGAAGATCGCGAGCAGGGCGTAGAAGGTGACGCCCGCCGCCACCGCCAGGATGCGGTGGCTCGACAGGTCGCCGAACACCCGCCACAGCACGTCCTTCCAGCCGCGCGGGGGAATCTGCGTGGGCGAGGCGGCCTGCCGCCCGTGGCCCGACTCAGCCGCCGCAGCGGCCGGATTGGCGATCGGTCGCGAAGCGGCGGGTGCGGGTGCGGGGCCGTCGGCGCTCCGCAGGCTCGCCCCGGCGGGCGGGCGCACGAAGGTCCACAGCGTCAGGGCCGCGATGCCCAGGACGGGCAGCCAGGAGGCGGGGGCGTCGGATGACTCGGCGGTGCGTCGGGACATGGCAAAACCCCCGCGTTGCGGCGAACGCGTTTCTTCCCACCGGCAACACGCGACGGCGGGTCGCGGTTCGGCGCGGGCGGGGCGAAATCTCGACCGTCCGCCCCGGCACGCTGCGCCGCACAACGAAGCTTCCTATATGACCCGCGACGGACGAGGCGCGACGAAGCGGGAGCACGCGAGTTCAATGGATTTCGCCAGTGACAACGTGGGCGGGGCGAGCAGCCCCATCATCGAGGAACTCGCGCGGGCGGCCCGGGCGGGGGCGGAGGGGACCTACGGCAACGACCGCTGGAGCCGACAGGCGGCCCGCATGCTCGAGGACGTCTTCGAGCACGAATTGTCCGTGTCGTTCGTGGCCACCGGCACCGCCGCCAACGCGCTCGCGCTCGCGGCGCTCTGCCCGCCGTGGGGCGCCGTGTTCTGCCACGTCCACGCCCACGTCAACGAGGACGAGAGCGGCGCGCCGGAATTCTACACCGCGGGCGCCAAGCTCGCGGGCGTGCCGGGTGCGGGGGGCAAGATGACCCCCGACGCGCTCCGCGGCGTGCTGCGGCGCTTCCCGCGCGGGGTCGTGCGGCAGGTCCAGCCGGCGGCGCTCAGCCTGTCGCAGGCGACCGAATCGGGCACGGTCTACACGGTCGCCGAGATCGAGGCGCTGACGGGGCTCGCGCGGGACGCGGGCCTGCCCGTCCACATGGATGGCGCGCGCTTCGCCAACGCGCTCGTGACCCTGGGCTGCACGCCCGCCGCCATGACCTGGAAGGCGGGCGTGGACGTGCTGTCCTTCGGGGCCAGCAAGAACGGCGCGCTCGCCTGCGAGGCGGTGATCTTCTTCGATCCCGCCCGCGCGGAGCACGCCGCCGTGCAGCGCAAGCGTGCGGGCCACATCCTGTCCAAGGGTCGGCTGCTCGGCGCCCAGATGACCGCCTATCTCGACGGCGGCCACTGGCTCGACCTGGCCCGCCAGGCCAACGCGACCGCCACGCGGCTGGCCACGGGGCTCGCAGCCCTCCCCGGCGTGCGCCTCGCCTGGCCCCGTCAGGCCAACGAGATCTTCGCGGTGCTGCCGCGCGCGCTGCACCGGGCGCTCCACGAGGCGGGCGCGCATTATTACGAATGGGACCCCGAAGGGCTCGATTCCGCGGAACGGCCCGGCGCCGACGAAGTTCTGGTGCGCCTGATCTGCTCGTTCGAAAGCACGGGAGCCCAGGTCGACGCGCTGCTGGGCGCCGCGCGCGAAGCGCTTGCCGTCGCAACCTCGCCGTAATAGGCGGGCATCGTTTTGGTCCGGCTCGGGGTCGGCGGGCGCTCCGGCGTCCCCGTGGGAAAGGGTTCCATGCGCAAGGTGTTGGGGACGATGGGTCTGGGCGGGCTCGCCCTGACGACCGTGCTGGCGAGCACGGTCGTGGCCCCGCAGGCGGCCCGCGCGCAGTTCTTCTGGGACCAGCCAAGGTTCTCGGCCGACGATGTCGCCCGCGCGGTGGTGGAGCGCGGCTTCCGGCCCATCCACCGCCCGTTCCGCAACGACCAGGTCTACATCGCCGACGTGTTCGACCGGCGCGGGCGCCAGGAGCGCCTGATCGTCAGCGCCGACTCGGGCGAGATCGTGCAGCGGTTTTTCGTCGAGGGGACCCGAAACCTCCGCTCCGACGTCGATCCGACCATCGCGCCGGGTCCCGTTCCGCCCGGCCGCATCCCCAACGAGGACAACCAGCCGAGCCTGTTCTCCCGGCTGTTCGGCGGCGACGGGCAGGACAAGCAGGAGCATCAGGAACAGCAGCAGCCGTCGCAGTTCGAGCCGAACTACGCCCTGCCCGCGCCCGTGCGGCCGCGGCCCAAGCGCGTGCCGCGCGTGGTGGAGCGCGCCCCCGAGACCGTGCCGCCCTACGCCCCCATCGAGTCGGCGCCGCTCGCCCCCGTGACACCGGCCGCGGTGGCTCCGGCGACCGCGCCGTCTCCCGTCGCGACGGTCGCGCCGCAACCCGCCCAGGCCATCCTGCCCCCGGCGCAACCCGCGGCCGCACCGCCCGCCCCGTCGTCAGGTCGCGTCACCTCCAAGGATCCGCTGGCGATCCCGGGGTCGAGGGAAGACGACGACAAGACCCCGAAACCTGCCGCCTTTGCGGTGGCCCACCCGGCTCCGAAGCCTGCCGCGCCCGCTCCGGCCCCACCCAAGGCTCCGGAGGTCAAGAGCGTTCCTGTGGCTCCGCTGGACTGATCCCCCAAAGTTAGCACCTCGGAGGAGCGTCGACCGCTCCTCCCGTGCTTTTTGTCAAGCCGACTTGGTCTGGTCGTAGGCCTCGCTCAGGGCCGTGGCGGCCGCCCGTCTTGGCCTGTGCCCGCTGATCACCGACCCCGCGTCGGGCGCGAAGCGGAGGTTCCAGACGGTGGCGAGCAGCGAGATCGCGGTCACCACGAGGAAGGCGGCCGAGAAGTCGCCGAAAACCGGACGGCTCTCGCCGCGCGCGAGCATCGAGCCCTGCAGCGCCAGCGCCGCCACGCAGATGCCCACCGACAGCATCAGCTGCTGGAAGGTCGTGTAGAAGCTCGTGGCCGAACTCATCCGGTCGGGCGGCACCTGGTCGAACGCCACCGTGTTGAAGGCCGTGAACTGGTAGGACATGAAGAACCCGCACCCGACCAGCACCGCGAACATCGCCGGGGCGGGCCAGCCGGGCCGGAAGGCCGCGCAGAGCGCGTAGCCCATGCTTGCCACGACCCCGTTGACGATCAGGCTGTCGCGGAACCCCCAGCGGCGCAGGATTTTTGGCGCGACGGCCTTCATGGCGAGCGACCCCACGGCGGTCGCGAGCACGATCCCGCCGCTCCCGGCGGCCGTGAAGCCGAACCCCAGTTGCAGCATCAGGGGCAGCAGGAACGGATGGGCGCCCTGGGTGATGCGCGTCAGCGACCCCGCGATCACCGAGGTGCCGAAACTCGGCAGGCGCATCAGCGCGGGGTCGAGAATGGGGTCGGGAACGCGCCGGGCGTGCCGGAGATAGAAGGCGCCCGCCACCGCGCCCACGGCCAGCAGCGCGAGCGCGTGGGCGCCCTCGCCCGGGTGGCTCGTGAGTTCGAAGCCGAAGAACAGGCAGCCCAGCGCCACGCCCGACAGGACCATGCCGGTCCCGTCGAAGGGGCGGCGCTCCTCGCCCCGGGTGTTGGCGATGAACAGGCTGACCAGCACCGCGCCGAGCAGGCCGATGGGCAGGTTGATGTAGAAGATCCAGCGCCAGTTTAGATAAGTGACGATGAAGCCGCCGAGCGGCGGTCCGACGATGGGGCCGACCATCGCGGGGGTGAGCAGCCACGACATGGCTTGCACCATGTTGCGCCGCTCCACCGAGCGCAGCAGTACGAGGCGCCCCACCGGCATCATCATGGCGCCGCCCATCCCCTGCACCACGCGGGCGGCCACGAACCACGGCAGGGTGGGAGCCTGGGCGCAGAGGACCGAGCCGGCCATGAACACCACGATGGCGGCCCGGAACACGATCCTGGCGCCGAACCGGTCGGCCACTTTGCCGCTCGCGGGGATGAAGATCGCGAGGCTGAGCAGGTAGGCGGTGAGCGCGACGCTCATGGACGGCGCCGTCACGCCGAAGTCGCGCGCCATGGTGGGCAGCGCGGTCGCCAGGATCGTGGCGTCGAGCTGCTCCATGAACATCGCGCTCGCGACGATCAGGGCGATGACGCGGAAGTTCAGCGGCGCGGGCTGGGCCGCTGGGGCGGGATCCGTCTCCGGCATGGCGTGTCACCTCGGCGGGGCGGCAACGCTGTGACCGCGCCCGATGGGGAAGCGAGCGGCCTGGGTGAACCGCCGTCCCGGTCCCGATGTAGTCGCGTTCGCTCCGCTTCGACAGCGCAATCGTCCCATGGCGGCCATGCGCGGGGGTCACATGGAACGGCCATGAAAAAAGGGCGCCGAACGGCGCCCCTGAAGAGAGGACCGGGCTGCGAGCCCGGTCCGTGGAGACCTGAAGATCAGGCCGCCTGCTTGGCTTCCACGATCTTCGGGGTGCGGGCGCCGCCGATCGGAATCTGGCGGGGCTTCTGCGCCTCGGGGATTTCGCGGACGAGGTCGACGTGGAGCAGGCCGTGCTCGAGCGAGGCCCCCGTCACCTGGACGTGGTCGGCCAGCTGGAAGCGGCGCTCGAAGGCGCGCGCCGCGATGCCCTGGTAGAGCACCTCGGGCCTGCCCTCGCCCTCGGCGGGAGCCTTGGAGCCGCGGATCACGAGCGCGTTCTCGCGCGTCTCGATGCTGAGGTCCTTCTCGGCAAAGCCCGCGACCGCGATGGAGATGCGGTAGGCGGTCTCGCCGGTACGCTCGATGTTGTAGGGCGGGTAGGTCGGAGCCGCGTCCACGCCCGACATCTGGTCGAGCATGGTGAAAAGCCGGTCGAACCCGACGGTGGACCGGTAGAGCGGCGAGAGATCGTACTGACGCATGATCATATCCTTGCTGAGAAGCGACATGAGGCCCGGGGATCGACCCCGGAACCTGTTGGGCAGCGCGTCCGTTGTGGCCCGCGCTCCGCAAAATCTGGGGTGTCGCCTGTCCCTTGCAAGAGCTCGCGCGGCGAGCCGCGGCGGATTTTTCAGTCGCCGCCACCGCCCACGTATTTCTGCAGGAAGGGCAGGCTGCGGCTCAGCGCGAGGTCGGCGCTGGGCTTGTCGTAGGAGGCCCGCGCATCGCAGTTGAAGCCGTGGCCGGCGGGATAGGTGAAGACGGGAAGCTGCGGCAGCGCGGCGTTGATCTTGGCCACGTCGTCCATGGAGATATGGGCGTCCTGCTCGCCGAAGTGCAGCATCACCGGCACGGTCGGCTTCTCTTCGAGCATGCCCGCGATGCCGCCGCCGTAATAGCCGACCGCGACCGCCACGCCCGGCACGTCGCAGGCCGCGGCGTAGGCCAGCGTGCCGCCCCAGCAATAGCCCACGACGCCCACGCGGCCGCCCTCGGCCGCCGCGGCCACCGCCGCGGCCACGTCCTTCATCGTGTCCTCGTGCTTGGTCTGCTTGTTGAGCGCGAGGCCCTCGCCCATGCCGGCCCCGTCGTAGGCCAGTTCGACGTCCGGCTTCACCCGGTCGAACAGGGCCGGGGCGATCACCAAAAACCCTTCCCCGGCGTAGCGGTCCGCCACGGAGCGGATATGCGGGTTGACCCCGAAGATCTCCTGCAGCACGACTAGGCCGCCGCGCGGCGTACCCTGCGGCTCGGCCCGATAGGCGCCCAGTTCGAAGCCGTCGGCGGCCTTGAGTTTGATCATCTGTCCCATGCGTTCCAATCCCGGTCAGGTGGCGGTTCGGCGGTGCGGGTGGAGAGCCGTGGCTCGCGGCAGCCGCAAGTCGGGCGGGCTTACCATCGGATCGGTGTCAGGCGAAAGGGCGAACGTGGCCGAGGCCGGGGGGTGGGCATGACCGGGTCCGACCTCCGCACGCGGGTGCTGGCCATCAGCCTGGCCGCGCTCGCGGGCTACGTCGACGCGTTCGGCTTCCTGTCGACCGGCGGCTTCTTCGTGTCGTTCATGAGCGGCAATTCCACGCGCGTCGGCATCAGCCTGGCGCAGGGATCGCGGGACGGCCTCATCGCCGCGGGTCTGGTCGGCGCCTTCCTGGCCGGCGTGGTCGCTGGCGCCCTGGCCGGGCACGTGGCGAAACCCAGGCAGCGCCCGTGCGTGCTCGCGCTGGTGTCCGTCCTGCTGGCTGCGGCCGCGATCCTCGGCGCCTTGGGCCTGGTCCCCGCCGCCGTGGCCGCCATGGCTGTCGCCACGGGCGTGGAAAACAACACGTTCCAGAAGGCGGGCGAGGTCAGCATCGGCCTGACCTACATGACGGGTGGCCTGGTCAAGCTCGGGCAGCGGATCGCCACGGCCCTGCTCACCGCCGACCGCTTCGGGTGGGTGCCCAACCTGCTTCTGTGGGCCGGGTTCGTGTCCGGTGTCGCGGGCGGTGCGCTCACCTATCCGCGCCTCGGGTTCTCGGGCCTGTGGGGCGCGGTCGCGCTCGCCGCCGCGCTCGCCCGCGCAACCTGGGCCGGCGAAGCGGACCCGGCCGGGTAGGATGCGGCGGTCGGCGAAGCGATACCGTTGTCGCCGCTTCGAGGATCTGCTAATGGCACAGCCCTTGCCGGGTGGAATCGAGCTTCTTAGCTGAAGCGCGGTCCGCCGGGCGGACCGTAATCCATGTCTGCTGCCACGCCGGTCCAAGCGCCGGCCCGTCCTAATGGGGCGGAGGGCCACCTTCCGAGGAAGGGGGCCGCGGGCGTCGTCGCAGGCACCCGCAACACGAACCAAGGCCGGCGCCGCCCGATGAGGGCTCCCAGGAGATTGAATGTCCGCACTCGTATCCGCCTCGCGTGGCAACCCCACGCGCGAAGACTTCGCCGCTCTGCTCGACGAGAGCTACGGCAACAATGACGCTTTCGAAGGCACCGTCGTCAAAGGCACGATCGTCGCCATCGAGAAGGACGTGGCCGTCATCGACATCGGTCTGAAGACCGAGGGACGCGTCGCGCTCAAGGAATTCACCGGCCCCAACCGCGAAGCCGCCCCCGGGGTGGGCGACGTGGTCGAGGTCTACCTCGAACGGGTCGAGAACGCGCTCGGCGAGGCCGTGATCTCGCGCGACAAGGCGCGCCGCGAGGAGAGCTGGG
>CAXTFJ010000082.1:0-20774 GCA_964243405.1 uncultured Lichenihabitans sp. | reverse complement strand
TCGAAGGACGAGGAGATCGACGAGCTGTTCGGCCTCAAGATGGGCGCCGACGACTACATCAGGAAACCGTTCTCGCAGCGTCTGCTCGTCGAGCGGGTCAAGGCGATCCTGCGCCGCGCCAATCCGAAGGAAGCCGCCGCGCAGAAGGAATCCGAGGCCAAGATCCTCGAGCGCGGTCTCCTCAAGATGGATCCCGAGCGCCACACCTGCACCTGGAAGAACGACCCGGTCACGCTCACCGTGACCGAGTTCCTGATCCTTCAGGCGCTGGCGACCCGGCCCGGCGTGGTCAAGAGCCGCAACGCGCTGATGGATGCCGCCTACGACGACCAGGTCTATGTCGACGACCGCACCATCGACAGCCACATCAAGCGGCTGCGCAAGAAGTTCAAGATGGTGGACGACGACTTCGAGATGATCGAGACGCTCTACGGCGTGGGCTACCGCTTCAAGGAGATGTGACGGCCTTGCGGCTGTCCGCCGGCCTGTCCGGCCTGGGTCACGGCGTCGTGCGCGCCGCCCTGGCGCGCGACAGGCGCCCGGTGCGGCTCCGGCGCGCGCTCGCGGTGCGGGTCCGGCGCCTCGGCCGCAGCGTCACGCGGCGCCTCGCCTCCTCGCTGACCCGACGCATCGTGGTGTTGAACCTGAGCGGGCTCGCGGTCCTGCTCGTGCTGTTCCTCTACCTCAACCAGTTCCGCGAGGGGCTGATCGACGCCCGCGTCCAGAGCCTGGAAACGCAGGGGCAGGTGATCGCGGCCGCGATCGCGGCTTCGGCGGAAGCGGGCACGGACAGCATCACCGTCGACCCCGAGAAGCTGCTGCAGCAGGCCCCCGGCAGCGGCGCGGGCGGCGGCGAGGACGACGCCTCCGGCCTCGAGTTCTCCATCAATCCGGAGCGCGTCGGCCCCGTGCTGCGCAGCCTCGTGTCGCCCACCCGGACGCGGGCGCGCATCTACGACACGGACGGCGACCTGCTGCTCGACTCCCGCGCGCTGTCGCTGCACCCCGGCATCCTGCAGCCCGTCCCGCCGCCGCCCGACCCCGGCGAAGGCACGCTGATCGAGCGGACCTGGAGCGAGGTCCGCCGCCACTTCGCGCGCACCGACCTGCCGCTGCTCGACGACAGCAATTCCACCAAGGCCGCGGCCTTCCCCGAGGTCGTCAGCGCGCTGCGGGGCGAAACGCAGTCCATCGTCCGCGTGAACCGCCGGGGCCAGACCATCGTGTCGGTGGGCGTGCCCATCAAGCAGTACCGCATCATCCGCGGCGCCCTGTTCCTGTCCACGCAGGGCGGCGACATCGACGCGGTGATCGCCTCCGAGCGGCTCGCCATCCTGCGGGTGTTCCTGGTGGCCGCGGCCGTGATGCTCGTGCTTTCCGTGCTGCTCGCCAACACCATCGCGGGCCCCATGCGCCGGCTGGCCGACGCGGCCGACCGCGTGCGGCGCGGCATCAATTCGCGCGAGGAGATCCCCGACTTCACCAAGCGGTCGGACGAGATCGGCCACCTGTCGGGCGCGCTGCGCGACATGACGCGCGCGCTCTACACCCGCATGGAGGCGACCGAGAGTTTTGCGGCCGACGTGGCCCACGAGCTCAAGAACCCGCTCACCTCGCTGCGCAGCGCGGTGGAAACGCTGCCTCGCGTGGCCGCGGAGGCCTCGCGCGACCGCCTCATCGCCATCATCCAGCACGACGTGCGCCGGCTCGACCGGCTGATCAGCGACATTTCCGACGCGTCCCGCCTCGACGCCGAACTGGCCCGCGGGTCGACCAAAGCGGTGGACATCGAGGCGCTGCTGGCGACCGTGGTGGCGATCGCCAACGGCGTGACGCGGGACGACGGCGTGACGGTGAGCCTGACCGTGGACGACCGGCCGCCGTCCGGCGAGGACGCGACGGTCTTCTCCGTGGACGGTCGCGAATCCCGGATCGGCCAGGTGGTCAACAACCTGGTCGACAACGCCCGGTCCTTCTCGCCCGCGGGTGGCCTCGTTCGGGTCCGCCTTCGGCACGCCCGCGCCGAGGACGGCGAGTTGATGGCGGAGGTGGTGGTGGACGACGACGGTCCGGGCATCCCCTCCCACGCCTTCGAACGGATCTTCGAACGCTTCTACACCGACCGCCCCGAGCAGGGATTCGGCCAGAACTCGGGCCTCGGCCTGTCGATCTCGCGGCAGATCATCGAAGCGCACGGCGGCCGCGTCTGGGCCGAGAACCGCCTCGGGCCGAAGGGGCCGGACGGGGAGCCCAGGGTCGAGGGCGCGCGCTTCACGCTCCGGCTGCCCGCTTCCCCGGCTCCGTGACGTCGGCCGCCTTCGTCCACGCGACCGCGCTCGTGGTGGGCGAGGCTGGACTGCTGATCCGCGGGCGTCCCGGCAGCGGCAAGACGAGCCTGGCGCTGGCGTTGATCGCGGACGGGACGCGCGACGGGCGCTACGCCCGGCTGGTCGGCGACGACCGGGTGGGCCTGACAGTCGCGGGCGGCCGCCTCGTGGCCCGACCGCATCCCGCTGTCGCGGGGCGGGTCGAGGTGCGCGGCCTGGGCGTCCTGTCCGTCGAGCACGAGCCGGCCTGCGTGGTGCGCCTCGTCGTCGACCTCGCCTCCGACCCCGCCGATCTCGGGCCGCGCTGCCCGGAGCGCCCGCCCACCGCGACGCTGCTCGGCGTGAACTGTCCGGCCCTGGTCCTCCGCGCCGGAGACGGCGCCCGCGACAACGCGGGCCGCATCTTAACCGTCATGGATGCAGTGCGGCGAAAGCAGGGTGGAATAGGTCCAATCTGCTTGCCAATCTGGCTGCAATGCACAAGATAGCGCCCCGACGCAGAGCGGAACGGGCCCGTGCGCGCCGGCAAACCCGTGGTTGAGCCATGAACGGGTACTCTCGATGATCGGCATGGTCCTCGTGACCCACGGCCACCTTGCGACCGAATTTCGCGCCGCGCTCGAACACGTCGTCGGACCCCAGCGGGCGATCGCGACCGTCACGATCGGCCCCGACGACGACATGGAGGCGCGCCGCCAGGAGATCGTGGACGCGGTCGCGCGGGTGGACGTAGGGTCCGGCGTGGTGCTGCTGACCGACATGTTCGGCGGCACGCCCTCCAACCTGGCGATCTCGGTCATGGCGGGCAGCCACGTCGAGGTGGTGGCGGGCATCAACCTGCCCATGCTCATCAAGCTCGCCTCCGTGCGGGAGACCGTGACCCTCGACCAGGCCGTGGTCCAGGCCCAGGAGGCCGGGCGCAAATACATCAACGTGGCGAGCCGCGTGCTGAGCGGCAAATGAGCGGGCCGGGTGAGTCCGCCAGCCGCGACCTGCTCATCGTCAACCGCAAGGGCCTGCACGCGCGGGCCACCGCCAAGTTCGTCCACTGCGTGGAGGGCTTCGACGCGGAGGTGCGCGTGACCCGCAGCGGCGACACGGTGGGCGGGCTGTCCATCATGGGCATCCTCACCCTGGGGGCCGGTCAGGGCACGCTCATCACGGTCAGCGCCACGGGGCCGGACGCGGTGCGGGTCGTGGACGCCCTGGCGACCCTCATCGCCGACCGGTTCGGCGAGGACGAATAGGGTGCTGGACAACCTCAAGGACAGGAACCGCGCCTGGGCGGCGCGCAAGATCGCGGCCGACCCGAAGTTCTTTCAGCGCCTCGTGGGCCAGCAGGCGCCCGAATACCTGTGGATCGGCTGTTCGGACAGCCGCGTCCCCGCCAACGACATCGTCGACCTCGACCCCGGCGAGGTGTTCGTCCACCGCAACGTCGCCAACCTCGCCCCGCCGCAGGACGCCAACTACCTGTCGGTGCTGCAGTTCGCGGTCGACGTCCTCAAGGTCAAGCACATCCTGGTGGTGGGGCACTACGGCTGCGGCGGCATCCGGGCCGCGGTCGACGGTCAGCGGCGCGGGCTGGTCGATCACTGGCTCCACCCGATCCGCGAGGTCTACACGGAGAACCGGACGGAGCTCGACGCCATTCCCGACGAGACCGCGCGGCTCAATCGCCTGTGCGAACTCAACGTCGTGCGGCAGGTCAGGAACGTCGCGTCCGACGTCTTCGTGCAGGACGCGTGGGGGCGAGGCCAGGAGATGAACGTCCACGGCTGGGTGTATTCGCTGGCCAACGGGCTGGTGACCGACCTCGGCGTGACCGTGTCGGGATCCGAGGATGTCGGGCGGCTCGGCTGAGACCCGTTACGGCGCGCGCCGTGCGGAGCACAGGGCCTTGAGCGAGACCTCGCCGGTGGAGCGGGCGATCGCGTGCCAAGTGAAGGGATCGCCCGAAGCCCCTTCGGCCGCGAAGGCGCTGAGCACGAGGCGGTCGCAGGCTTCGCGCGGCGGGGTCGACTTGGGCGCGTCGGCCAGCAGCGCCGGCCCCTCCTTCCAAGCCATCGGGAGATCGCCTGACGCCACGGTGCGGAGCGTTTCCGGATCAAGGGCCAGCAGCGTGACGCGGCCGGGCACGCGGTCGGTCACGGCGAGGATCGTGCCCGTGCCCTTGTCGGTCGCCCAGTCGAGCCCGAACGATTCCAGGAACGAATACTCCGCCGTGTGCCGCCCCGGGGCGCGAGGGACCCATCCCGCGGCGGTCAGCTCCTCCACGCCTTCCCCGAATCCCGGGTCCTTCGAGCGCAACGCGAACTGGCTCGCGCCGTTGCCCCGGTTGACCCCGCTCCCCGTGCTGTCCGTGAAGGACAGGTAGACGTAAGCCCCCACGACCGTCGCGGCCGGCTGGCCCGCCCCGTAGGTCAGGTGGTTCGCGGCATAGTCCGGGTTGGTGCGCGCGGCCGTCACGATCGCCGCGCCGCCGTGCATCCGCTCGAAATGCACGCCGTCCGTGCCCGACGCGACGCCGATCGCCGTGAGCGCACCCTCGCTCGCCTCGCCGCCGTAGTAGAGGAAGAATCGCCCCCCGAGCTTGATAACGTTGGGATCGCAGGCGTGCAGGCCGTCGAAGCGGTCGGGCGACTTGCTCGGGGCGAGCGCGACGTCGAAAGAGTTCGGGGTGGGGTCGGCGGCGGCATGGAAGGGGCCGTCGAGGGAGGCCGCCTGCGCGTGCAGGATATAGTCGCCCGCGACCCCGCCGCACCAGTAGAGGTGGATCACCGGCCCGTCGCGCAGCGCCGCCGGAGCATAGTTGTAGGACGGGCGCTGGACCGCCACGACGTCGCGGGACACCTGCCGGACCAGGGGCAGGTCCGCGGGGCGCTCGGCACCGCCCGCCCGCTCCCCCGCGAGAAGGCCCGCGCCCAGCAGGATGGCGAGGAGCCATCGCGATCGCCCGACGGTCATCGCCCGGTCCCTCGCGCGCCGCGGACCCGCCTCAGCCGACCGCCGCGAGGGGATGATCCTCGCCTTCGCGCACGTCGACGCCCACCGTCATGCTCCTGAAATCCTCCGCGTCGCCGAAATACGTTCCCGCGAGCGGGATGGCCTGGCGCGGGTCGCGCGCCACCGCGACGCGGATCAGGTCGCGGTTGCCCACGATGCCGTTGGTGGGGTCGAACTCCACCCAGCCCGCGCCGGGCAGGTAGACCTGGCACCAGGCATGCGTGCTGCCGCCGCCCAGGTGCGAGGCCCCGCTGCCGCCCGGGCTGTGCAGGTAGCCCGACACGAAGCGGGCCGCGAAGCCCAGCGCGCGCACGGCCTCGATCATCAGCACCGCGAAGTCGCGGCAGGAACCCTTGCCGGTCGCGAGCGTGGTGAGCGGGTCCTGCGTGCCCTGCTCGTTGCGGCGGGTGTAGGTGAAGCTCTCCTTGATCGCGTAGGTCAGCGTCATCAGGAGCTTGGTTGTCTCGCTGTCGCGCCCCTGGATTACGAAGCGGCGCACCCAGGCGTCGAGCGCGTGGTCGGGATCGAGGTACTGCCGCTCGATCAGCCGGGCGAGGTCGGGCAGTTCCTCCGCCCCGTAGGCGAAGGGGTAGTGGCGCGCGTAGTCCTCGATCGAGAAGTCGGGCGCGTTGGAGGGCGTGTGGTCGAGCACGATGCCGGCCTCGAAGCGCAGGAGCGAAGCGGGCTTGGCGAAGCTCGCCACCGCGACGCAATTGCCGAATACGTCGTGGTGCCAGCGCAGGCGGCGCGGCTCCGGCTCGATGACGAGGTCGGCCCGGAGCAGCCGCTGGTCGTAGCTGTCGCGCGGCCGCACCATGATGCGGTGGTCGCCGAAGCGCACGGGCTTCGCATAGTCGTAGGTCGTGACGTGCCGCACCGATAGAACGGTCATTGATGAGGTCCGAAGGCTCCCCGTGCCGAAGCGTGCGGGACGCTACCCGGTTTGGTCCCGTCCCGTAAACCGGCTCCCGCTCCCGGGAGCGGGGAGACGTCGTGCGCGACCCGGAGGGGCCGACCTCGGGCGCCACCCATCACGAACGCAGGCTCATGGGGCGCATCCCGCCGGGAGACAGGCCGAACAGCGCCCTCACCCCCTTCAGGAAGGCGCCGGGAGGGCGACCCGGCGCCACCATGATGAGCGTGGCTCGGAAAACCCCGAACAGCAGCCCCCGCCCCGATGCCGCGCTCACGGCGATGATGGCCGCGGAGATCGGAACCTGGAGGATCACCAAGGCGAGAGAGTCCCAGAGCAAGCGCGAGACGCGGCCCGGTCGCGCGTGCCGCATGATCCAATCGCGCCAGACACCGTACGGGCGCCCGACGGGAACCATGAGGGCCGCGCCCAGCAGCCGGGCGTGCACTACCTGATCCGGGGCCATGCCGGCCAGGGATCGCTCGCCGATGATCCCGTCGTCGTGAAGAACAGGATCGGGGCCGTCGTGTCGGCGATGAAGGCGCGGTGACGCGGGTGAGTCGGTGGAGCAAGGGGCGAGCCGGTCGACATTCGAGGATCTGCGCGGTGCGGGATCGGACCTGGTCCATGCGACGGACGACGTGAGCTCGGGGCGGGTTCGGGCTATCCCGCGACCGTTGCGGCGCCGGTGCGGCCTGACCCCGGCCTGATCCCGGCCCGGCAGCGGATCGCGGCGGTGCGGCCCGGGTCGCGCGCCGGGAAGCTCAGGGCCGGGCCAGGGCGCCCCGCATGTATTCCGTCAGCGCTTCGGCGAGGTCCGTCCGGAAATCCGGGTAAAGGGGCGCCAGGGCCGGCTCGTCCCTGAGCGCGCCCGCCTCGTCGCCCGGGTGGGCGGATTGCCACAACCCACGCGTGAGCGCGTAGGTGCGGGTCAGCAGCTTGACGCCGCGGCCCCGCGGCAGCCGCAGCACGTCCTCGACCGTGCCGCCGAGCGCCACCAGCCGGTCCGCGAAGGCGAATTTGAAGGCCCGCATCGCTTCGGGCTCCAGGTTGCGTTCCAGCACGCCGTAGCCCAGCGCGTCGAGGCGGAGCAGTTCGGGGTGGCGCTCCAGGTGGCTCAGGTAGCTGGAGGTGAAGGTCGCGATCCGGTCGGCGCGCCGGCCGCGGGCGGCCTTGCACGCCATCTCGACCTCGTCCAGGAGCGCCCTCCAGCCCTCCTGCAGCAGCGTCGCGTAGATCGCCTCCTTGGTCCGGAAATAGAGATACACCGTCCCTTTGCCGAGGCCCGCGGCCGCGGCGATGTCGGCCACCGCGGGCAGGCCGCCGTCCCCGCCGTTGAACAGCGCGGTCGCGGCGTCCAGGATCGCGGCCCGGCGGGCTTGCTTGTCTTCGGCTCCGATCGCGTGCCGGATCATCCGTCCGTCGTCATCCCTTCGCGAGGCTATGCACCGCTTTGGCCTGAAAATGACGCGACGTGAGGCGGTTGGAGAAGGCCATCATGCCGTTCAGCCGGCCCGCGACCACGCTCGGCCGGCCCGCGAACATGGCGTCGAGCCCGATCGCCGCGACCCGCGCTGGCGTCAGCACCGTCCGCCGGAGGGCGGCGGGAGGATTGTAGCCCGACACGCCGAAGAATTCCGTTTCCATCAGCCCGGGTGCCAGCACCGTCACGCCCACCTTCGGCGCGAGTTCCACGTGCAGCGCCTCGCCGAACGACAGGATGTAGGCCTTGGCGGCCGCGTAGGCCGCGGTGTTGGGGCAGGGCTGGAAGGCCGCCAGGCTCGCCACCATCAGCACGTGCCCACGCCCGCGCTCCGCCATGCGCTGCCCGAAAACCTGGGTGAGTTCCGTGAGCGCGACGATGTCGAGCTGCAGCATCGCGTTCAGCCGGCCGGGATCCTGGTCCAGGAACGGGCTGCTGATCCCGAAGGCGGCGTTGTTGACGAGGATGTCGGGCGTGACCCCGCGTCCGTCGAGCCGACCCCGCAGCTCCGCCGCGCTTCCCGGGGCCGCCAAGTCGATGGGCTCGACCACGGCCTCGATGCCGTGCCGGCCCGCGAGGTCGGCCGCGAGCTGCCGCATCGGCGCTTCGCGCCGTGCCGCGAGCACGAGGTTGGTGCCACGCGCGGCGAGCGCGCGGGCGAACTCCACGCCGAGCCCGCTGGACGCTCCCGTCACCAGGGCCCATCGCCGTTCGTCTGTCATGGATGCCTCCCAAATATGACCGATGGTCACTCTATCTGACCAGCGGTCATATTGAAAGCGGGACGATCGGTTCTTTGGGGCCGGGGCGCGCCGCCAGCCTTCCTTAACGTCCCGCCTGCGGCACGCGCCGCGCGTCCTCGCCCGCCTCGACGGAGGTCACGGGGCCGGGCGCGGTGGGCGGCGCGGCGTCCGCGCCGTCCGCGACCTCGTCGGTGATCACCGTGAAGCGGGTGAGCTGCGCCGAACCGAAGGCGGTGGAGATGGCCACGTCCGTTGCGTCGCGCCCCCGCGCCATCACCACGCGGCCGATGCGCGGTTTGTTGTGGCGCGCGTCGAACGTGTACCAGCGCCCGTCGAGGAAGACCTCGAACCAGGCGCTGAAATCCATCGGGTCGGGAACGACCGGCACGCCGATGTCGCCCAGGTAGCCGGTGCAGTAGCGCGCCGGGATGTTCATGCAGCGGCAGAGCGTCACGGCGAGGTGGGCGAAGTCGCGGCACACGCCGACCCGTTCGGCGTGGCCCTCGCTCGCCGTGCGGGTCGCGCGCGCGTGCCGGTAACCGAAGGTGATCCGCTCGTGGGCGTAGTCCACGATCGCCTGCACCCGCGCCCAGCCCCGCGGCGTCTGGCCGAACAGCGACCAGGCGAGGTCGCTCAAGGCCTCCGTGTCGCAGTAGCGGCTCGCCAGCAGGTAGACGAGCGTGTCGTCGGGCAGGTCCTCGACGGGCACCTCGCGGGCGTCGGGCACGACGACGTCGGGCTCGCCGCTGTCGCCGATCAGGAAGTCCGCGCGCAACGTGGTCGTGCCGGGGGGCGCCACCAGCCGCGTGACATGGTTGCCGAACAGGTCCGTGTAGGTCCGCACCGGCACGTCCGGGTCGACGGCGATGCGCTGAGGGGTCAGCAGGTCGCCTTCGCGGGAGGGATGGACGCTCAGCAGGAACAGCATGGGCGTGGAAAAGGCGCAGGTGTAGGCGATGTCGAAACCGCAGCAAATCTTCATGGGTGCCCGATCTCCGCTCACAGAATCGGTGCGGGACAGATCCGCACAGTCTAGGTTTGAATGAACAAGAGGCAGCGTCTGTTCCTGCCCTTATTCTAGGCAGACTCGCGGGGCAATCTGCCCAGCAAACCATGCAGCCGGTGTTGGAAACGGAGGCCCCGCGCCGTCCAGCGATCCTGGTCGGCACCGGCGGCACGCCCCGCCGCGAGAGCGCAGGCGCCCACCTGGAACCCCGCGTAGGCGAGGGCGCAGAAAGCCGCCAGGTCCGTCTGCAGCGCCCGCCCGGTCGCGTCCCCCACCGCGCGGGCGAGACGCGCTTCCTCGTCGCGGTCGAGGTCGAACTCCGCCCCCGCGCCCGCGATGTCCCAGGCGATGTCCTGGCAGCCGATCAGGTCGTGGCCGGCGTGGTGGTCGACCGCGTCGGTCTTCAGGATCCGCCCGTCCGGCGCGACCAGCCATTCCCAGGGCTGCAGGCGGTTGTCGGTGAGTGCCGGACGGACCGCGCCCGCCAGGCCCGCGAGGCGCGGGCGCCACCGCGCTTCGGCTTCGCGCGCCCCCGCCTCACCCAGTGCCTCGCGCGCGTTGGCGACCGTCATGTCGAGCAGAGCCGCCAGGGACGCGCCGCTGCGTCCCTCCGTGGGCAGGGCCGCCCGAACCGCGAGGTAGCGGCCCAGGTGGTCGAGCACCGCCCGACGGTCAAGGGCCGCGGCCGCGAGCGGCCGAAGGTCCACCCGCCAGGGCTCCACCGTGAAGCCGTGGCGCACGCCCGTCAGCTCCGGCACGAGCCCTGCCGCGGCCAGCCGGCCGTGCAGCGCCGCGCGCTCGGCGCCGCTCCGGCCGAGCCCGCAGAACTTCAGCAGGAAAGTCCCGCGTTCCGCGCGGAGCAGAAACTTGCGCCGCTCGCCGGGTGCGTCCGCGGGCGGCGCGTCGGCGCGCTCCGCCCCGTTCGCGACGCGCCACCGTCCCCCCGCCACGTCCTCCGGGGGTGCCAGGGCGCGGCCGGTCAGGTCCGCGACCCAGGATTCCAGGCGATGGATGGGCCGGTCCGCCGCGAGCACGAGGTCGTCGAACGTCGTGACGAACCGGGGCGTGGCGTCCCAGCGGGCCCGATGGCGCGGGCTCGCCATGGCCCCCGGGCCGTGCGGATGGCTGGGGAAGAAGGCGAGGCGCGAAGCGGGCCAGCCTCGCTGCTCCAGCGCGTCCGCCACCGCGCCGAACGAACTGCCCGACAGGCCCGGCCCCTCGTCGGCCACAGCGATGTGCCCAGTATCGGTGGCGGTGAGGTCGGCCGCGAGATCCGGGGCCAGCGCGAGCCGCCGTTCGAAGGGCGGCCCGACCGGCCGGACCGTGACCGGGGTAGGGGCGTCGGTCGCGGCCGCCACGGCTGCGGCGAGCGTGGTGCCGATCGAGCGGATGCCGACCACCCGGGCTCCCCGTCCGCCCGTCCAGGCGCGGGCGGCGCGCCAGTAGCCTTCGGGGTAGACGGCGTAGTGCGCGAAACCCTCCGGCTCCCGGAGGTCCAGCATTCGGTCCGGCCCGGCGGCGGCGAGCAGGTCCGCGAACAATTCCTCGTCCGTTGCCGGACCTGCCGCGAAGCCCGCGTCCCACGAGCGGCCCACCTGCCGGGCCAGCGCCACCGCGCAGCGCATCGCGGCCGTCGCGGCTGGAATGTCGCGATCAAGTCCGACGCGGTGGAACTCCTCGTCCGCCAGCGCCTGCGCGACCTGCCCGGCGGCGATCAGGGCGTTCACGAGGCGGCCATGCGCCTCGATCCCCGCGTGCGGGAGCAGAGGCCGTGCCCCCGCCAGCGCCTCACCCAGCGCGAAACGCCGCGAATGGTCTCCGTAAACGATCATGACACCTCTGCGACAGCACCACCCTGGTACCGGTTCCTCAATCTTTGCAAAGCGGGAGCGATGCCCTAAGCACGGTTTCGGGCTGATCAGGGTTGGTGGTGTGGGACAGCGCAAGCTTCGTTGCGGCATCGTAGGGGTGGGGAACTGCGCGTCCTCCTTCGTTCAAGGATTGCAGTTCTACAGGGGCTCGCCCACCAACGAGCCGGTTCCGGGCCTGATGCACGCGGCGATCGGCCCCTACGAGGTGGGCGACATCGAGGTCGCGGCGGCCTTCGACGTGTCCGCCACCAAGGTGGGGCGCGACCTCGGCGAGGCCATCGCCGCCGCGCCCAACAACACGCAGGTCTTCGCGCCCGTGCCCGCCCTGGGCGTCACCGTGCAGCGCGGCCCCACGCTGGACGGGATCGGCCGCTACCTGCGCGAGGCCGTTCCCGAATCCCACGAGTCGCCGGTCGACGTCGCGGCCGAGCTGCGGCACGCGGGCGCGGACGTGCTCGTGTCCTACCTGCCGGTGGGCTCCCAGGCCGCGGCCGAGTTCTACGCCGAGCAGGCCCTGGCGGCAGGCTGCGCCTTCGTGAACTGCATGCCGGTGTTCATCGCCTCGAACCCGGTTTGGGAGCGGCGCTTCGCCGAAGCGCGCCTGCCCATCATCGGCGACGACATCAAGAGCCAGGTGGGCGCCACCATCCTGCACCGCACGCTGGTCAACCTGTTCAAGGAGCGCGGCGTCCGCCTCGACCGCACCTACCAGCTCAATTTCGGCGGCAACGCCGATTTTCGCAACATGCTGGAGCGCGACCGGCTGGAATCCAAGAAGATCTCGAAGACGCGAGCCGTCACGAGCCAGTTCGACGTGCCGCTCGACGAAGAGAACATCCACGTGGGCCCGTCCGATTACGTGCCCTGGCTCACCGACCGCAAGTGGGCGCATATCCGCATGGAGGGCACGGCCTTCGGGGGCGTGCCGCTCAACCTGGAGGTGAAGCTCGAAGTGTGGGACTCGCCCAATTCCGCCGGCATCGTGATCGACGCGGTGCGCTGCGCCCGCGTGGCGCTCGACCGGGGCCTGGGCGGCGCGCTGCACGGTCCGTCCAGCTACTTCATGAAGTCGCCGCCCCGGCAGGTGACCGACGAGGAAGCGCGGCGGGCCGTCGAGGATTTCATCGCGGATGCGGTCTGATGCAACCCATCGTCATCGCGAGCGCAGCGAAGCGATCCAGGGAGGAGCCCCGATCGTCGACGCCTCGCTCGCGTCCGACGGCTGGATTGCTTCGTCGCTTCGCTCCTCGCCATGACGGCACCTTTGGCTGGCGTCCTGCGAAACCGGTCCGCGACCTTGAACGGGCCCCGGTCGGGAAGGGGCGGCCATGACGACCCTGTTCCTGGTCCGTCACGCCACCCACGGCCAGGTGGGCCGTTCCCTGGTGGGCCGCGCCCCCGGCGTGCCGCTGAGCCCCGAGGGGCGGGCCCAGGCCGAGGAACTCGGCCGCCACTTCTCGGGCATTCCGTTCACCCGCGTGCTGTCGAGCCCGATCCAGCGTGCGGTCGAGACCGCGGATGCGATCGCGGCCGGCCGGTCCCAGGCGATCGAGATCGTGGACGACCTGGTCGAGATCGACTGCGGCGAGTGGACGGGCCTGAGCTTCGCCGACCTCGACCGCGACCCGCGCTGGCACGCCTGGAACGCGGAGCGCCACGCGGGCGTGGTGCCGGGCGGCGAAGCCTTCGCGGCCGTCGAGGCCCGCACCGCGGCCCTGCTCGACCGCCTGGTCGGTGAAGGCGGCGGACCGCTGGTGCTGGTGAGCCACGCCGACGTCATCAAGGCGGCCGTCATGGCGCTGACCGGCATGCCGGCGCGGTTCCACCACCGGATCGTCGTCGACCCCGCCTCCATCACCACGCTGGACCTATGGGGACCCGGCGAGGGCCGCGTCCTGCGCATGAACGAAGTTCCGTGAACCTCGTCGTCTTCGGCCTGACGGTGTCGTCCTCCTGGGGCAACGGCCACGCGACGCTGTGGCGGGGCCTGCTGAAGGCGCTCGCCCGCGCCGGCCACGCGGTCACCTTCTTCGAGCGCGACACCTCCTACTACGCGGAGAACCGCGATCTGCACGAGCTGCCGGGCGGACGCCTCGTGCTCTACCCGGACTGGCCGGCGGTGCGGGAGGAGGCGCGCCGCGCGCTGCGCGACGCCGACGTCGCCATCGTCACGTCCTACTGCCCCGACGCGCTCGCCGCGGGCGACCTCGTGCTCGGCGACGCGCCCCGCGCGACCCGCGTGTTCTACGACCTCGACACGCCCGTGACGCTGTCGCGGCTCGGCACCGACAGCGCCCCCGCCTACGTGGGCCCGCGCGGCTTCGCGGACTACGACCTCGTGCTGAGTTTTACGGGCGGCGGGGCGCTCGAGGCCCTTCGCACCCGGTTGGGCGCGCGCCGGGTGGCACCGCTCTACGGCCACGCCGACCCCGACACGCACCGGCCCGTGCCGCCCGAAGCGCGGTTCGCGGCGGACGTCAGCTATCTCGGTACCTACGCGGCCGACCGGCAGGACGCGCTGCAGGCGCTGTTCGTCGACGCGGCGGAACGGCGGCCCGGCCAGAAATTCCTGATCGGCGGCGCGCAATATCCGGCCGACTTCCCGTGGCGGCCCAACATCTTCTTCGTGCGCCACCTGCCCCCCTCGCTCCACCCGGCCTTCTTCGCCTCCTCCCGACTCACGCTGAACGTGACGCGGGCCGCGATGGCGGACATGGGCTGGTGCCCGTCCGGCCGCCTGTTCGAGGCGGCGGCCTGCGGCGCCGCCATCCTGTCCGACAGCTGGGATGGGCTCGACAGCTTCTTCGAGCCGGGCCGCGAGATCCTGCTCGGCCGCACGGCGGCCGACGCGCTGGCTGCGGTCGACCTGTCGGAAGGCGAGGTGGCCCGCGTGGCCCGGGCCGGCCGCGAGCGGGTGCTCGCCGAGCACACCTCCGCGCACCGGGCCCGCGACCTCGTGGCCGCCGTCGAGGCGGCCCGCGAACCTCTTTCCCAACCCGCCGGAGGCTGAGCCATGTGGGGCATCGTTCCCGCCGCGGGCCGCGGCAGCCGCATCCAGCCGCTGGCCTTCTCCAAGGAGCTGCTGCCCGTGGGCAGCCGCCTCGACGGCGGGGTCGAGCGCCCCTGCGCGGTGGGCGAATACCTGCTCGACCGCATGGTGCTGGGCGGGGCCACGAAGATCTGCCTGGTGATCGCGCCGGGCAAGTCCGACATCCTGGCCTATTTCGGCGGCGGCTTCGCGGGCGTGCCGCTCGCCTACGCGGTGCAGCCCCAGCCTTCCGGCCTGTGCGACGCGATCTTTCGCGCGGCGCCGCTCGTGGGCCCGGACGAGCCCGTGATCGTGGGCCTGCCCGACACCGTGTGGTTCCCCGAGACCGGATTTGCGGCGCTGCCCGACGACGCGCTGGCCTTCCTGCTCTTCCCCGTCGCGCACCCGGAATTCTTCGACGCGGTGGCGTGCGAGGCCGACGGCACGGTGCGCGCCATCGAGGTCAAGCAGCCCAAGCCCTCCACGCCGTGGGTGTGGGGGGCGTTCAAGATGCCGGGCCCCACCTTCCACGCCCTGCACGCGCTCTGGCAGGCGCGCGGCCGGGCGGACGAGTACATGGGGACGCTGGTCAACGCCTACCTCGAGGCGGGCGGCCGCGCGGTGGGCGTCAAGGCCGGGACCTCCTACGTGGACACCGGCACGCTGAACGGCTACCGCGCCGCCCTGGCCCTCCTGCACGCGGCCGACCAACCCGAACCAGGGAGCGCCACGGCCGTGGCCGGACACCTATGACGACGATGAGCAAGGACGAGGTCGCGGCGCGCGCGAAGGCGCTCGGCCCCTGGTTCCACAACATGGACCTCGGCGGCGTATGGACCGCGCCCGACCACTTCCTGGGCGACTACCCGGGCGTGAAATTCCGCGGCTTCGCGCACGTGGTCCCGGCCGATCTCACGGGCAAAAGCGTGCTCGACATCGGCTGCAACGGCGGCTTCTACGCCCTCGAAATGAAGAAGCGCGGGGCCGCGCGCGTGCTCGGCATCGACTTCGACGACGACTACCTCGCCCAGGCCCGCTTCGCGGCCGAGGTGTCGGGGCTCGACGTGGAGTTTCGCCGCCTGTCCGTCTACAACGTGGGCAGCTTGGGCGAGCGGTTCGACCTCGTGGTGTTCATGGGGGTGCTCTACCACCTGCGCCACCCGCTTCTCGCGCTCGATCTCATCTACGAGACGGTGGCGGACGACCTCCTGCTGTTCCAGTCGTTGCAGCGCGGCTCGGAGGTGGTGGACGCGGTCGTGCCCGACGCCGACTTCTGGCAGGTCGAGCAGTTCGACCGGCCCGGCTACCCGAAGATGCACTTCATCGAAGGGAGCTACGCCGGCGACCCGACCAATTGGTGGGCCCCCAACCGGGCCTGCTCGGCCGCCATGCTGCGCTCGGCGGGCTTCGCGATCCTGGAGAACCCCGACCCGGAGGTGTTCCTGTGCCGCAAGGGCGAGCGAAGCGCGTGGGCCGAGGCCGCCTACCCGGCGCGGGCGGGCAAGGACAGCGGTGAGGGTTTGGGGTAGCTTGCATCTTTGCTTGAACATCGAAGGTGAGTGACATGAGCGCTATGCGCGTGATCGTTGCCGAGGGTGAAAGCCTAGCCGTGCCTGCGAGCTTCCGCGAAGCTCTCGGTATCAAGCCGGGTGACACCGTGCTGGTTGAAACGGATGGCCGCGAGCTGCGGATTACGCCGGAGAACGCAGCCTTGCGGCGCCTGCAACAGCGCTTGAGCAAGTACACGCGCGAAGGCCGGTATGTTTCAGACGAGTTGATCGCGGACCGCCACGCCGAGGCCGCGCGTGACGACTGACCGATATGTTCTCGACGCGTCGGCGTTGCTCTGCGTTCTTTTTCGCGAGCCAGGGGTCGAGCGCGTCGAGGCCGTCTACCGCGGGGCGAAGATGAGCGCGGTGAACTATGCCGAGGTGGTGACCCGGCTCGTCGATAAAGGTGAGTACGACGAGGAAGCGCGGGCCGATCTGGCTCGTCTGGATCTCGACGTCGTCGCAATGGATCGCGCCCTTGCAGAACTCGCCGGTATCCTGCGCGCCGACACCCGCGCGGCGGGCCTGTCGCTCGGCGACCGCTGCTGCCTCGCGCTCGCCAGAGCAACCGGCGCCGTCGCGCTCACGGCGGACCGGGCCTGGGCCAGGGTGTCTGTCGGCGTCCAGGTCGAACTGCTTCGCTGAATATCGGGAAAGGTTTTAAGCCGCGATGATCGAAGCCGCGATGATCTGGAACGAGCCCAACAACAAGTCCCACTGGGACCCCGCGCTCGATCCGGACTGGAGCCTGTTCGCCCGCATGGCCAACCTGGCGGGTCAGGCGATCCGCGCCGAGAACTCCACCCTGCCGCGCGTGCTGGGCGGCATGTCGCCCATCGATCCCAGCTTCGTCCAGAACCTCGCCGGCAAGGGCGTGCTGGACAATGTCGAGGCCGTCGCGGTGCACGGCTTCCCGCTCGACTGGAACCTGTGGGCGCTGGACGAGTGGCCCGCCAAGATCGACGAGATCCGCGCCGTGACCGACAAGCCCGTCTGGGTCAGCGAGGTGGGCGTCTCGACCTTCGGGGCCGAGGAGGTGCAGGATTTCGGGCTCAGGCGCACGGCCGAACTGCTGACGGGCCGCGCGCCGCGCATCCACTGGTACAGCCTCTACGACCTGCCGCGGGAGTGGGAGGCCACCACGCGGCACAGGGAAGCGGAAGGCTCCTCCTACTACCGCCACTTCGCCATGGGCCTGCTGCGGCAGGACGGCACGCCGAAGCTCGCGGCCGAGCGCTTCGCGAGCGTCACGCCCGCCTTCGGGCTCTGCCAATGGTTCCACTTCGAGGACCACCGCCTGGACGACGCGGTGGCCTGGATGAAGCGCCTGGGCGTCACCACCCTGCGCACGGGCCTGAGCTGGGCCGACTGGCTCCGCCCGGACGCCGAGCGATGGTTCGATCGCCTGGTGAGCAAGCTCCAGGACTTCGACACCACCGTGACCTTCTGCTTCACGCCCGAGCACCTGGGGCTCGAGCCGCACCACACCAGCCCGCCCCGGGAGCCGGAGCTGTTCGCCGAGTTCTGCGCCACCATGGTGCGGCGCTACGTCGGGTCGGGCGCGGTGAAGCCGATCGCGTGAGCGGAGGGCGCGGTCTGCCTCGCGGCACCGCTGCGCCTGTACAGGACGGCCCGCTTTGACTATGCCCCTCGCCAGCGACGGGGCGCTGCACGGGTGGGGCACAATGGCCGGATTTGACACCGCACACGACCGGTTGGTGACCGTGTTCGGCGGCTCGGGCTTCCTGGGGCGCCACGCCGTGCGGGCCCTGGCCGACCGCGGCTGGCGCGTGCGGCTGGCGTCGCGGCGCCCGGACCTCGCCTTCAACGTGATCCCGCAGGGCCGCGTGGGGCAGGTCGGCGCCGTGCAGGCCAACCTGCGCTACCCGGCTTCGGTGGCCGCCGCCATGAAGGGCGCCTCCGCGGTCGTCAACATGGTGGGGATCCTGACCGAGAGCGGACGCCAGACGTTCGAGGCCGTGCACAGCTTCGGGGCGCGGGCCGTGGTCAAGGCCGCGCGCGAGGCGGGGGTCGACCACGTAGTCCACGTGTCCGCCATCGGCGCCGACCCCGAGAGCCAATCCGCCTACGCGCGCAGCAAGGCGCACGGCGAGGCGGCCGTGCGCGAGGCCTATTCCGAGGCCGTCATCCTGCGCCCCTCGATCCTGTTCGGCCCCGAGGACGACTTTTTCAACCGTTTCGCCGCCATGGCGCGGGTGTCGCCCGCCCTGCCGCTGATCGGCGGCGGGGAAACCCGGTTCCAGCCCGTCTACGTGGCGGACGTGGCCGATGCCCTCGCCCGCGCGGTTTCGGGCGAGGCCAAGCTCGGCACCACCTACGAGCTCGGCGGTCCGTCGGTGCGGACCTTCAAGGAACTGATGCAGGTCGTGCTGGCCGTCACGGGCCGCAAGCGCCTGCTCGTCCCGCTGCCCTTCGGGATCGCCGACTACCCCGCGATGGCATCCGAACTCGCCAACACCCTGCTGCTCGGGGCCCTGCCCAAGGCGGCGCTGATCACGCGCGACCAGGTCGCGCTGCTCAAGTCCGACAACGTCGTGAGCGAGGCCGCGATCGCCGAGTGTCGGACGCTGCAGGGCCTGGGCATCGACCCGCACGCGCTCGATTCGATTGTGCCGACCTACCTGTACCGCTTCCGCAAGACCGGGCAGTTCGACCGCGGCCGCATCGCGTCCTGAGCGCGGAGGGCCTCACCGGGTCCAGGAGCGGGGCACCATCGCGCCTCGCCCCATCCGCCGGTGCAGCCGCACCATCAGCGCGGTGCCGAACAGCGGCGCGAGCAGGTTGAGGAGCGGCACGGACAGCAGCAGGGCGATGCAGAAGCCGCCCGCGAAGATCAGCCCGGCGTGGTTTCGCCGCAGCGCCGCCACCTCGGCCGCGGACCGGAACCGCAGTGCCGCGAACTCGAAATACTGCCGCCCGGACAGGTAGGCGTTGGCGCCCAGGAACGCCACCGCATTGACGCCGGGCACGAACAGCAGCAGCAGCGCCAGGGCGACCACCGCCAGGGTCAGCGCCGCGAACCGCACCGACAGCCCGACCGCGACGCCGATCGCGATGGGATGGCCTTCCGGGCCGCCGAGGTCGCGTTCCACTTGGGCGGCGAGGTCGTCGACGAAGAACCCCGCCACCAGCGCCGAGGTGGGGGCGACAAGGAACACGCTGCCCACCGCGAGGCCGAGCCCCTCTACCACGGCCAGCGTGGTCGCGAGCCAGGGCGAGGACACGGCTACCAGCCCGGCCAGCCAGCCGTGCAGCGCGCTCCCCCCCACGACCAGCAGTCCCAGCGTGATCGCGACGATCTTGAGCGCCGCGAGCCGGAAAGGTCGCGTGAAGATCTCCTGAAGCGCCGCGACCGCGTCGCCCACCAAACCCGTCATCGTCCACCGCGCTCGCACGTTGACGCGTGGAACCATTCCGCCCGCGCGGGATTAACAAGCCTCGCCCGCCGCTCTGGAAACGGACCGCCGGGCGGATGACCGAAACGGCACGAGTGGCGCCCCGCACCGCTAACGACGCGGTAATCATGGCTCCCTAGATTGCTAAACTTGTAGGAACCGGGGTCGGCAGTTGCCGTTCGAGTACCATGAGCCAGCACGCCTCTCCTCCTCAGAACCGAACCGTCCTCGTCGTGGAGGACGAGTTCCTCGTCCGCGAGATCGCGGTGTGCGAGCTCGAGGATTCGGGCTTCACGGTGATCGAGTTCCCGACCGCCGATGACGCCCTGGCGCACCTGCAGAGCCACGAGGGCGAGACCGCCGTCCTGTTCACCGACGTGCAGATGCCCGGCCGCCTGAACGGTCTCGATCTCGTCGACATCGTGAGCCGCAGCTGGCCGCAGATCGGCGTGCTCGTGACGTCGGGCGGCGCGCTCGTCAACCCCGCCAAACTGCCGCCCCGCGCGCGCTTCGTGCCAAAACCCTGGCGCGCGTCCGATATCGTGAGCCGCGTGCGCGGCATTGCTGAGACGTATTGCGCGGCCGCTTCCCCGGCGCACCCCGCCGCCTGACCGGTCAGAACATGAAATAGCGCTGCGCCATCGGCAATTCGGTTGCGGGCTCGCAGGTGAGCAGCACGCCGTCGGCCGTAACCGCGTAGGTTTCGGGGTCGACGTGGAGCTTGGGCGTCGCGCCGTTGGCGATCATGTCGTGCTTGCGCAGGCCCCGCGTCCCTTCCACGGCGACCATCGGTTTCGCGACGCGCAGCCTCGAACCCAGTCCCTTCGCGAGCGACGAGCCCGACACGAAGGTGAGCGAGGTTGCCGCGATCCCGCCCCCGTAGGCCCCGAACATCGGCCGGTAGTGGACAGGCTGCGGGGTGGGGATCGAGGCGTTGGGGTCGCCCATGGGGGCCGCGGCGATCATCCCGCCCTTGATGACGAGGTCCGGCTTCACGCCGAAGAAGGCGGGGTTCCACAGCACGAGGTCGGCGAGCTTGCCCGCCTCCACCGAGCCGATGTGCTTGCTCATCCCGTGCGCGATGGCCGGGTTGATGGTGTATTTCGCGACGTAGCGCTTGGCGCGGACATTGTCGTTGTCGCCGGCCTCCTCGGGCAGGGGGCCGCGCTGCCGCTTCATCTTGTCGGCCGTCTGCCAGGTGCGGATGATGACCTCGCCCACCCGGCCCATGGCCTGGCTGTCGGACGAGATCATGGAGATCGCGCCCAGGTCGTGCAGGATGTCCTCGGCCGCGATGGTCTCCTTGCGGATGCGCGATTCCGCGAAGGCCAGGTCCTCGGGGATCGAGCCGTCGAGGTGGTGGCACACCATCAGCATGTCGAGGTGCTCGTCGAGGGTGTTCACCGTGAAGGGCCGGGTGGGGGGGGTCGA
>CAXTFJ010000081.1:0-20956 GCA_964243405.1 uncultured Lichenihabitans sp. | reverse complement strand
CTTGGGGTCCATGCCGCAGGCCAGCATGTGGCCGTGGTCGCGGTAGCCGGTGATGACCTTGTCGCCCGGTTTGGAGGCCATCTGCATGCCCACCACCACGGCTTCCTGGCCGATGTAGAGGTGGCAGAAGCCGCCGATCGCCCCCATGCCGTAGAGTTGGCCCGCCTTCTCCTCGAAGCGGCGGATCATCAGCATGGAATCGTAGGCCGCGACGTCCTGCTCCTTGGTGAAGCTCGCGACGTTGGACAGGGCTGCGTCGGCTGGGGCCACGGGTGTTTCCTCACGATGGAGTGCCCGATCGAGGCCGGGCGACGCGTCACGGCGGGAAGCTAGCGGAGCACTTCAACAAAAGCTACGGGCAAGCGGTCGCGCCCTTGCGGAGCAAACCTTTGAAATCGCGAAAACAATTGCCTTCCCTGGAGTGTGCAGCGCAGCATAGCGCCCACGACAGGGCAGCGATGCTAATTTGCGGGGTCGGCGCGACCGGGAGCGGTGTTGAAAATGACGAGGTCGCGGGGATCGACGAAGTCGAGCTTGGCCCGGGCCTGTTCGCTCAGCAGGTCCGCGTCGATCGCCTCGGAGCGCATCAGGCTGATGCGGTGCTCCCATTGGGCGCGGTCGGCCTTGAGCGCGTCGAGGTCGGCCGTCACCGCGCCGATCTGCTTGCGATAGTCTTCCTTGGTCTTCAGCCCGCGCTCGCCGTTCACGGCCGTATAGACGAAATAGGACGAGGCCACGCCCGCGAAGACGTAGAAGAGGAGCGGCGCGACGATCGCGCGGAGCCGGGTCCGGACCACCATGGCTCGAACTCTGCCCGGGCCATGGTTTAGAAAGGGTTAAGCGCCGTTCAGCCGTGCGCCGCGAGCGCCTTCAGGGCGCCGCGCCCGGCGTAGCGGGCCTGGTCGCCCAGCATCTCCTCGATGCGGATCAGTTGGTTGTACTTGGCGAGCCGGTCGGAGCGGGCGAGCGAGCCCGTCTTGATCTGCCCGCAATTGGTCGCGACCGCGAGGTCCGCGATGGTGGAATCCTCAGTCTCGCCGGAGCGGTGGGACATGACGGTCGTGTAGCCCGCCCGGTGCGCCATCTCGACCGCTTCGAGGGTCTCGGTCAGCGAGCCGATCTGGTTGACCTTGACGAGCAGCGAGTTGGCCGACCCTTCGGCGATGCCGCGCGCGATGCGGCTCGTGTTGGTGACGAACAGGTCGTCGCCCACCAGCTGGGTGGTCTTGCCGATGCGGTCGGTGAGCAGTTTCCAGCCCGCCCAGTCGTCCTCGGCCATGCCGTCCTCGACGCTGGCGATCGGGTAGGCGGCGACGAGCTTGGCGAGGTAGTCGACCTGCTGGTCGATCGTGCGGACGGTGCCTTCGCCCTCGTAGTGGTACTGGCCGTCCTTGAACCAGTCGGTGACGGCGCAGTCGAGCCCGAGGTAGATGTCCTCGCCGGGCTTGAAGCCCGCCGTGCGGATGGCGTCCATGCAGAAGTCGAGCGCGGCTTCCGCCGAGGGCAGGTTGGGCGCGAAGCCGCCTTCGTCGCCCACATTGGTGTTCTGCCCGGCCTTCTTGAGCGCGGACTTGAGCGTTTGGAAGACTTCCGACCCCCAGCGCACCGCCTCCTTGAGGCTGGCGGCGCCGACGGGCAGGATCATGAATTCCTGGAAGTCGATCGGGTTGTCGGCGTGGGCGCCGCCGTTGACGATGTTCATCATCGGCACGGGCAGCACGTGGGCCTGCGTGCCGCCGACGTAGCGGTAGAGCGGCAGGCCGATCTCCTCGGCGGCGGCCCGCGCGCAGGCGAGCGACACGCCCAGGATCGCGTTGGCGCCGAGCCGGGCCTTGTTGGGCGTGCCATCGAGCGCGATCATTGTGCGGTCGATGCGGAGCTGCTCCTCGACCGGGATGTCGGCGACCGCGCGGAAAATCTCGCCCACGCTGCCGATGGCCTTGAGCACCCCCTTGCCGCCGAAGCGGGACTTGTCGCCGTCGCGCAGTTCGACCGCCTCGTGGGCGCCCGTCGAGGCGCCCGAGGGGACGGCCGCGCGGGCCAGGATGCCCGATTCCAGCAGCACCTCCACCTCGATCGTGGGATTGCCCCGGCTGTCCATGATCTCCCGGGCGTGGATGTCGACGATCGCGGTCATGGGCTCTGCCTGCTCGAGGAGGGGGGTGCGACGCCGTTCTAGAACAAGACGCCAACGGAGGGAACCGCCAGGGGATTTCTGCCTTGAGACCGAGGGTCTATGCTGGCCCGCACCTCGCTCGGATCACTCGCATGCCAGAAGCCGCCCGTTCGCCCTTCGTCACGACCGCGTGGCTTGCCGCGCACCTGGAGGATCCGGAGGTCGTGATCGTCGACGGCTCCTGGCACCTGCCGCCGCTCAACCGCGACGCGCGGGCGGAATACCGGGCGGGGCACATCCCCGGCGCGGTCTTCTTCGACGTCGATCAGGTCGCCGACCAGACCTCCCCGCTACCCCACATGCTGCCGACGGCGTCCGACTTCGCGACGGCGATGGGGGCGCTCGGGGTGTCGGAGACCCTGCACATCGTGGTCTACGACAGCTCCGGCCTGTTCTCGGCGCCGCGCGTCCGCTGGACGTTCCGCGCCTTCGGGGCCGCGCGCGTGTCGCTGCTCGAAGGCGGCCTGCCGCGCTGGGTCGCCGAGGGGCGCCCGCTGGTGGCGGGGGAGGCGGAGGGGCGGCCCTCCGCGCTGTTCAAGGCCGTCCTCGACCCCCGTGCCGCGGCGGGATGGCAGGAGGTGCGGACCGCCCTCGATACCGGGTCCGCTCAGGTGGTCGACGCGCGGCCCGCGGCCCGTTTCCGCGGCGAGGTGCCCGAACCCCGCCCGGGCTTGCGGGCGGGCCACATGCCGGGCAGCCGCAACCTGCCCTTCGATGCGCTCGTCGCCGACGGCGGCCTTAAATCCACCGAAGCCATCGCTGCGGTTCTCGCCCAGGCCGGCGTCGACACGTCCAGGCCGGTCGTCGCCACCTGCGGCTCGGGCCTGTCGGCCGCCATCGTGGCTCTGGCGCTGGAGGTCTCGGGGCACGGGGACGCCCGCATCTACGACGGCTCCTGGGCCGAGTGGGGCGGTCGCCCCGACCTGCCGGTTGTCACGGGGGCCTGACCCCGCGGCTTACGCCGCGGAACTGCCGTCCTCCGCCCGCCGACGCAGCAGGAGGAGAGCGCCTTCGACCGGCTTGTTGGCTTCGAGGCGGATGAGGGTGGGCACGTTGTCCACCAGGTCGAAGCCTTCGCGCATCGCGGCCTCGACGTAGGGCAGGGCGTGCGCGAACCGGCCGGACGGCAGCAGGGTCCAGGTGGTCGTCGCCGCGACCTCGACGCTGATCGCCAGCAGGCCTTCCGGCCGCAGCGCAGCCGCGGCGGCCGACGCGAGGGGCGCCAGATCGCCGATGTAGACCAGCAGGTCCGCGGCGAACACGCCGTCGAAGGCGTCCGGATGCGCCCGAAGATAAGCGACGGCTTCGCCCTTCACCAAGTCCGCGTAGACGCCGCGCTTGGTCGCCAGATCGAGCATGGCGCGCGACAGGTCCACGCCGCTCAGGCGCGAGGTCATGGGAGCGAGGTGGGGCGCGGCCAGACCGGTGCCGCAGCCGAGATCGAGGATGCGGGTGAACGTCGCGCGATGCCGGTCGAGCAGCCGCGCCATGGCGGCGGGAACGTCGTAGCGGAGCACGGTGACGAGCTGGTGGTCGAACACCGCCGCGAAGCCGTCGAAGAAGGTTTCGAGGTAGTCGTCCGGCGCCCGGTCGAGCGGCCGGCCCTGGACGGCGTCCAGCAGGTAGCGCTGCACGGGATCGTCCGGCCGGTCGCGCACCAGGGCCTCTCCGACCCTGGCGGCCGCCGCGTCGTGGCCGAACCCGCTCAGCACCGAGAAGGCCTTCCGCAGGGCTTCCGCCTGGTCATCGGATTCCGCCCCGAGCGTCGCCCGCCACGCCGCGAGCGCCGGGTCGAGCGGGCCCGCGATCAGCCGGTCGATCAACACCGCGTGGGCGTGGCGGCGCAGCGTCGACGGGTCGGGCTGGTGCAACGCCGCCGCCGACGCGAAGGCCGACACGCAGTCCGCGAACGCACCCGTCAGGTAGAGCACGTGTCCGAGGCACGCGAAGGTCACGGCGTCCCCGGCGCCATGCGCCACGGCGGCGCGCAGCGACAGCGCGGCCTCATCCATGCGGCGCTGCCCGAAGAACAGCATGCCCAGGCCGAAGTGGGCGGCCGCCAGCGCGGGGTCGCAACCGAGCGCCGCGCGGAAGGCCGCTTCCGCGCCCGGCTGGTCGTCCGCGCCCTGCCGCAAGGCCGCGAGCGTCATCCAGCTGTTCGGCTGCCCAGCGTTCAGCGACAGGGAGGTGCGCAGACAGCCCTCCGCCTCCGCGCTACGGCCCAGCGCGTTGAGCGCGCCCGCCCAGTCGCTCCACAGCACGGCCTCGCGCGGAGCGAGCGACGCGGCCGCCTCGAACGCTTCGGCTGCCAGCGCCGGTTCGCCATCGGCCCAGCACTGCAGGCCGAAATGCCGCAACGCCCGCAGCGGATCGCCGTAGCGCGCCCACGACGTGGCGAAGCGCGCCTGTCCATCCCGCCAGGCCGTCAGGCGCCGCTCGACCGCTTCGGTCGCGATCAGGGCGGGTGAAACAGGCGCGGAAGCCGTCATGCCGGGAAGCCGCGGCGGCTCGCGCGCCACATCACCCATTGCCGACGCCAGCGCGGCAGGGTCAGCGGCGCCCCGAACGGGTCCGCGCCGCCGCGTTCGGCCAGCCGCAGGGTGGGTTCGACGAGGCTCACGCGCAGGTAGGCGGGCAGCGCCGCTGGATCGATGGTGCCGGCATGCCGGGTCAGCGCGTCGAGGTGCAGGCGCGCGATGCCGTGCATGTCGCCCAAGGTCTCGCGGATCGGCGGCGTGATCCGGCCCGCCTCGACATCGCCGGGCGTCACGCCGTGGCGTGCAAGGAGATCGGCGGGCAGGAACACGGGCGAGCGCCGCCCTGTCCCGAGATCGGCCACCTGCCGCGCGACGCCCAGCGCGGCGCCCGCGTGCGACGCGGCCGTGATGCCGCCGGGCTCCGCCCGGTCGGTCAAGATCGTGGACGCCAGCCTGATCTCGGCCGCCGCGGTCGCCTCGCAGTAGCTTTCCCAGTCGTGCAGCGTGGACATGGGATCGTCGTAGAGGTCGAAGCGGTGCGCCTCGATCAGTTCGGTCAGCACATCTCGCGACAGCCGGCACTTGCCGATCGTGTCGATCAGCGCGGCCGCGACCGGGTGGGCCGATACGTCGCCGCGCGCCTCGCCCTCGATGGCATCGCGCCACCATTGCAGGCGCAGTTCCCCCGCGAGGGCCTCGCGGACGCGGTCGCGCACGTGGGCCACCTCCAGCACGAAGGCGTGCAGGGCGTGGAGGTGCGGCCGCTTGGCGGCGGGCGCGAACAGGAAGGAGAGCCACGCGTCGCGGTCGCCGTCCCGGACGTGGGTCTCGCAATGGGCGTAGTGCGCCGCGAGGTCGGGCCGCGCGGGCGCCGCGGTGCTCAAGCGACCGCGATCAGGGCGGCCGCGACCCGCCGTCCTTCGCCGGCCAGCACGTTGTAGGTGCGCGCGGCGGCCGAGGTGGACATCGGGTCGAAGCGGATGCCCGCGCCCTTCAACCTGGCCTGGAGCGGAGCCGACAACCGGATCAGGTCGGGGCCCGTCCCCACGAGCAGCAGCTCGATCGATCCCTTGGGAGCCGCGAAGACCGGTTTGAGCGACTCGGGCGTGATCTCGGAGGGCATCGTGGCGCTCCAGGCGTAGACCCCGAGCGCGGTCACGATCACCGATCCCTGGTGCGACATGCCCGCGAACCGGAAGCCGCCGCTGCCGTAGGCGTCGATGGGATGGTTGCCGGGCACGAAGCCCTCGGCCTGCTGCGCCATGGGGGACCGGCTCCCGAACCGCTCAGGCCGTCGCCTTGGCCTTGGCGGGCGCGGCCGGCTCGGTCGCGGCCGCCGCCTCGCGCCGCTGCTCGGTCCGCACACCCAGGTAAATCAGGATCGGCGAGCAGATGAACACCGAGGAATAGGTGCCCACGAAGATCCCCCACATCATCGCCAGCGAGAAGCTCTTGATGACCTCGCCGCCGAAGAACACCAGGGCGAGCAGCGCCAGGAACACGGTCGTGGCCGTCATGATGGTGCGGGGCAGCACGGCGTTGATCGACATGTCGATCATCTCGGCGGTCGAGATGCGCTTGTACTTGCGCATGACCTCGCGGATGCGGTCGAGCACCACCACGGCCTCGTTGAGCGAATAACCCACGATCGTGAGGATGGCGGCGATCGAGGTGGTGTTGAACTCAAGCTGGGTGACGGAGAAGAAGCCCACGGTCAGCAGCAGGTCGTGCATGGTGGCGATGACGGCGCCCACCGCGAACTGCCACTCGAAGCGGAACGCCAGGTAGAGCAGCACGGCGAAGATCGACACCACGACGCCCAGCGTGCCCGACTGCACGAGCTCGCCCGACACGCGCGGACCCACCACCTCCACGCGGCGGAACTCGTAGCCGTCGCCCAGCGCACCCTTGATCCGGTTGACGGCGGATTCCTGCGCCGGGGCGCCGCCAGGCTGCGACCCGAAGCGCAGCGTCACGTCGGAGGGCTGGCCGAAGCCCTGCACCTCGACGTGGCCGATCTGCAGCCCGTCGCCGATCCTGCGGAGCTGGACGAGGTCGGCGGTGCCGGATTTCGCACGCAGTTCGAGCAGCGTGCCGCCCGCGAAATCGATGCCGAAGTTGACGCCCACGAAGATGAACATCAGCACGGAGACGATCGACATCACCGCGGAGAAGGGATAGCTCACGCGCCGGAAGCGCATGAAGCCGAATTTCGTGTTCTCGGGCGCGAGGCGCAGCAGTTTCATGGTGGCCGTCCTCCCTTCAGATCGGTAGCGCGGTCGGGCGCTTGGTCCTGTACCAGACCGCGATCATCATGCGCGTCATGGTGACCGCCGTCACGACCGACGTGAGGATGCCAAGCCCGAGCGACACCGCGAAGCCCCGCACCGGACCCGACCCGAACAGGTAGAGGATCAGCGCCGCCACGAACATGGTGACGTTGGAATCGATGATGGTCGCGAAGGCGCGCTTGAAGCCGGAATCCAGCGATTGCAGGATCGACCGGCCCGAATGGGCCTCCTCGCGGATGCGCTCGTAGATCAGCACGTTGGCGTCGACCGCGAGCCCGATGGTGAGCACGATCCCCGCGATGCCGGGCAGGGTCAGCGTCGCGCCGAGCAGCACCATGGCGGCGAAGATCAGCAGGATGTGGACCGCGAGCGCCACGTCCGCGAAGATGCCGAAGATGCCGTAGGTGGTCACCATGTAGGTCAGCACCAGCGCGGAGGCGACGTAGAAGGCGGTCTTGCCCGCGGTGATCGAGTCCTGCCCGAGGCCGGGCCCGACGGTGCGCTCCTCGACGATCGAGAGCTTGGCGGGCAGGGCGCCCGCCCGCAGCAGCACGGCGAGGTCGTTGGCCTGGGCCACGGTGAAGCCGCCCGAGATCTCGCCCTGGCCGCCGGGGATCGCGCCGCGGATGACGGGCGCCGACACGACCTTGTTGTCGAGCACGATGGCGAAGCGGCGCCCGATGTTCTCGGCGGTGGCCTGCCCGAAGGACTGGCCACCGCGCAGGTTGAAGCGGAAGTTGACCACCGGCTGGCCGGACTCCCTGTTGAAGCCCGCCTGCGCGTCCGTCAGGTCCTCGCCCTGGACGATGACCTGCTTCTCGACGGGCGTGGTGCCGGGGTCCTTGGGATCGTAGTTGGGCAGCGTGTCGATGTCGCCCGGGCTGGCGCCGGGGTTGGCGACGAAGCGGAACTCCAGCTTGGCGGTGGTACCCAGGATGTCCTTGAGCCGCTGCGTGTCCTGCAGGCCCGGCACCTCGACCAGGATGCGGTCGTCGCCGACGCGCTGGATGTTTGGCTCGGTGGTGCCGAGCGCGTCGACGCGGCGGCGCAGCACCTCGATCGACTGGTCGACGGCGCGTCGGACGCGGTCCTGGATGCCCGCGTCGGTGAGTTGGAGCTGGATCAGCCCGTCGTCGCCCCCCTGCACCGTGAAGGAGCGCACCGCCCCGGTCAGGCTGGAGCCGATCGGCGCCGCCAGCGCCTGCAGCTTGGGAAGGATCTTGTCGCGGTCCGCGGCCTCGGGCACGCGCACCTGCACGCCGCGCGCCTGCATGCCCACCCCGCCGGTGATGCGGACGTTCCCTTCGCGCAGGGTACGCCGCACGTCGTCGCGCAGCGCCTCGACCTGGGTATGGGCGACCTCGACCGCATCGACTTCGAGCAGCACGTGGGCGCCGCCCTGCAGGTCGAGCCCCAGCACGATGGCGCGGGCCGGCAGCCAGGACGGGGCGCCCGCGATCAGCGCGTCGCGCGCGGCCGGCGAGAGCAGGCTGGGCACGACCAGGAGAACGGCGATGAGGGTGCCCAAGAGGATCGAGACGATCTTCCAGGTCGCGAAGCGCATCATCTTTCGGGCATCACCTCGTGGCTGATCGGGAGCGGCAAACCCAAGGGCGACCGTCGCGCGGCTTAAACGTCAAACCGCGAGAAGGTGCAAGCAGGCCCGCCCGATCAGGCTTTGACCGCGACGTCCTTTACCGGCTCGCCCTTGGCCCGGACCTCGGACACCATGCCGCGCAGGAGGCGGACGCGCACGTTTGGGGAAATCTCGAGTTCCAATTCGGCCTGATCGGTCGCCTTGGTGACCTTGCCGATCAGCCCGCCGGTGGTCACCACGGTGTCGCCGCGCCGGACGTTGGAGATCAGGTCGCGATGCTCCTTGGCCTTCTTCTGCTGCGGCCGGAGGACCAGCACGTACATGATGACGAAGACGATGGGCAGCGGGGCCAGGAGCGACAGGTCGAAACCGCCGACAGACAGGCCAGGCGTCTGGGCGAAAGCCGAGGTGAACAAGGGTTTTAAAACTCCAGGGCTCGGCTCCGCCGCGCCCGGTTCGTGAGGCGCGCGGACTATACTCAGGGGCCGCGCGATTGCAATGGTGCGGGTCGGGCGCTTTCCGATCCGGGTGAGGGGCGTCCGGACCCGCGGTCCAGGGCCCCGAAACCGAACCCTATCGCACGGGAAGCACGCTGACCTGCCGCGCGCGGCACGCGTCGCGGCTCACCTCGGGGCAGGGCGTAAAGCCCCGCAGGTCCTTGGTGAAGCAGATCCGCACCTCCTCCAGCTCGCTTTGCCGGCAGGTGACCGCCATCGTGTCGGCGCGGAGCCCCGGATTGCTGGCGGTGAAGGCGCGCACGATGTCGGCGGGAGCGAGGGTCAGGGGCTCTCCGGGCGCCTGCAGGTCCTGCGGCACCGTCACGGCGTCGCGGGCGCGTCTGACCTGGTCGAAGTAGTCGGTCGGGCTCAGCCCCGTGCAGGTGCCGTGCATGCGCCACTCGTGGCGCGCGAGGCCCTCGTCCGGGTAGAGGCCGCGCGTGCGGTCCAGCGCCGCCCGCGATGGGAAGCGGCTCGCCCCCGCGTCGCAGTTGGAGGGGTAGCCGTGCGCGTTCTGCGGCCACAACCCGTGGACCACGAAGCCGAGCCTGGCTCCCTCGGCGCACTGCTCGCGCGCGTGGCTCGCGCCGCCCGTGTCGCAGAAGTCCGGCGACCAGGACAGGGACAGCACGTAGAAGTCGAAGGCGCCCGGCGGCTGCACCGCGTTCGGGCCGTTTCGGACGGGCGGTGGAGCGGGCTGGGCGGTGAGGCATTTATCGAGGACGCAGGGCACGTCGGGGGTCTGCGCCCGCGCGCCCGGCGCCGGCATCCCCCAGGCCGCCAACACCGCGAAGGTTGCCGCTCCCCTCCGCATGGCGGGCGCTACGGCTCGGCGTCCTTGCAGGCCGGCGCGTAGGCGAACTCGCGGTCCAGGCCCGACACGCAGAACTCCACGCCGAAGTCCATGCCGATGATGCCCTGGTCCTCGGCGATGTTGTAGGACACCTCGTGGTAGCTGTTGTCGCTCATCAGCGCCCGCGCGATGCAGAAGTTGCGGGGGATGTGGTCGAGCCCCCAGGGGCGCAGGGCGGTCACGCGCACGTGGTCGAAGCTGACGATCTCGAGCTTGGAGTTCCAATACTCGCTTTCGGTCTGCTCGAACCGGTCCTGCACGCGGCTCAGCACCTTGGCGCTGTCGCAGGCGGGAAGGTCGCCGTCGTAGGACCAGAACCGCTTCTCGGCGGGCACCACGTCGCGCGCCGAGGCCGAACCGGCGAGGGCCAGGAGCGCGAAGGCGGCAGCGAGGCCCCGGAACGCAGGTTGCATCACGCACTCGATCCTTGGCCGTGAGTTAAAGACGACGCGGACGGTGTCCCCGCATCGATCCGCGGGTCAAGGGCGCGGGGCGCCGCGCGGACGCGATTGGCGCGGGCTGTGGCGTTGCGATAACAGGCGGGCGTCGGCGGATGCCGCGCGGCAAGACATGGACCGGTGGCGATGGACAGGGCAGGGGATGCGGCGCCGGGCGCCTGGGATTTCTGGATCGACCGCGGCGGCACGTTCACCGACGTGATCGGCCGCGATCCGTCGGGTGGCCTGCACACGCGCAAGCTCCTGTCCGAGAACCCCGGCGCCTACCGGGACGCCGCGGTGGCGGGCATCCGCGCGCTGCTGGGCCTCGGCGCCGCCGACCCCATCCCCGCGGGCCGCATCGGCGCGGTCAAGATGGGCACCACGGTGGCCACCAACGCGCTGCTGGAGCGCAAGGGCGAGCGCACCCTGCTCGTCACCACGCGCGGGTTCCGCGACGCGCTGCGGCTCGGCTACCAGGCGCGGCCCAAGATCTTCGCCAAGGCCATCGTCAAGCCCGAGCAGCTCTACGCCGACGTCGTCGAGGTGGACGAGCGGGTGCTGGCCGACGGCACGGTCGAGCGCGCGCCCGACCTCGACGCCGTGCGCCGCGACCTCGACGCTGCCCGGCAGGACGGGATCGCGGCCGTGGCGATCGTGTTCATGCACGCCTACGCCCACCCGGCGCACGAGCGGGCCGTGGCGGAGATCGCGCGGTCCCTGGGCTTCCCGCAGGTATCGGTGAGCCACGAGGTGTCGCCGCTCATCAAGCTGGTCGGCCGCGGCGACACCACGGTGGTGGACGCCTATCTCACGCCCATCCTGGGCCGCTACGTGGCGCAGGTCGCCGACGAGCTGGACGTGGGGCGCACGGGCGCCCGCCTCATGTTCATGATGTCGTCGGGCGGGCTCACGGCCGCGCAGCTGTTCGCCGGCAAGGACGCCATCCTGTCCGGCCCCGCGGGCGGGGTGGTCGCCATGGCGCGCACGGGCGAGGAAGCCGGGTTCGCCAACGTCATCGGCTTCGACATGGGCGGCACCTCGACCGACGTGGCGCACTACGACGGGACGTTCGAGCGCGCCTTCGAGACGGAGGTGGCGGGCGTGCGGATGCGCGCGCCCATGATGCAGATCCACACGGTCGCGGCGGGTGGCGGCTCGATCCTGCACTACGACGGCGCCCGCTTCCGCGTCGGGCCCGATTCGGCGGGCGCCGCCCCTGGGCCGGCCTGCTACCGGCGCGGCGGCCCGCTCGCCGTCACCGACGCCAACGTCATGGTGGGCAAGCTCGACCCCGCGTTCTTCCCCGCCATCTTCGGTCCCCAGCAGGATCAGCGGCTCGACGCGGAGGTGGTCCGCGCCGGGTTTGAGCGCCTGAGCCGCGAGGTGGGCGACGGCCGCAGCGCGGCCGAGGTCGCGGACGGCTTCCTGCGGATCGCGGTCGCCAACATGGCTGAGGCGATCAAGAAGGTGTCCGTGGCGCGCGGCTACGACGTGACCCGCTACGCGCTCAACTGCTTCGGCGGCGCGGGCGGCCAGCACGCCTGCGCGGTCGCGGACGCGCTCGCGATGGAAACCGTGCTGCTGCATCCGCTGTCGTCGCTGCTGTCCGCCTACGGCATGGGGCTCGCCGACATCCGCAGCGTGCGCCAGCAGGGCATCGAGGAGCCCCTGGCCGAACCGGTGCTGGTTACCATCGGCCGGGTGGAGGAAGGGCTCGCGGCCGCTGTCCGGGCCGAGGTCGAAGGGCAGGGCGTCGAGGCTGCCAGGGTTGCGGTGCTGACCCGCGCCCACATTCGCTACGCGGGCACCGACACGGCGCTGATCGTCGACGCGGGCCCGCTCGCCGCCATGCGCGCGGCCTTCGAGACGGCGCACAAGGCGCGCTTCGGTTTCGTGGACGCCAGCAAGGCGCTCGTGGTGGAGGCCTTGTCGGTCGAGGCGGTGGGCGGCGGCGCGGGCCTCAAGGAGCCCGTCCACCCGCCCATCGGCACGCCGCTGCCCGAGCCGCGCCAGCGCACGCGCTTCTTCTCCGGGGGACAATGGCGCGAGGCGGCGGTGTACACCCGCGACCAGCTCGGCGTCGGCCACCGGATCGCGGGTCCCGCGCTGCTGATCGAGCCGCACCAGACGATCGTGATCGAGCCGGGCTGGGCGGGCGAGATCACGCCGCGCGACCATGTCGTGCTGCACCGCGTCGAGCCGCTGCCGATCCGCACCGCGGCCGGCACGCAGGCCGACCCCGTCCTGCTGGAGATCTTCAACAACCTGTTCATGTCGATCGCCGAGCAGATGGGCGTGACGCTGCAGAATACGGCCTACTCGGTCAACATCAAGGAGCGGCTCGACTTCTCCTGCGCGATCTTCGACCCCGCGGGCAGCCTGGTCGCCAACGCGCCGCACATGCCCGTGCACCTGGGCTCGATGGACCGCTCGGTCGAGACCGTGATCCGGCTGAACGCGGGCGCCATCCGCCCCGGCGACGTGTTCGCGCTGAACGCGCCCTACAACGGCGGCACCCACCTGCCCGACATCACCGTCTGCACCCCCGTGTTCGACGAGCGCGGCGACACCATCCTGTTCTGGGTGGCGTCGCGCGGTCACCACGCGGACGTGGGCGGCATCTCCCCCGGCTCCATGAGCCCGCGCGCCACCTCCATTGTCGAGGAGGGCGTCTACATCGACAACCTCAAGCTGGTCGACGGGGGCCGTTTCCGCGAAGCCGAGCTTCTGGCCCTGCTCACCGGAGGGCCCTACCCGGTTCGCAACCCGGTGCAGAACGTCAACGACCTGAAGGCGCAGGTGGCCGCCAACGAGAAGGGCGCGGCCGAGGTGCGGCGCGCGGTGGCGGCCTTCACGCTCCCCGTGGTGCAGGCCTACATGGGCCACGTGCAGGACAACGCGGCCGAGAGCGTCGCGCGCCTGATCGCGACGCTGCAGGACTCCGCCTTCACCTACGAGATGGACCAGGGCACGGTCATCCGGGTGGCGATCACGGTGGACCGCGAGAAGCGCGAGGCCATCGTCGACTTCACCGGCACCTCGCCCCAGCAACCCACCAACTTCAACGCGCCCGCGCCCGTGACGCGCGCCGCCGTGCTCTACGTGTTCCGCCTGCTGGTCGACGACGACATCCCGATGAACGCCGGCTGCCTGCGTCCGATCAGGATCGTCGTTCCGGAAGGGTCGATGCTGTCGCCGCGCTATCCCGCGGCCGTGGTCGCGGGCAACGTCGAGACCAGCCAAGCCGTGACCGACACCCTGTTCGGCGCGCTGGGGGGGCTCGGCTCCGCGCAGGGCACCATGAACAACCTGACCTTCGGCAACGATCGCTACCAGTATTACGAGACGATCTGCTCGGGTGCGCCCGCGGGCGAGGGGTTCCACGGAACGCCGGGCGTCCACACGCACATGACGAATTCCCGGCTCACCGACCCGGAAATCCTCGAATACCGCTTCCCCGTGGTGCTGGAGGATTTCCACATCCGCCCCGGCTCGGGCGGCCGCGGCCGTTGGAATGCGGGCGACGGCACGAGCCGCACGCTTCGCTTCCGCGAGCGCATGGACCTGGCCCTGCTGTCCGGCCACCGCCGCGTGCCCGGCTTCGGCGTCGACGGTGGCGGGCCCGGGCAACTCGGCCGCAACAGCGTCCGCCGGGCGGACGGCCGGATCGAGGAACTGGAGGGCTGCGACCAGACGGTGCTGGAAGCGGGGGAGGCGATCACGGTGCAGACGCCGACGGGCGGTGGTTACGGCAGAGCGTGACCTGATCCGGTTGCTTCGAGGCGCCTCTCCGCCGCGTCGTTCGACGTTGAGGTCCGGTCGGAGCCGTGTCGCAACGTCTCTCTGGTCGGATGCGTTTGCGTCCATCACCTTCCCGAAGGCAGGAGTCGGGCCCATGGCAACGCCATCACCTAAGCAGAAGCAGATCATCGAGCGCGTGATGCACGCCTTCAAGGAGCACGACCTGGAGCAGCGCGACGGCGCTCCGGTCACCAATCCGAAGCAGGCCATCGCCATGGCGCTTCACGAGGCGGGTGCCTCGAACCGCGAGTCACCGGAGAAGAACCGCGCCAACCTGGCCCGGACGAAACGGCGCGAGCGCCAGGCGGGGTCCGCGACGCGGGAAGCCGAACCCACGCGCGCCAGCCTTTATGCCGAAGCTAGGCGACGTGGCATTCCGGGCCGTTCGACGATGAGCAGGGATGACCTGGTGCGCGTCCTGGGCCGGAAGACCTAAGGTAGGACGGCCCGTCCGCGGACCACCATCCGCACGGCCGCCGCCGCCAGCAGGGCCGCGAGGCCGAACCAGGTCAGCGCGTAGACGAGGTGGTTGTTTGGAAAGGCCACCACGGTCAGCCCGCCCACCGGGTAGCGCCCCGGGTTGGGTGTGGCGTCCGCGTCGATGAAATAGGGCGCGACCGGGCCGAGGCCGCGGGCCGCCGCGATGGCCACCACATCGCGCGAATACCACTGATTCGAGCCCGGATCGTTGCTCTCGATCAGCGTGCCTTTCGGTTCCGTGATGCGGAGCAGTCCCGTCACGGTCGTGTCCCCCGCGATCTCGCCGGACAGGTGCGCGGTGGGAAGGCGCAAGTCGGCGGGCACGAAGCCGCGGTTGACCAGGACCGTGAACCCCCGCGCCGTGCGCAGCGGCGTCAGCACCCAGTAGCCGCTGCCCAGCGCCGTGACGGCGAGCACCTCCGTTTCCCGATCGTTGAGGAAGACCCCGCTCGCGTTCACGTGGCGGTATTCGGCATTCGTGGCCGTGAGGTCCGGCCAGTCGGACGGGCCGGGTGCCGGGATGGCCACCGCTTCGATGCGGGCGTTGACGCGGGCGATGAGGTCGAGCTTCCAGGCCCGGCGGTGGACCTGCCATGTTCCCAGGGCGATCAGCAGCGCGAACGCCACCAGCATCGCGGCCCCGAGGGCGAGCGATCCGGGCGTGAGCGCGCGTCGCGGACCCGCGGCGTCGCGGCGTGGCGGAGCAGCGTCCTGGATCGTCACCACGGATTCTCGTTCCGGTCGGACGGCCCTGTGCCCATCCCGTGCCCTCCTAACTAGGTCGCCCAAAAGTGTGGCGAGGTGCTGTGCCTTGCCTCCCACCCTGTTAAGGGGTAGTGCCGGTCACCCCTGCCGAACCGTCCCGGAGCGCCGCTTGTCCGCCCAAAAACCCATCCACTGGGCCAACCTCACCACCCTCGCGTGCGTGGCCATCCTGGTCGGCACGGAACTGGTGGGCATGTCGTGGGCCGCTGGGTGGGCGCTGGGTGGTCTGTTCCAGCTGCCGCCGCTGGTCGCGCGAGGCGTCGAGGTGCTGTTCGGTTTGGCGGGACTGGTGGCCGTCGTGTTCTTCATGCGGGCGGCCGTGAAGGTCGAGCCGATCCGGGGTTGAGCGTGAGCCCTGTCGACCGGCGGGACGTCCTGCGGGCGCTCGGCGCCGCGGGCGCGTCCGGCCTGCTCCCGTTTCCCGCCGCTTTCGCTGCGCCCATGAGCCATCTCCAGCTTGGTGCACCGGAGCCCTTCAGCTTCGATGGGCTGAAACGCGAGGCCGAGCGGCTCGCGGCCCAGCCCTACGTGGCGCCCGTCGAGCCCGATCCGGCGGTCGTGGCGAAGATCGACTACGAGCGCTGGGGCCAGATCAAGTTCGACACGCGCTCGGCGGTGTTCGCGGACGGGCCGGGGCGCTTCCCCGTGACCTTCTTCCACATCGGCAAGTTCTTCCCCAAATCGGTCGCCATGTCCGTGGTGGAAGACGGGATGGCCCGCCCGGTCATCTACGACCAGGCCCTGTTCGACATGCCGGACGACTCGCCGGCCCGGCAGCTCGACAAGGGGATCGGCTTCGCGGGTTTCCGCATCCAGGAGCCGCGCGACGGCTCGCTCGACTGGCGCGCCAACGACTGGGTGGCCTTCCTCGGGGCCGCCTACTTCCGCGCCATCGGCGGGCTCTACCAGTATGGGCTGTCGGCTCGCGGCGTCGCGGTCGACACCGCGCTCGGCGACCGCCCGGAAGAGTTCCCGGATTTCACCCGCGTGTTCATCGAGGCGCCGACCGCGCCCGATACCATCGTCGTCAACGCGCTGCTCGACGGCCCCTCGCTGACCGGCGCCTACCGGTTCGCGATGACGCGCGCGGCGGGCGTCACGATGGCGGTGGAGCACACGCTCAACCTTCGCCGCGACGTGGAGCGCCTGGGCATCGCGCCGCTCACGACCATGTACTGGTTCTCGGAGACCGCGAAGCCCGACATGATCGATTGGCGCCCTGAGGTCCACGACTCGGACGGGCTGGCGCTTTGGACGGGCACGGGCGAGCACATCTGGCGGCCGCTCAACAATCCGGAGCGCACCACGGCCTCGGCCTTCGCGGACGTGTCGCCCAAGGGCTACGGCGCCCTGCAGCGCGACCGCGCCTTCGACCACTATCTCGACGGCGTCTTCTACGACCGGCGGCCGAGCCTCTGGGTCGAGCCCGAGGGCGAGTGGGGCGCGGGCGCGGTGCAACTCATCGAGATCCCCACCGACGACGAGATCCACGACAACGTCGTGGTGGCCTGGGTTCCGGCGGAGGCCGCCACGGCGGGCAAGCGCTACGCCTTCAAGTACCGCATGGTCTGGGACGCCGACGAGCCCCACCCGACGCCGCTCGCCCGCTGCGTCGCGACCCGCCTCGGCCGCGGCGGTCAGCCCGGCCAGCCACGCCCACCGGGCGTGCGCAAATTCATGGTCGAGTTCCTGGGCGGTCCGCTCGCGAGCCTGCCGTTTGGCGTCAAGCCCACGGCCAAGCTCAGCACCTCCCGCGGCCACTTCACCGACTACCTCTATACCGAGGCCGTGCCCGACGGCGTGCCCGGCCACTGGCGGGCGCAGTTCGATCTGGTGGTGGACGGCGCGGAGCCGGTCGAGATGCGCTGCCGCCTCGAACACGATGGCGACGTTCTGAGCGAGACCTGGGCGTTTCAGTACCACCCGCTCTGAAACAAGCTGCGGCATCCGAGCCTGCGGGTGGCTCGCGCGGTAGGTCGCCATAGATCGTCGGACCCCAGGAACCTGAGCGTCGCTGTGTCGTTTCTCCCGTGCCACGACACGGGGTTCACCGCCATGCGTTCCATCCTTCTCTATTTCCTGGGCATTCCGATCCCGATCATCATCCTGATCGCGCTGTTCATCCGCTGATCGCCCGAGCGGGGCGGCCCCGAGCCGCCCCGCGTCCCATTTCCCGTTCCCCCTTCGAGGTCGCCATGGCGCTCGCGCCGAAAACCACCGTTCCGTCATCGCTCACCGAGTCCGGTCAGTCCGCGCTGTCCTGGGCCGCCATCATCGGCGGGGCGGTGGTGGCCGCCGCGCTGGCCCTGATCCTGCTCGCGTTGGGGGTCGGCCTGGGCCTGTCCTCCGTGTCGCCCTACGCCGGGTCGGGCGCGTCCTCGACCGCCTTCACGATCACGGGCGCGGTCTGGCTCATCGTCGTGCAGATCCTTTCCTCGGGGATGGGCGGCTATCTCGCGGGCCGCATGCGGACGCTGTGGTCGGGCGTCGACCGCGACGAGGTCCATTTTCGCGATACCGCGCACGGCTTCATGGTCTGGGCCCTTGGTACGATCGTCAGCGCGAGCCTGCTCGCCTCGGCGGCGGGATCCCTCGCGGGAACCGGCGCGCAGGCGACCGGCAGCGTGCTGTCGAGCGTCGGCGGCGCGCTCGGTTCCGTCGCGGGGTCGGCCGGCAGCGCCGCGAGCCAGCAGGCCAGCAGCAATCCCTCCGTCCAGGCCTATTTCACCGACCTCCTGTTCCGCGGCGACAAGGCCGCGAGCGATCCCAACAACCAGCAGGCCGCCACGGAAGCCGCCGGCATCCTGGAGCACAGCCTCGCCCAAGGGGAAGTGTCTCCTGCCGACCGGACCTATCTCGGCCAGGTGATCGCGGCCAAGACAGGACTCTCTCAGGCCGATGCCGAGAAGCGCGTCGACGACGTCGCGAACCAAGCCAAGTCCGCCGTGGCCAAGACCGAGCAGACCGCGCGGGACGCGGCCGAAGCGGCCCGCAAGGCCGGAGCCTATTTCTCGCTCTGGCTGTTCGCCTCCATGCTGGTCGGCGCCTTTTCCGCGACCCTGGCCGCCACGATCGGCGGACGGGCGCGCGACAAGGTCGCCTGAGCGGGCTGCCCGGGCCTCCCGATGGCGCGCGTCGCCGCCTCGCTGCAGCCGAACGAACGCGACGGCACGAGGACCGTCACGGTCCTCGCCGCCGTGATCGCCGCGCTCTACTTCGGCAGCGAGATCCTGGTGCCGATCGCGCTCGCCATCCTGCTGAGCTTCGTGCTGGCCCCGATGGTGCGGCAGCTGCACAGGCTGGGACTCGGGCGTGTCGCGCCCGTGTTCATCACCGTCGTCTTCGCCTTCGTGCTCATCGCGAGCCTGGGCGGGCTGATCGCGACCCAGATGCGCGACCTCGCGACCGACCTGCCGCGCTACGAGGCTACCGTCGCGCGCAAGATCCAGACGATTAAGGCGATGTCGACGGGCGCCTCGGGCCTGCAGCGGATCGAGGACGTGTTCGTGCGCCTCGGAAAGGCCGTCGACCGCACGCCGCAGCGCGAGGCCGACGGCAAGGCCGGTGAGTCGGCGCCGGGACCCCGGTCGCAGGGGAACGACGGCGTCGCCGCGCAGCCTCCGCTTCCGGTGGAGATCGTGAAGGCGTCGCCCACGCCGTTCGACACGCTGTCGCGGCTCGCGGCGCCGCTGCTGCACCCGCTCGCGACGGCGGGCATCGTCCTCGTCTTCGTCATCTTCATCCTTCTGCAGCGGTCGGACCTGCGCAACCGGGCGATCCGGCTCTTCGGCGCCACCGACCTGCAGCGCACCACGGCCGCCATCGACGACGGCGCCAAGCGGCTGAGCCGCTACCTCCTGGTCCAGTGCGTCATCAACGCGTCCGCGGGCCTCCTGCTCGGGGTGGCGCTCTGGATCATCGGGGTGCCGAGCCCCGTGCTGATCGGCATCGTGTTCGCCTGCGCTCGCTTCGTTCCCTACGTGGGCGCCGTGCTGGGGGCCGTCCTGCCGGTAACGCTGGCCGCGGCCGTCGACCCCGGCTGGAGCATGGTGGCCTGGACGGTGGGGGTCGTGCTCGGCAGCGAGGCGCTGATCGGGCAGGGGATCGAGCCCGTGGCCTTCGGGCACAACACCGGCCTGTCCCCCATCGCGGTGGTGATCGCCGCGACGTTCTGGACCGTGCTGTGGGGTCCGGTGGGGCTGTTCCTGTCGACGCCGCTGACCGTGTGCCTGGTGGTGCTCGGCCGCCACGTCGAGCAACTGGCCTTCCTGGACGTGCTGCTCGGCGACCAGCCGCCGCTGTCGCCCTCCGAACTCTTCTACCAGCGCATGCTGGCCCGCGACCCGATCGAGGCGTCCGACCTGGCGCGGCGCTGCCTCAACGAGATGTCGGTCGCGGACTATTACGACACGGTCGTGATGCCGGCCCTGCTGCTCGCCCAGGACGACGTCGACCAGGACCGCCTCGACATGGACCGGCAGACCGAGATCGCCGGGGCCGCCGCGGAGGTGATCGAGGATCTCGGGGACGAGGACACGGCCGACGAGCCGCAGAAGGTGCGGCGACGGTTCTGGCGGTTCGGGCGCAAGCCCGAGGGCGAGGAGAAGGCGCCGCTCTCGCCCGACGACCTGCTGCCCGACACGGTTCCCGACCGCTTTCGCGCGCCCAACAGCGTGCTCTGCGTGGGCGCCCGCGGGCCGCTCGACGACGTCGCGGCCGCGATGCTGGCGCAGGTGTTCAAGAGCCACGACGTGGGCGCCACGATGGCGAGTTACGCCTCGCTCACCAAGACCGCCATCGACGCGCTCGACGTGAAGGGCGTGTCGCTCATCTGCGTGTCGGCGCTGGACGGAGGGAGCGCCGCCTACCTTCGCTTCGTGCTCCGCCGCCTGCGCCGGCACGCCCCGCAGGCCCAGGTCCTGCTCGGGACGTGGTGGCGCCGCGAGGGCCGGCGCGATTCGGACGAGGAGATCGACGCCGCCGTCAAGGACGAGAAGGTGGCGACCTTCGTGGACGCGCTCCGCTTCTGCCTGAGCCAGGACCAGGTCCCCGGCCGCACCGCGTCGGGCCAAGCGCCCCTGGCGGCCGTGCGATAGCCCTGCGCTGCCCGGGGCGAAGTCTTCGGTATTAGGTAGCAAGCTCACCTAAATTAGTAGACGCCAACGATTGACGCTGGTCCCCTGTTGTGTGCCATGACGGCACGCAGACTCCGCTTGGCTCTTAACGAGTCCGTAGGGTTTCTCACAATGACGAGCTGCGGGAGGGCTCTATGCGCGTAGCAAGAGAAGGGCCGGTTATCGCGGACGGTCCGGTGGGATTCGCGTTTACCATATCCGAGCCTTTCAGTTGTCGAAAAGACTCCGAACTGACAACGTTAGGACTTGAAACGCAGTCCGAGGGGGCGTATGTGTCTAACGTGAACGACGACCCTCGTACGCTGTTGAAAGGTATTCGAAGGAGAGCTGAAGAAAACCTTGCTACTTTGGTGGAGCAGGCCCGACTAATTCAGCAAGATATCAGTAAAAACCAAGAGCAAATAAGACTTGTTGATGCAGCTCTAACTGCCATTGATGAAAGTT
>CAXTFJ010000080.1:0-21218 GCA_964243405.1 uncultured Lichenihabitans sp. | reverse complement strand
GCCTGCGCTTGCGCAGGTCGAGGATGGCCGGTTAGGCCCCGAAAGCGGCCAGGATTGTCGACCGAGCCCATACCAGATTCGGCCGATCGCGCGGGCGAAAGCCTCCGTCCGAGCCGCCCGGGGGGAACGCTTCCGAAATCCCGTCATCGGGCCGCATCGCTGGGAAGCGGGAGGCCATCTATCCCCGGTCGCCATCGCGCGGCCTCGTTCGCTATGAGCGCTCCTTGCTGGGTCTGATCGGCATCGTCATCGCCGCGATGTCATCGGAGCTTAACGACCAAGTCGCCTCGGTGGCGCTTCCCGACATACGCGGCGGGTTCGGGATCAGCAGCGATCCGGGCACGTGGTTCGAGAGCCTGTACGTCTCCGCCGAGATCGTCGGCGCGGGCATTTCGCCCTGGTTCCTAGTGACCCTTTCCCTGCGGCGTTGGGCGCTCTTCGTCGTGGCCTTGTGCGGGACGGCCACCGTCCTGCTGCCATTCAGCCCCAACGAGGCCGCCATCGACGCGTTGCGCCTCCTACAGGGCTTCGGCGGCGGCATGGCCATACCCATGCTGCTGACGGCGGCGCTGCGGGTGCTGACGCCCGCGACCCGGTTGTACGGCCTCGCGATCTATTCCGTCACGGCGACCTTCACGCCGGCCATCGCGACGTCGCTGGCGGCGCTCTGGACGGACCTAGTGGGTTGGCGTTGGGTGTTCTGGGAGGCGGTCCCGCTCTGCACGCTGGCCGCCGCGCTCATCTGGGCCGGCATACCCCCCGAACAGCCGCAATACGAGCGCTTCCGTAAGTTCGACTGGCGCGGTGTCCTCGTGCTCGCCGTCCGCTTCGGGGCGTTCAGCACGATGCTCTACCAGGGTGATCGGCTCGACTGGTTCAACTCCGCCCTAATCAGCGTCCTTGGGCTGCTGAGCCTGACCTGCATCCCGACCTCCCTGATCAACGAGTGATATCGCGAGCTTCCTTTGATGAAGCTCCAACTCCTCCTGAGGCCCAACTTCGCCTACGGCGCGATCTGCCTCATCACATTCCTCGTCGTGGGCGGGTCTGACTCCACCATACCGGCCCGCTTCCTGTCGCAGGTCCAAGGCTTCCGCCCGGAGCAGTTCGCCGGCCTCACGGGGATCGTCGCCGCAGCCCAGATCGTGATGCTCCCGGCGATCGCGTGGGTGCTGGACCACGAGTGGGTCGACGCGCGGCTGATCAACCTGCTCGGCCTCGTCCTGATCATCGTCGCATGCTTGGGCGCGTCGTTCGCGACGGCTTATTGGTATGCCGGCCAGTTCCTGCTCTGGCAGGCCCTGCAGGCGGTCGGACAGCCGATGGTCGTGATGTCGCTGCTCATGATGGCCACCAACACGCTCACCAAGCCGGAAGAGGGACCGTTCGCGTCGGCGCTGGTCAACGTGCCCCGCGGCATAGCGGAGGCCCTCGCCGCTTGGCTCCTGGACCTGATCACCCGCTGGCGGGGCGGTCTGCACTACAACCGCATCGTCGACCAGCTCGGCGACGGGAGCCGCCGCTTCGCGACCTCCGGACAAGCCGGCGCCGCCGTCCAGCAGCAGGCGGACTGCTCACGTTGAGCGACGCCTACCTCGTCTTCGCCGCGATCACGCTCGCCCTCGCGGTCGTGCTGCTGCTCCTCGCGCGGCGTACGCCGCCGCCACGCATCTTGCTCGCCAAGCATTGAGGCACGCCGATGGCTGACGACGGCAAGGACGAGACCCACGCACGGGCTGAAGGGACGCATGGGGAGGGCGCGCGGGGCGGGGACGACGCGGAGGAGCAAGGTCGGGGAACAGAACCCGCACGGGGGAAGGGACAGGCGGGGAAAGCGCTGCCCAAGTGGCCGTTCCTGTTGGGCGGCCTGGTCATGGCGGCCTTCGTGGGCATCGTCCTCTACGTGATCTTCGCCTCCAAACCGGATATTTGGACCGACGACGCGTACGTCACCGTCCATTACGCCAGCGTCAGCCCGCGCGTCTCCGGCCAAGTCGCGACGGTCGGGGTGACCGACAACCAAGTGGTCCGCGCCGGCGACCTGCTCGTCACGCTCGACCCCCGCAATTACGAGGCCTCCGTCGACATGGCGCGGGCCGCCCTCGACCGGGACCAGGCGCAGGTCGGCGACGCCTCCGCCAACGTCGCCCGCCAGCCCTCTCTCGTGACGCAGCAGGAAGCCTCCGTGAGCGCGGCCGCGCCCGGCTGGCCTTCTCGCAGCGGGATCAAAGGCGGTACGCGAACCTTGCCCAGACGGGCGCCGGCAGCGGTCAACAACAGCAGCAAACGGCGTCCACGCTGGAGCAGGACCAGGCCTCGCTGCAAAGCGCGCGGGCATCGCTCGAGGCATCCCGCAAACAGCTCGAGGTCCTGCAGAAGCAGAAATCCGCGAGCGAGGGAATGGTGAAGGGCGACCAGGCGCAACTCGCCCAGGCCGAGCTGAACCTGTCCTACACGCGCATACTCGCGCCCGTCGACGGCATGGTGGGCCAGAGGACCGTGGAGGCCGGCAACATCGTCGCGGCCGGCACCGAGCTCATGGCGGTGGTCCCCCTGGACGAGGTGTATGTCGAGGCGAACTACCGGGAGGTGGACCTGAGGCACATGCGCCCCGGGCAGCCGGTGACCATCCACGTGGACGCATACGGCATAGACCTCAAGGGCGTGCTGAACTCGGTGCCACCAGCCACCGGCAGCACGTTCGCGCAGATCGCCCGGAACAAGGCGACCGGCAACTTCACGAAGATCGTGCAGCGCCTACCGGTCAAGATCCTCGTATCGCCCGACCAACCCCTCGCACGGCTGCTGCGCGTGGGCTTCTCGGTCGAGACGACGGTCCATACCGGGCTGGAGGACGTGACCGTCGAACAGGCTCGAACGCCATACGTCGTCACCGCGCCGTGAGACGCGGCATGGTGCTGGCGTTCGCGTGCATGACAGCATTGTCGGCCTGCGAGGTCGGACCCGACTTCCATCCGCCGGCCATTCGATCGCCGCCGTTGTGGGGCAGCGTCGACGAGGACGTGCCCAGCCGGACCGTGACGGGCGACGTGGACATCCGATGGTGGCTGCGCTTGGACGACGCCGAGCTAACGTCGCTCGTGGACCGGCTGGTGGCACAGAACCTCGACCTCAAGACCGCGGCCGAGCGCATCATCCAAGGCCGGTCACAGCGCCAGGTCGCCGCCTCGCAGGGCCTGCCGACGCTCGACGCATAGAGCCAGTATACCCGAGAGCGCTACAGCACGGCGGGCCTGCTCGCCCTGATCCAGGCCGTGCCGGGCGCACCACTGGAGTTCGACATCTGGCAGAATGGGCTTTCCTCTTCCTGGGAGCTCGACCTGTTCGGCAAGGTCCGTCGTTCGGTCGAGTCGGCACAGGCGAACGTGCTCGCCTCGATCGAAGACCGCCGCTCCCTGGCATTGTCCACGCTCGCCGAACTCGCGCAGGACTACGTCGAGTTGCGGGGCACGCAGGCGCTGCTCGGCATTGTGGAGAGCAACCTGCGGATCGCCGAGCGCGGCACGCAGCTCGTGTACGACCGGTTCCGGAACGGCGTCGGCACGACCTCCGACCTCGCGCAGGCCGAAGGCCAGCAGGCGATGGTGGCCGCCGACGTCTCGCCGTTGCGGGCGCAACGGGCCGCGCTGATCAACGCGATTGGATTGCTGCTGGGTGAACCGCCGCGAGCGCTCGAGGCCGAGCTGTCGCCGAACGGGAAGCTGCCGGCCATCCCCTCCTTGGTATCGATCGAGTTGCTCAGCGACCTGGTGCGTCGCCGCCCCGACGTCCGTGCGGCTGAAGCCCGGCTCCATGCGGCGACCGCCGATACCGGGGTAGCCGTTGCGAGCTTCTATCCCGACGTGTCGCTAACGGGCATCGCGGACCTGAACGGGCTGCGGCTTCGCGACGCCTTCTCCATGCCCGCACGGGCGTTCGATGTCGGTCCATCGATCACGATCCCGCTGTTCCAAGGCGGGCGGCTGACCGGCACGCTGCGCCTGCGGCAGTCGCAGCAGCGCGAGGCGGCGATCGCGTTCCAGAAGGTGGTGCTCACTGCCTGGCAAGACGTGGACAACGCGTTGACGGCGTACGCCGAGGAGCAACGCCGCCGGATGCGGACCGCGGAGGCAGCCGCACAAAGCCAGCGCGCGCTGTCCGCGGCGCAACAGCGATATGCCCAGGGCGCGACGGACTTCCTCGACGTCGTCTCGTCCGAAAGCCGGCTCCTGCAGGCGCAGGACTGCCTCGCGACCGACGACACGCGCATCGCAATCGACCTGGTGTCCCTCTACCGCTTGTTGGGCGGAGGCTGGGAGGTGGCGGGTCAGGGCATCGTGGTTCGGGCACAGCACCCCTACGACCAGTGAGCGTTCGGGAGAGCCGCCGCCGGGAGGCAACCCCCTCGGGCTCCCGCTCCGGGAGTCGACATCCGCAGCCGATCAGGGACGACGGCAGAGGCATCCCGCGCGCCGCCGTAACCACTGCGATCCATGTCGGTCCCGAGGCGACCACCGTCCGGAGGCGCGAGCCAGCACACGCGCCGGGAGGCATGTCCTGTCGTCGAGCCCGGAGCCGCCGGAAAACGTATCTCGGGACCTATTGGAGGAAGAGTGAGGCGCGATGTTCGGCAAACCTCCCCCACGTCGCGACCGAACGTGAAGGACGACGTCCTTGGCCTACAGAACGATCAATCCAGCCAATGCCGAGATCATCCGGACTTTCCCGGACATCTCCGATGCCGACCTCCGTTCCGCGCTCCAGCGGGCCCAATCGACCTACGAGGCCGATTGGGCGAAGCGTCCGGTCACCGAACGCGCGAAGGTCGTTGCGGGCGCCGCGGCCAGGCTGCGCGGGAACGTCGACCACTACGCCGGGCTCCTGACCCTGGAGATGGGCAAGCTGATCGACCAGGCGCGCGGCGAGGTCATCCTCGCCGCGGACATACTCGACTACTACGCGATGCGCGCGGAGGACTACCTCCGACCCCGACCCGTCCTTGATGCGCCCGGGTCGTCAGTGGAGACCAGGCCGATCGGGGTAATCCTGGGCGTCGAGCCCTGGAACTTCCCATACTACCAGGTCGCCCGCGTTGCGGGACCGCAACTGATGGTCGGCAACGTCGTGATGATCAAGCACGCGCAGGGCGTGCCCCAATCGGCCCTCGCCTTCGCTGGGTTGTTCGAAGACGCCGGGGCGCCGGCAGGCACCTACACCAACATCTTCGCGACGTTCGACCAAGTGGCGGATTTGATCGCCGACGCGAGGGTGCGCGGGGTCACCGTGACCGGCAGCGAGCGAGCCGGCGCGACGGTGGCGCGCCTGGCCGGGCAGAACCTCAAGAAGTCCGTCATGGAGCTGGGCGGCAGCGATCCCCTGATCGTGCTGGCGGACGCCCCGATGGACGCGACCCTCGACAACGCGTTCTGGAGCAGGATGAACAACACCGGGCAAAGCTGCGTCGCCGCGAAGCGCATCATCGTGGTAGGCCGGGAGCGCGGCGAGGCGATCCTGGACGGCTTGATCACCAGGATGCGGGGCCTGCGGGCGGGCGACCCGATGGATGCCGAGACGACCTTGGGGCCGGTCTCCTCCGAGAGGGCGATGAACGACCTGCTGCAGCAGGTCGATGCCGCGACCGCCGCGGGAGCACGGGCGGTCGTGGGCGGCCGCCGCATCGATCGGCCGGGCTTCTACGTGGAGGGGACCATCCTGACCGGTATCACCGCTGGGAACCCGATCTTCACCCAGGAGCTCTTCGGTCCGGTCATGTCCTTCTACGTCGTCGACACTGAGGAGGAGGCGATCACGCTCGCGAACGCCACGCCGTTCGGCCTGGGCGGCTCGGTTTTCACGGCGGACCTCGAGCGCGGGAGGGCCGTCGCCTCCCGGATCGACAGCGGAATGGTATTCATCAACCACCCGACGTGGACCGCGCCGGAACTGCCGTTTGGCGGCGTGAAGAACTCGGGCTACGGGCGTGAGCTCTCCGAACTAGGCTTCGGCGAATTCGTCAACCGCAAGCTAGTGAGCGTCTCGCCCGCCGGCTCGCCGCCGCCCGGCGCATCCGCCGGCGGGTGAACCCACCTCCATTTGCGGAGATCGCCATGACAAATGTCCGAGACGCCTTCTTCGAGGTCGCGCGCCGACTGGGGCTCACCACGATATTCGGCAATCCGGGTTCCACCGAGGAAACGATGCTGACGAACTTCCCCAGCGACTTCCGCTACATCCTCGCGCTGCAGGAGGCTCCCGTCATCGCCATGGCCGACGCGTTCGCGCAACGCACGGGTCGCGCCGCCATCGTCAACCTGCACACCGCCGCCGGGATGGGCAATGCCATGGGCAACATCGGCAGCGCATGGCTCAACCGGGCGCCCCTGATCATCACCGCGGGTCAGCAGACCCGTGAGATGCTGTTGCACGAACCCTACCTCACGAACAGGGAGCCGCACGACTTGGCGAAGCCTTTCCTCAAGTGGGCTTACGAGACGACGCGTGCGGAAGACGCTCCCGGCGCCTTGATGCGGGCCTACACGATGGCCGTGCAACCGCCCCAGGGACCGGTGTTCCTGTCAATTCCGATGGACGACATGGAGAAGCCCTGCCCCAGGATGCCGGCCATCCGCACCGTGAGCCACTCGCTCGGCGCCGACCCGCGATCGTTGAAGGACCTGGCCGCGGCCTTGACCCGGGCCAGGTCACCGGTCCTGGTGATCGGCGGCGGGGTCGACCGGGGCGAGGGATGGCACGCCGGGGTGCGCCTGGCCGAACGGCTCAAGTGCGCGGTGTACGGGGCCCCGAGCGAGGGTCGCCCCGGTTTCCCTGAGGACCACCCGCTCTACCAAGGCGGCCTGATCGGTGCGATCGGGCCCGCCTGTGGCCAGCTCGAGGGCCATGACGTGATCGTCGTCATCGGTGCACCGGTCTTCCGCTACTATCCCTACGTCCCGGGGGAGTACGTACCCGCCGGCTCGCGGCTGTTCCACCTCACCGACGATCCGCACGAGGCGGGATGCGCGCCGGTCGGGGAGAGCATCCTGGTCGATCCGGCCCGGGCTTGCGCGGTGCTGGCGGAGATGCTGTCCAAGACGGACCGGTCGCCTCCGGCTCCCATGGCTCCCATGGCTCCACCCATGGCCCATGAGGGGATCACGTCGGACCAGCTGTACTACACGATCCAGAAGGTGCGGCAGGCCGACAGCATCATCGTCCACGAATCGCCGTCCACCTTGAAGGCCCTCCACCTGCGGTTGCCGGCCAGCCTCCCGCGATCATCGTTCACGATGTCCAGCGGCGTCCTGGGTTACGGTCTCGCGGCGTCGGTGGGCGTCGCCCTGGCGGAACGCGACGAAGGAACCGGGCGGAAGGTCATCAACGTCGTCGGAGATGGTTCGGCGAATTACGTGATCCAGGCCCTCTGGACGGCGGCCCAGCACGAATTGGACATCCTCTTCGTCATTCCGCGGAACGGCGCCTACAACATCCTGAAGGCGTTTGCCAACCAGCTGGGAACTCCGGGCGTCCCCGGACTGGACATCCCGGGCCTCGACTTCGTTTCGCTGGCGAATGGCTACGGGGTGTCGGCGGAGAGGATCACCGCGCCGGAGCAATTGGAAGAGGCGTTGCGCCGGGCCGTGGCCGGGAAAGGACCCCATCTGGTGGAGGTCAAGGTTGACGCCACCGTTCCACCGCTGATCTGAAGCGGCCGGCGACGGCAGCGGCATGCCGTGTCCCGGGGCACCATCGAACGCGAGACCGTCGTCGTTCCGGCATGGGCCATGGCAGCGGACGCGGCTCGCTGCATCCGGTGCACTCAACGCCTCGGCGGTGCGCGACGTCTTCCGCCATCGCCCCACCGAGATCGCCGTTGGTCGGGTGCACGTGCTCGGTTGGCGTCTGCATGCCGATCACCTCCGCTGGGACGGCTCGGCCGAAGCGGAGGAGGCCGGAATCCATAGTTGCCGACGCTATTGGGGAAGTCGGACGCTCTTCTCACGGATAGCCTGGGCTGACGATGCAAAGGGGAACGACGTGACGAGCGACGCCAGATGTTCCCGAGCCGACCAGCCATGATCCCGACGGGATGGGGCGGCCTCGCGATCCGGATCACCGGCCGGCGCAAGCATTCATCACGCGGGGCTCCTCGATCGCCCGATACGGGCGCACGACCGAAGACCACGCATGTCGGAGGCCCCATGTCAGGTCACGGTGTCCATGGCGCGACGCTGACGGCGGTCGCCGTCTTCCCGACCGACTTCTTCCTCGAGAACCTGGCGGTCCGGAGTGACGGTTCCATCCTGGTCACCGTCGTGAACCGCAAGGAGCTTTGGTATGTGCCGCCAACGCACCTCGGGGTGCCGGCGGCCCCGCAACTCGTTGCATCGTTCGACCAACCACCTTCGGGGATCATCGAGGCGGAAGAGGACGTCTTCCTCGTTTGCGCCTCCAACCTGTACACCTCGCACGATGCGTATCTGTACAAACTGGACTTGCGTGGTTGGGGACCACACAGGGCGGTCTCTCCCGAGATGTTGTTTCGGTTCCCAGACGCCGCGCGCGCGCTGAACTGCAACTGCATGCTCGATCGGCAGGTCATGCTCGCGTCGGATGGTTTCGGGAGCCGCATATGGCGCGTCGACCTGGACGCCGGCTACACCAAGCCCGCGGCGCGCGTGTGGCTCGAGCACGACTGCATGGGCTACTTCCCCGGGAGCCTGAAGCCGGACCAGCCGGGCGTGAATGGCATGCGCTACGCCTCGAGGACGAACAAGCTCTACTTCACCTCGACTGCGAAACAACTCGTCATGCGCGTAGCGGTTGATCCCGACACCTTCGATGCATCGGGCGAGCCCGAAATCGTCGCGGGAGGGCGCATGGGGGACGACTTCTGCATCCACGAGGACGCGAACGTCCTCTATCTAGCCACGCACAGGCAGAACTCCATAGACCGCATCTCCATGGACCCCGCTGAGAACGCCGGCGCCGCCCGCGCCGTCGCCGGCTCGCCGTTCGATCGCGACCTCATCGGGCCGACGAGCGGTGTCTGGGGTCGAGCGTCCGGGGATTACGGCAAGGTGGCCTACTTCACCACAGATGGCGGCATCGCTTCGCCTCCCAAGGGTTGGGGCGTGCAGCCCGCCAAGCTGCTCAAGGTCGAGATGCCCCCTGAAGCGGCGAAGCCCATCCATCAACCGATCCCGAGCGACTCGCATCGCGCGACGACGTCTCCGACCCAGGAAGGCAAGTCATGAAACTGATGCTCGCCCATGCTTCGACCATCGTGGACGCCGCCCTGGCGCATGCCCGGAAGAGCGGCTTCCAGCCGCTGAGCGTCGCGGTGCTGGACCCCGGTGGTCACTTGATCGCCTTCAAGCGGGAGGACCGCTCGGGCATCATCAGGTTTGAAATCGCCTTCGGCAAGGCCTACGGGGCGCTGGGCGTCGGCTTTGGCTCCCGAGAGCTGGCGGTTCGCGCGCCCGCCAAGCCCGAGTTCATCGGTGCGCTCACGGTCGCGAGCGGCGGGCGCCTGGTCCCGGCGCCGAGCGGCGTCCTGATCCTCTCGGACGGCGACGTCATCGGGGCCGTCGGGATCTCCGGCGATGACAGCTCGGACAACGACGAGAGCTGCGCGGTCACGGGCATCGAGGCCGCCGGGCTCGAGGCGAGGGTCGGCTTGATCGGATGACCGTTCCGATGGGACCCCCAAGGGCCTCAACCCGCGTGCATGGGGTCCACGTCCGCCATGGACATCCGCGCAGCGCTCCTCGATGCAGCGTGATGCCGCGGCGCGGTGGGCGCTCCACGCACGACCGCTGAGCGGCATCACGCCGACCACGTGGGCGAACCGCCCATCGGCCGAGCCGTGCCGCGCGATGGCCGCCCGAGACGGCGCTCGGCGGCTCCGTGGCCGGCCGACCAGTCAGGAGGAACAAGGATGCCGAAGGTACGACTGCGCAGCGGCATGGACGTCAACTTGGTGCGCACCGGACCCAGGGGCCACTCGCCCGTGATCCTGATGCACGCGATCGGATTGGACCTGACGTGGTGGGAGCTCCAGTTCTCGAGGTTCGGCGCCGAGTTCGACGTCGTCGCGTTCGACATGCCGGGTCATGGCTCGTCGGATGCGCCACCGCCGCAAATCACGTTCGATTTCATGGCCGAAATCCTGGCGGACGTCATTTCCCACTTGGAGGCGGGCGCGGTGCATCTGGTCGGCCTCTCGGTCGGGGGCATGATCGCATTGACCTTCGCCCTTTCGCGACCCGGCCTCGTGCGCTCATTGTCGCTCATCGGGACGCTGCACGGCTTCCCGGATGCATCGCGCACCCTCCTGCGCGAACGCGCCGCCTTCGCCTCGGAGCAGGGTATGGCAAGGCTCGTCGGACCGACGCTCGAGCGGTGGTTTCCCCCCGCCTTTCGCGCGCGTCGTCCCGACGTCCTCGATCGGGCGACGAAGTGCCTCCTACGGCAGCGCCCCGAGACCCATGCCGCGATGTGGGAGATGGTGGCCTCCCTCGACCTGGCGGCACGCCTTCCGGAACTGTCGTGCCCGACGCTCGTCGTCGTCGGGACGAACGACGGCAACGCTCCCGTCGCGGCGGTCCGGGACATGGCGGGCATGATCTCCAATGCGCAAGTCGAGGAAATCGCCGGTGCCGGCCACTTCGCACCGGTCGAAAAGCCCGAGGCCTTCAACGAGGTGCTTGCCGGGTTCCTGGCGAGATCATCGTTACCGACGCACGACGGCCATGCCCCGCGTCGTGCGTAGCCCATCGGCGCGACACCGTCGCGGGACTGGCACGCTCGGACCCGACGGCCGGCAGCGATGCATCCGCCGCCGGGCGTCGATGGCAGTGCTCTGGTCGTCCGGGCAGCAGCCGGCGCCGGCCCGCCGCCGTCGAGGCTCGCGGGTCCTCCCACGGTCGTGCGCGAGCGCTCAAGGCCGTCCGCTTCGGGGGCGTGCGCCCGGCAGGGCACCAGGGGTCTTCCGGACGGAACCTCATTTCGAATCCAACTCGATCGGAGACCTGACCATGAAGCTGGCCTATTTCGAAACCGGCTCCGAGCGGCGATGGGGAGTGCTCGACCCGGCCATGAGCTCGTTGCGGGTCATCGGAGGTCGATTGGGCGATTGGGCGCCGCCGATCACCGAGGCTCCCGACGAGCGCTCGCTGTCTTTGACGGGCGAGGTCGTTCCGCTCGCCCGCGTCCGGTTGCTCCCGCCGATGGAGCGCGGCAACAAGATCCTCGTCGTGGGCGCCAACTACCGCACGCACCTGAAGGACTTCAAGCTCGGCGCCGACACCCAGCCGATCGTCTTCATGAAGCCCTTCGGGGCGTTGGTCGGTGCCACCGATCCGATTCGTTACTCGCCATTGACGTCCGAGCTCGATTTCGAGGTTGAACTCGTCGTCGTGTTCGGCGCGCCGCTGCGAGCCGGGCGATCTCCCATGCATAGCGTGCTCGGCTATACGATCGGGAATGACGTGAGTGCGCGCGACCTTCAACCGGGCTCGCCCGGGATCGGCATGGATCTCCTCTCGGCCAAGGGATTGGATGGAGCGACGCCGGTCGGACCGTGGATCGTCACCCGGGACGAGTTCGGGGATGCCTCGCCCGACATCAGCATGGCGCTCTGGGTGAACGGCGAACGCCGCCAAAACGGACGGACGAGCGGGATGACCTGGGATGTCGCCCGATTGGCGGCGCATGTCGATGCACGCACGACCATCGAACCCGGTGACATCATGTTCACCGGGACACTGCCCGGTGTGGCGCAGGGGGACGGGCGCTTCCTGGCCGACGGCGACATGGTGGAGGCGGAGATCGAACGGATCGGCACGCTCCGCAACGTTGTACGACGGCCGCCCGGATATTCCGTATCGGATTGATAATGAGGCTCGGCCACAGAGAGCGAGCGCAAGGCTGCCGCGATGCTCGCCGGGGAACACGAGGTTCACCGGGCGATGGGCGCGGGAGCATGCCATCCGAGATCGCGACCTTTGCCTATGATGTGCCGAAGCCTTCGCGTGGTGGATAGCCGACCACTGGCCTAGTCTCGCGTGATCAAGGGTGCCCCGTCCCGGGTGCCGCGTGACGGAGATTTGGCTTGGATCCGTCCCGGGTCCGGGCACCGCGATGCCCGCTGGCCCGGCCATCCAGGCAGCTAGACGATCGCAACTTGGTTGATCGCCGCACACCCTGCAGCCGAGCGCATCGGCACGCCGCTGGGGCTGCTGCACTCGCTTGCCGAAGGCGGCGAAGCGATCGACGTGCCGTAACCATGACGACGACGAGGCCTCGAACGCGCATCGCGGCTGATGGCTCGGTGGCGCTTTCCGATGTTCTTCAGAGCACGACGAAAACAGGCCCCGTCGAGCCGGCGGGGCCACCATGCTTGTCGGCGCGCAGCCTCCGTCCGATCGCAGCGGCAGGCGGGATCTAGCTGCGGCGACGTCCCGTCAGCCGTGGTACGGCGCTGCCCGGTCCAACGGAGCCGGGGTGGTCGAAAAACGATGTTGCCGATCCTATTCCGTAAGATCGCGTGTCCTCCAGATGCGAGGTTCGCGTGTGATTGAAGGAGTTCGGCGAAATGTCCAAGCTCAGGATCAGCATGATTGCGCCTGCCCTTCCGTGCTATCCCGTGTGGATCGCCGAAGAGCGGGGGATCTTCGCTGCGCACGGCATCCAGAGCGAGGTCGAGCTCACGGGCGCGACCGACAAGGTGACGACCTCGCTGGAGGATGGCGACAGCCAGATAGCCATCGTCACACCGGAAGGCGTGATCGGGAACGCCGCGAAGGGCGGACCGCTCCGCCTGGTCGCCGGCAACGCCAACCGTGCGCCCCTGACACTGATCGGGCTGAAGTCGATCAGGAAGGTGGAGGACCTGCGCGGCAAGAAGGTCGGCACGTCCTCCTTGAAGGAGGGGACCGCGGTCCTGATCCAGAAGATGCTGGCGGCGCATGGATTGCACTATCCGGGAGATTTCGAGTTCGCGATCGTCGGGGCCCATCCACAACGATGGGAACACCTCCAGGACGGCTCCATCGACGCCGGCTTGCAGTTGATACCCTACAACTACATGGCCGAGGATGCGGGCTTCACCAATCTTGGCGAGGCGTCCGACTACGTGCCGGACTACGCGTTCACCGCGATCGCACTAAGCTTGCGCTGGGCCGAGGGGAACCGGCAAACGGCCATCGATGCGTTGTCGGCGATGCGCGAGGCCGTTCAGTGGACGGCGGACAACGTCGATCAGGCTGCGCTGATACTGAGCCGCCATACTCATTCGAGCACGGCCCATGCTCGCAGGGCCCTTGGCGAAATGCTGGAGAACCACGTCTCCCCCAAGGACCTGAGATTGGACCGCAAAGCGGTGGAGGTCCTGTTCGACTGCATGCACGAGTTCGGCCTGGTCGAGAAGGACCTGCCCTTGTCGTACGAAGCTTGCGTGGACGACAGCTTCCTCGCCTCCACCTGATCCCAGCCGAGTAGGGGCGTACATGATCATCGATTGCCACGGCCACTATACAACCAGTCCGCCGGCCCACGAGGCATGGCGCAAGGCGCAGGTCGCGGCCATCCGGGAGGGTCGTGCGCCGCCAGCCCAGCCGAGCATCTCCAACGCCGACATCCGCCGTTCGATCGAGGAGGGACAGCTGCGTGTCCAGAACGGCCGCGGCATCGACCTCACCATCTTCTCGCCGACCGCGGGCAGCATTGGCCATTCGCGATCGACGGAGTCGGCGAACGCGAAATGGTCCACGGCCTGCAACGACCTCATCCACCGGGTCTGCACGCTGTTCCCGCGCAACTTCGTCGGCGTTTGCCAGTTGCCGCAGGCTCCCGGTATGTCTCCGGCAGGATGCGTGGCGGAGCTTCGTCGCTGCGTCACCGAGCTCGGCTTCGTCGGCTGCAACGTCAATCCCGATCCGAGCGACGGCTTCTGGACGGATCCACCGATGACGGATCGCTGGTGGTATCCGCTCTATGAGGAGATGGTCGAGCTCGACGTACCGGCAATGGTCCACGTCTCGTCGTCGTGCAACCGCAACTTCCACAGCACGGGCGCGCACTACCTGAATGTTGACACGTCGGTCTTCATGCAGGTCCTGCAGGGCGACTTGTTCAAGGACTTCCCGAGGTTGCGCTTCGTCATTCCGCACGGTGGCGGAGCGGTCCCCTATCACTGGGGCAGGTTCCGGGGCCTCGCACAGGAGCTGGGCAAGCCTCCTCTCACCGAGCATCTCCTGTCGAACGTGTTTTTCGACACCTGCGTATACCACCATCCCGGCACCGAGTTGCTGGCGAAGGTCATCCCCGCGGGGAACATCCTGTTTGCCTCGGAGACGATCGGCGCCGTGCGTGGCATCGATCCGGAGACGAACCAATACTTCGATGACACGAAGCGCTACGTGGACGCGGTTCCTTGGCTGACAACCGAGGACAGGCAACTCATCTTCGAAGGCAACGCACGACGCGTCTACTCCCGCCTGTCCGCGCAGTTGGAGAGGCAATTCCGGCAATAAGCACGACGTCGAGCGGAAGCCGGTTACCAAATCGACGCGCAGCCGATCTGCCCGGGGTGACCAAGCCGACTGGCGGAACGTCGATCTGGCGTGCGACGGGGGTACCATGAGTCGAGCAGCGACGGGTTGAACCACCGCGTCGGTGATCGGCCACCTCGGGTCGACCGCGTGATGTCCGGTGTTCGTCCGGACGGAATCGCGACCCGGACGGCACGGTCGCGATCGCCTCGTTGGTAGATCAAACCATTCGCCTGTGAGGACCCTAGTCGGAATGGCGTATGACGAGCGCCGAACCGCGATTTAACGACGTCGTTTGTCATTCGCCGTCAGTCGCTTCACCTGCCCCGCCATTATTTGACGCTTGCCGCGGCCGAGGTCCGCCCGGGGGAAAGCTTTCCGAGGCGCCCTCTTGCGTGACTCGCCTCGACTCGTGGGCGAGTGCCCCCCTTCCAACGGGCCGATCGCCGGCGCTGTCACAGCGTCGCGGCGGAGCGCGTGCGCACACCGGCTTCGACCCGGGTGCGACCGCGAGGCGCGGATGCGCCGACCACGCTTGCGGCAGGGCCGATCGCGAGACGATTGGAAACCAATGTTCAAGGCATTTTAGCGGAAGAAGCCCTCCATTTGGGCCGCTACCTAGATCACGTCAACGACGGGCGGCCCGGTGCTTCCCATCGGTTCCGGAACGAGAGAGGAGCAATCATCGTGTCAGCATCCCAATCGGCTGGAGCAACGGACAAGATGGCGAAGCTTTCCGAACTTGGGGTGGCTACGCTGTACGAGGCCAGCAAAGCCGACATTGTTTGTGATCCGGCGATCCGGCCGAGTTGGCCTGGTGCCATGCTGTGCGGTCCGGCATTCCCGGTTCGCTGCCAACCGACGGACAATCTGCCCATCCATTACGCCGTGGAGCAGGCCTCCCGGGGCGACATCCTCGTGATCGACTGCGAGGGTGTCCTGGCCGGCTACTTCGGCGAGATGCTCGCCACCGCCTGTATCGCGCGCGGGATCGCGGGTGTGGCGATCGACGGCGGAACTCGCGACGTGGCCGCACTCACCAGCCTGCGGTTTCCCGTATTCAGCCGCGGCATCAGCGTCCATCGAACGGGCAAGAGCGCGCCCGGCAAGGTCGGGGAACCTATCGTCTTCGCCGGCGTGTCGGTCTCCCGCGGCGACATGGTGGTCGCGGACATCGATGGCTTGATCATCATCCCCGCGAGCGAAGTCGACTCGGTCCTGGAAGCAGGGAGCAGCCGCGAGAAACACGAGCAGCAGACCAAGAAGGACCTACGCGCTGGGAAGACCACGGTCGAACTCTACTCACTGCCGCCGCGGACCTGACACGGACGAGTTCAGCGAAGGCCATCCACAAGGCGATGTGGGTGCTCGCCAGCGGCGCCTGCGTCACGGCTTGGAGCTTGGGTCGGCGACCCGACCAGCCGGTCCGTGCCTGCCTGAGTAGTGGGAGTGCATGAACATGGGCTCGGGTTCAGGATCCAGCGTCGATGGGTATCTGGCTGCGCACGGACGTTCCGGGGTGATGAGTCCGCAACATCGCGCGACTCGACACGCGCTACGCCTGCTCTGCGGTCTCTTCTTCCTTCCGCACGTCATCGGCGACGCGACCCACGCGCAGGCCGCCATCCGCTTCTACGATACCTTGCATCTTCTGCCGGGCATTGTCCTCTTCGTGATGGCGATCATCGTGGAATGCATCGCGACGTTCGCGATCCTGCTCGATTTCGCGACGCCCTGGGCGGCGCTGCTAGCTGCCGCCTACCTGGGCACAGCGGCCGCCGCGGTCGCATGGAAGGGCGGCGGGCATTGGCTCTGGAACAAGGGCGGTGTGGAGTACCTGGTGTTCTGGTCGCTCTGCTGCCTCGTGGTCGCTTGGACCGCCGGCGCGTTCGATGGGGGGCCGCTCCGGGGATCGTGGCTGTCGGGTCGAACGTCGACCGCCCTCGCTCGCCAGCGCGCGTCCGTCCCAAACGAATAGCGTGAAGGACTGCTCGCCGGTGAGCCGCATCTTCGGACGAGATCCGTTCCTCGATCATGCTTGGAACTCTCGAGGCGAGCGAGCCGCTCGGCCCGCTTACCAACCGTCAGCGCCGCGCGTGGGCTGCTCGTCAAACTCATGGAACCGAGCTGATTGCGGGCCCTCGTCACGATCAGCCGGCGTTCCGCATCCGCGGCGCCTCGGCGCCGTCGCCAACATGCGCGCCGGGCGTAACGAAATCGTCCAGAGGCGGATTTCGCGCATTCAACGTCGGCTGGCGAACCTCGTCACGCCCCGCTCAAGGTTGGGTGAGGCGGGCGCCGCGGTCCCGGCGTGATCGTCCGACGCCTAACCTCTCATTATTGCCAGGGATCTCTCCTCGAACGGTTGGAGCTACGTGGATGAACATCGACATATCTGGGAAGACCGCTCTGGTGAGCGGTTCAACGGCGGGGATTGGTCTCGCCACAGCCAAGGCACTCGCGTCGGCGGGTGCGGCGGTGATCATCAATGGTCGAGACCAGCCGGCCGTCGACGCCGCGATCGCGGCGGTGAAGGGGAGCGCGCCCTCGGCGACCGTGAGGGGCATCGTCGCGGACGTGGCCACCGCCAGCGGTTGCGACGGCCTGTTCGCCGCGGAGGAGGATGTCGACATCCTCGTCAACAACGCAGGCGCCGCCGATCCAAAGGACTTCTTCGACATCGAGGATGACCAGTGGGATCGGATGTTCGCCTTGAACGTGCTTTCCAGCGTCAGACTGTCCCGATCCTACTTGCCTGGGATGATGCGCCGGGATTGGGGGCGGGTCATTCTCCTGTCATCCGAGTCCGCCCTCAATCTTCCCGTTGAGATGATCGATTACGGAGTGACGAAAACCGCCGTCCTCGGCCTCGCGCGCGCCCTGGCCAAGCGGATGGCGGGCACGAGCGTCACCGTGAACGCAGTTTTGCCGGGGCCGACCCTTTCCGAGGGGTTGGCCAAGATGCTGGGCGCCGATGCGGAACGGAGCGGCAAACCGATCGAGCAAGTGGCCGCGGAGTTCGTGCGGGCCGCCCGTCCGAGTTCGATCATCCGCCGCGCCGCGTCCGTGGACGAAGTCGCGAACTTGATCGCCTATGTCGCCTCACCGCTATCCTCCGCCACGACCGGCGCATGCTTGCGTGTCGATGGCGGTGTCGTCGACACCATCGCATGACCAACCAAGCGCTTCATCGTACGGCGAAAGGGTTTTCGGCGAACGGGCGGCCGATCGCGATCGGTCCGGAAACGTCATGAATATCGGCGCCCGCGCGCCGTCGTGCGGCTCCGCACCGGCGATCGGGACCGTAGGCGTGCGCCGTGGGATACGGTGCAGGGTGCTCGGGACCGCTACGGGTCCAATCATGACCGCCCGCGTCTCGCTCCGCGATCCAAGGTCTCCGATGGCGGCGGCAGCGTCGATGTTCGTCGGCAACGGTCCCGTGCGGCTTCGCCCGCATCACGCGGCGGCAGCCCGTGACTCCGCGAACAACTCGGGGACCGGATGGCGCACTCGGTCACGGGCGGCCGTGCCTGGAACCCACCGCGCGGCGGGCCCGCTCCCGTCGGTCGCGATCCACTTGGCGCCCGAACGCGTGCTTTCCGCACCCGGGCCGGTCGGCCGCTCCGGCCGGAGGACTAGTCGTTCCCGCCGGCGCTTCGAGATCGTGCGCGGTGCCCCGGCTCCAACCCGACGTCGGCGCGCGGCCAGCGCCATCGAGCCGAAGATCATCGATCAGGGCTTGGTATTGGGGACGGGAAGGTCTCGCGCCGGAAGGCACCGATGATCGAGAAGCCGCCCGGGACGACGCAGTCGAGGATACGAGGGTCGACGCCACAGGAGTACGAGCGCGAGGTGGCCAGCTCGCCGATTCTGTCCAGCATCGACCATGGATGGCGGGACGTCTTGTTGAACCGCTTCCAGGTCGCTCTTCGGGACATAAAACTCAGTTCGACCCTGCACCGCGTCGTATTGCACTTGGCTGGGCCGATACACATCGAGCGAACGCTGGACGGCCGCAAGGACCGTAGCTGGTCCGAAAGCGGATGCTCGAGCATCATGCCGGCGGGCGTTCCGGTCGTGCGGTCTTTCAAGGGCCAAGCCGACTACGTCATCCTCTATTTGGCTCCGGAGGTGGTGGGGGAGGTGGCCGCCAGCGTCTTCGGTGGCGATCCCGAGAAGGTCCAATTGGTCGACAGCCTCGCCGTGGCTGACGGCACCGTCGATCGCCTGGTCAGGCTGCTCTTGGCCGAGACGGAAAGGCGGGTGTCCGGCACACAACTGTACGCGGACTCGCTCACCCGCGCACTCGCGTTGCACCTGCTACGTGCCTACTCGACCAAAGCTCCGCGCAAGGCGGCGCCCGCCATGGCGATGGCGGGCTGGCGGCTGCGGAGGGCCCTCGACTTCATGCATGCGAATCTCGCCGACGACTTGACGCTCGTCCAGCTCGCGAAGATCGCAGGCCTCGGGCCGACGCAGTTCACGCGCACGTTCCGCGCCGCCGTCGGCGAGCCGCCGTACCGCTACCTGGTTCGGTTGCGCGTGGATCACGCGCGCCAACTCCTCGAGCGAACGAGCCTCCCGATCACCGACGTCGCGTTTCGGTGCGGCTTCGATCAAGCCAACCACTTCGCGATCATGTTCCGGAAGGTGACTGGCCTGACGCCTCGCGCCTATCGGAAGGAACGTTCCACCTAGAAGGTCCAGGGCTTGCCGGAACGACGGCCGTTCTCCTGATGCCGCCGTTCGGTGGACGCTCGTTGCCGACGCCACCGCCACTTGCCTGATCACGACATGGAGCGGGCAGGTCGACGGCACCGCGGACGACCCGACATCGGGGTCACCTCCTGGATCGAGCCCGCGTTGCCTCGGCCATGGCTCGGCGGGCAGAAGGCAGATCCAAGGGCGACCTGAGATCGTCGGCGGTCGTTGGATCACCGGCGAATGGGGCGGTCGCTCAATGCATCCGATGCCGACATCAAGACGCCCACCGTGGGCCATGCGCAATGCTACCGCCAGTGCGCGAACGCCTTGCCGCTTCGCGCTCCAGCTTCGCGCGCACATGCGCCCAGAGGGCAGCCGGCCGGGAACCGCGATCGGCGAAGCGCTGCATGCGGGCATGCGGTCGTCCGCTCGATGGCGGTCGTCCGGTCAGAACTCGACGCGGAGTAGCTTAGCCAGCGTCGGTCCGCTGGGAGGCGGGGATGCGGTACCACCATCGGTGATGAAGAAGGCGACCTTGCCGTAATCGCCCGGCGCCCGACCCCAAGCACCGCTCGATGGTCCGATGAGCTCCTCCGTGAACGGGTCGCCGGCGGCGCACACGGTGAAGCCGCTGTTGTCCCCTGGGTCCATGGACACGCGATCGATGGTGTTCTGCCGGTGGGTCGCGAGGTAGATCACCCCCGCATCCTCGTCGATGCAGAAGTCGTCGCCCATGCGCCCGGCCACCACCAATTCAGGTGTGCCAGCCGGCTTGAGCGTCGATGGATCGACGTCGACGCCCATCAGCAGCTTCTTCGCGGTCGCGGTGTAGTACAGCCGATGCGTCCTCTCGGCATACCGGATACCGTTCACGCCCGGCTGCTCCGGTTTCAGCTTGCCAGGGAAATAGCCCATGCTCTCATGTTCTAACCAGACGCGCGCGCGTGGGGCCCACCCACCCGCCTGCAGGTCGAGCCGCCAGATCAAGCCGGCGAAGCAGTCGGCGACCAGCACCACGCCAGGACCCAGGAGGCAACTTCCGTTCAGGCCGCGGGCTCGCTCTGGGAACCGGAACACCTCGTCCAGCCGCAACGGCGAGCCCGGCCGCCATTCACGCAGGTCCAACCGGTGAAGGAATGACTCATGGCTCGTATAGAGGCTCGATGTCGAAACGAAGAAGATGTCCGGTTCAACCTCCACCAGCCCAGTCGTCGGCTGCTCGAACGTATGGAGTTGGATGGGCTCGACCGGGGCGGCACCATCCGTTGGCGGCACGTAGAACAGCGTCTTCGCGTTCATCGACGTGACGAGCACGGAGCCGTCGCTGCGCACCGCCAAGTTCTCTAGAAAGGATTTAACAGGAAAGCGGGCGATGGTGGTGAGCTTGGCCTGCGATGGCGTGTCGGACGGCATGTGGATCTCCTGGAAGGGCCATTCAGGTCGTCGGGGGAGCATCGGCTGGCTTGTCGTCCAACCTCACCCTTCCTATGCGGGCGACGCGCGAGATGAACATGTATGACCCGATCACGTAGAGCATCTCGGTGATCGCGCGATCGCTGAAGTGGCTCGTGGTGTCGGCATAGGTCTCGTCCGACACTTCGATCAACCGCATGGCTTCGTCGGTGAAGCGGAACGCGACGCGTTGGCATTCGTCGAAGCAGGAGGACCCCGTCAATCCGCCATCCAGGGCGGCGATCTGCGCGTCCGACACCCCCACGCTCTTGGCCACGACGACGTTCTGCCGCCAGGCGTATAAGCAGCTCGATTGCCGGGCGACATGCAGAACGATCATCCGCTCGAGCGCGGAGTCGAGTTCCAAGTGCTTGAACAGCAGGTTCACGTAGCGGATGTAGTCCGGGTAGAGCGATGCGGCGTTGGCCATGGTCCGGAAGAGGTTGATCGCCGGCAAGAGCCTGAGCGCCTCCGCCACCGCCGGAGCGGCACTGTCCGGATCCACGAGGG
>CAXTFJ010000079.1:19006-21238 GCA_964243405.1 uncultured Lichenihabitans sp. | reverse complement strand
TCGTTGGTGTAGGTGTCGGCGCGTCCGGCGAGAATCGCCTGGATGCAGTTGGCGTTGTTGTCGTAGAGCTGCAGGGCGGGCTCAGGCTTGCCCTCAGCCTTGCAGGGGCCTGCGAGGTTCTGCACCAGCGGCACCTCCACGAAGCCGGTGTTCTCGGCCGCTGCCGCGCCGCACATTGTGTCGTTGATGCCGGTCAGTTTCTTCGGGTTGCCCTTGGCGACCAGCACGCCGTCGAACACCTTGGAATAGGTGACGAAGTCGGCGGCCTTGGCACGCTCCTCGGTCGCGTAGATGTCGGAGATGACGATGTCGGCCTGCCCGCTCGCGAGCGTGGTGAGCAGGGCCGCGAAGGTCACGGGCTTGTAGGCCATGGTGAAGCCCAGGCAGCCGCCGATCGTGTCCCCGAGGTCGATGTCGAAGCCGATGTACTTATCGGGGTCACTCGGGTCGAGCGCCTCGTAGCCGGGCGTGTGCGGATTGACGGCGTTGGTGAGGGTCTTGCCCTTGAATTGCGGGTATTTGGCCTGCAGGGCCTGGCAGGCGGCGGGGGCCGCAACGGCTTCCGCCAAGGCCGGTCGCCGCGAGACGGGAAGAGCGGCAAGGCACGCGATGCCGAGCGCGGTCATCTGCCTGCGTCGATTCCCTAAACCGTTGATCCGTACACCCGTCCTGTCGCTAACCATCACCGTTCCCCGATCTCCCCGTGAGACGTCAAGCCCGAGCAAGATCCGTGCTGGGCTGTCCAGGGAAGATGCGGATGATCGGGTCAGGGCGCGATCCGCTCCGGGACGGGCCGCCTCACGCGGGCGAGCGTCGCGACGCTGGTCGCGAGCGCGCCTGCGGCGCAGAGGGCTATCAGGGCCACCATGGGGCGGGACGTGCCGTCGAACGAAGCGCTCGCGAGCGCGATCACGACGCCGCCCAGGACCAGTTGCAGCGTGCCGCCGAGCGCGGCCGCGAGGCCCGCGATGGCGCCGTGCTCCTCCAGCGCCAGCACCGCCGTGGTCGGGATCACCAGGCCGAGGCACGCGAAGGTCAGGAACAGCAGCGTGACCAGCACCACGAAGTTGTCCACGCCGAGCAGGACCACGCCGAGCAGGATCATGGCGAAGAGGGCGTAGAGCGAGGTGGCGGTCACCACCATCCGGGCCAGGCCGAAGCGCAGTCCCAGCCGCGCCGCGAACTGCGAGGAGCCGATGAACCCCACCGCGTTGATCGAGAACGCGAGGCTGTACTGCGTCGGCGTCAACCCGAAATGGTCGATGTAGACGAAGGACGACGTCGACAGGAACACGAAGAAGCTAGCGAGGCCCAGCCCTCCGGTGAACGTGAGCCCGAGGAAGGAGGCGTGGCGCAGCAGGCGGCCGAAGCCGCCCAGGATGGCGGCCGGCCGCGCCGGCACGCGGTCCGCGGGCAGCCGCGTTTCGGGCAGCACGGTCGCGATCAGCGCGAGGCCCACCAGCGCCGCGACGGTGACGGCCGCGAACACGGCGCGCCAGCCGAACGGCACGATGAGCGCGCTGCCCACCAGCGGCGCGAGGATGGGCGAAACGCTGAACACCAGCATCACCAGCGCCATGAGGCGGGTCGCCTCGTGGCCGGTGTGGAGGTCGCGGATGATGGCGCGCGGGATCACCACGACCGCGGCGGCGCCCATGCCCTGCACGACGCGGAAGGCGATCAGCCAGCCCACCGTCGCCGACAGCCCGCAGCCGACGGTGCCGAGCGCGAACAACCCGACTCCCGCGGTGAGCGGCACCTTGCGCCCAACCGCGTCCGACCAGGGACCGTAGACCAATTGGCAGAGCCCGAAGGTCAGGAAGAAGGCCGTCAGCGTCATCTGCGTCGCGGCCGTGCTGGCATGGAGGTCGGCCGCGATGGTGGGGAGCGCGGGCAGGTACATGTCGATCGCGAAAGGCCCGACCGCCGAAAGCAGGCCGAGCACGATCGCGTTGCGGGCGAAGCGCGAAATCATGGGGGAAGGCGTCTTTCGAGTGGGGAGATCAGGTGCCGCAGAAGGTCCGGTAGGCGCGGTCGGCGGGCGGCGGCGGTTCGGCATAGGCCGCGTAGGCGGGCTGGTCGTCGTAGGGAGAGGCGAGCACGGTGCCAAGTGTCTCGAAGGGCGCGAAGTCGCCTTCCTCGACCGCCGCCGCGATGACCTCCTCGATGCGGTGGTTGCGCGGGATAACGGCGGGGCTCACGGCGCGCATGGCGGCGCCGCGCGCGGCGGCG
>CAXTFJ010000079.1:0-18996 GCA_964243405.1 uncultured Lichenihabitans sp. | reverse complement strand
GGGCGACACCGTCCGCGGCTTCCGCGTCGAGCCTCACCCGCCAGCGTCCAGCCCAGTCGTCGAAGCTCGTCGGGTCGATGAACAGGTCGCGGACGGAGCCGTCGTGCTCCGGACCGGCAGCGGCCCCGGCGAGGCGGCGGAAAGTCAGCGTGAAATCGGCCCGGTTCGCGGCCATGCGGTCGAGCAGATCCTGGGCGAGCGCGAGATCCTCCTCGCGCTCCGTCGCGAGCCCAAGCTTCCGCCGCAGTCCCGCGGAATGGGCGGCGTGGAAGGTTTCCGCGAAGCCGCCGAGCACGGCGTTGGCCTGCTCGACCGCGGCCTCCCGGTCTTCGCTGAGCAGCGGCAGCAGCGATTCGGCCAGCCGCGCGACGTTCCACTGCGCGATGCCGGGCTGGTTGGCGTAGGCGTAACGGCCACCCTCGTCGATGGAGCTGAACACGGTCGCGGGGTCGTAGGCGTCCAGAAACGCGCAGGGGCCGTAGTCGATGGTCTCGCCGGCGATCGAGCAGTTGTCGGTGTTCATGACGCCGTGCACGAAGCCCAGCAGCAGCCAGGAGGAGACGAGCCGAGCCTGCCGGTCCGCGACGCCCTCAAGCAGCGCGCGGTAGGGCCGGGCGGCCCGCGCGGCTTCGGGGTAATGCCGCGCGATGGCGTAGTCGGCCAGCGTCCTGAGCGAGGCCTCGTCGCGCCGCGCGGCGAAGAACTGGAACGTGCCGACGCGCAGGTGGCTGGCGGCCACGCGCGTCAGAACGGCGCCCGGCAGCGCCGTTTCGCGCCACACGGTCTCGCCCGTCGTCACCGCGGCCAGCGCGCGCGTGGTGGGGACGCCCAGCGCCGCCATGGCTTCGCTGACGAGATACTCGCGCAGCACCGGACCCAGGGCGGCGCGGCCGTCACCGCGGCGGGAGAAGGGGGTCGGCCCCGAGCCCTTGAGCTGGATGTCGCGACGTCCGCCGTCGGTCCCAACCACCTCGCCGAGCAGGATGGCCCGGCCGTCGCCGAGCTGGGGCACGAAGTTGCCGAACTGGTGGCCCGCGTAGGCGGCCGCGATCGGCTCGGCGCCGGAAGGGACCTGCTTACCGGCCAGCACCTCGATGCCCTCAAGCGTGGCGAGCGCGTCGGGATCGAGGCCGAGGTCTCGTGCCAGCGGGCGGTTCAGCTTGACGAGGCGGGGCGCCGCAACGCTCGTGGGCGGCACCCGGGCGAAGAAGGGGTCGGGCAGCCGGGCGTAGGAATTGTCGAAGGCGATCGCGGGCGTCACGGGGCGGGGTCCTTCGGAAAGTCCGCGCCGAGGCTCGTGTCGCGCCAGCGCTCGATCTCGGCCAGGCGCTGCTTCAGCCGGGTCGTGACCGCATCGTAACCGAAGGCGCCCAGCACGAGGTGGCGGGGCGGCTCCGGGCTTTCAACCGCGCGGATCATGGCCTCACCCGCCCGCACGGGGTCGCCGGGCTGGGTGCCGCTGTAGGCCGCGGTCGCCTTCAGACGCGCGCCCGCCGTTTCCGCGTAGTCGGCGATGCGGGTCGGGGTCTGCTTGAGCGAGCGCCCGGCCCAATCAGTGCGGAACGGGCCCGGCTCGACGCACGTGACCTTGATGCCGAGCGGGGCCGTTTCCGCCGCGAGCGCGTCCGAGAAACCCTCCACGGCGTGCTTGCTGGCCGCGTAATAGCCCGAGCCGGGGAAGCCGATGAAGCCCGCCACGGAGGTGATATTCAGCACGTGCCCTCGGCTGCGGGCGCGCATGCCGGGGAGGACCGCGCGGGTGAGGGCGAACAGGCCGAACACGTTGGCCTCGAATTGCGCCCGGATGGCGTCGTCCTCGCCCTCCTCGATGGCAGACTGGTAGCCATAGCCGGCGTTGTTGACCAGCACGTCGATCCGTCCGAAGCGCGCTTCCGCATCGGCCACGGCGGCCGCGACCTGCCCCGCGTCGGTGACGTCGAGCGCGAGGGGGAGGGTGCGGTCCTCCGCTCCCTTCGCGAGGTCGGCCACGCGCGCGGCGTCGCGGGCGGTCACGACGGCGCGCCAGCCCCGGTTCAGGACGAGGCGTGCGAGGTCCCGGCCGAAGCCGGTGGAACAGCCGGTGATGAACCAGACCGGCGTGGAAAGCTCTGACATGGGTCGTCCTTGAGCGAAGCGAGGTGGATTACCACGGCAACGCGCCCCGCCGCCCGCGGTTCAGGCCATCCGTCCCTGCGCGACGTCGTTGTCCTGCCTCAGGCGGCCGCGAGGCGCTCCCGCCCGTGCGGGGCCGCGAAGTCCAGGCTCGGGCCGAGCGGCACGATCCCCGTCGGGTTGATGGTGCGGTGACTCTCGTAATAGTGGTGCTTGATATGCAGGAAGTCGGTCGTGTTGCCGAAGCCGGGCGTCTGGTACAGGTCGCGCAGGTAGCCCCACAGCGCCGGGTAGTCGGCGACCTGACGGATGTTGCACTTGAAATGCCCGTGGTAGACGGCGTCGAACCGCACCAGCGTCGTGTAGAGCCGGACGTCGGCCTCGGTGAGCGCGGGCCCCATCAGGTAGCGGTTGTGCGCCAGGCGCTCCTCCAGCCAGTCGAGCGTGGCGAAGAGGGGGCGGACGGCTTCCTCGTAGGCGTCCCCGGCGGTCGCGAACCCCGCCCTGTAGACCCCGTTGTTCAGCGTGGCGTAGACGCGCGCGTTGACGGCGTCGATCTCGGCCCGGAGCGGGACCGGGTAAAGATCGCCGGCCTTCGCGCCCACGCGGTCGAAGGCCGAGTTCAGCATGCGGATGATCTCCGACGATTCGTTGCTGACGATCGTGGCCCGCGTCCGGTCCCACAGCACGGGCACCGTCACGCGGCCCGTGAAGGTCGGGTCGGCCGCCTGATAAACCTCGTAGAGAAGGCGCGCGCCGTGGATCGGGTCGGGCACGGTGCCGGGCCCCTCCGCGAAGGTCCAGCCGTCCTCGAGCATGCGCCAGTGCACGACCGAGAGGGTGATCGCTCCTTCAAGTCCCTTCAGCGCCCGCACGATCAGCGTGCGGTGCGCCCAGGGGCAGGCCAGCGAGACGTAGAGGTGGTAGCGCCCGGCCTCGGCCGGGAACCCGCCCGAGCCGGACGGGCCGGGGTCGCCGTCCGCCGTCACCCAGTTGCGGAAGGACGCGTCGGTGCGGACGAAGCGGCCGCCGCTCGCCGCGGTGTCGTACCAGCGGTCCTGCCACCGGCCGTCGACGAGCAGTCCCATGCTTGCTCCCCCTGCGGAAATCCACCGCCATCCTTACCCGGCCCGCCAGGACCACACCACCTCGGCGTCGTCCGGCGTCGCGCCCGGGTCGGCGGTCCGGATCGCGTCCACGGCCAGGCGCCGAAAGCGGCTCTTGTCCTCGGACTGTTTATGGCGGGCGGGAATCGATGTTGGCGGCTTCACCAAGTAGTGCAGCGGCGTCCCCACGGCCGCGAGAGTCAGTGTTTCGCCGTCCAGGCCGACGTCGATCCAGCCGCCCTTCACCGTGATGCGCGCGGTGCTCGCCATATCCCTGTTTCCTCCGAGCCGATGTGCCGCGGACCGAGCACATCGGTGCGGTTCGTTCAAGCCGACGGTCACCCGTGCCGTTTGACACCGCTCCTCCATGCCCCGACTGTTCGCGGCAGGTCGGACGGCGTGCAGATTCGACCACGACGCGGGGGGATGCGGGTGAAGTCAGGATGGAGCCCGGGGGCGCCGCGCCCAGCCCACAAGGCGCGCCGGCCGAGGCACCGGATCACCGCCGACGCCCTGGGGCGCCGCATCGTCGGCGGAACGATCGCACCGGGGGCGGTGCTGCCCAACGCCGACCTGCTGGCGCGCGAGTTCAAGGTGTCGCGCCCCGCCCTGCGCGAGGCGATCAAGTTTCTGGCTGGCAAGGGGCTGCTGGACATGGCGCCGCGGCGCGGCACTACCGTGCGGGACCGCTTCCACTGGAACAGGCTCGACGACGACGTGATCACCTGGGAGATGGGCGACGCGCCGACCGAGACCTTCGTGCGCAACCTGTTCGAGCTCAGGCGCATGATCGAGCCGGAAGCCGCGGCGCTGGCAGCGCAGCGGGCCACGCCCGAAGGCATCCTGGCGATCGACGCGGCGCTGGCCGGGCTGCGCACCGCCCTGTTCCACTCGCCCGACTCGATCCGGGCCGACCTCGACTTTCACAGGGCGCTGCTGATCCACTCGGGCAACGATTTCCTGTCGGCATTCGCGCCCGCCATCGAGGCCTCGCTCACCATCGCGTTCCGCGTGCAGCGACGTGCGGAGGCGCAACGGTTCGTCCATGACCACGCGCGGGTGTTCGAGGCCATTCGCGACCGCGACACCGCTGCCGCGCGCGCGGCCGTGCTGGTCCTGCTGGAACCTTCCGAGCGCGAGGCGCTGGCGGGACTGGCGGCGCGGGGAACGGGGGACAGACCCCCGCATCCCGCCGCAGAAGAGGTCAGCGGTTGACGTCGCCCTCGACGATGTAGCTGCGCACGCGGCCGCGCCCGTGATCGGTGTCGCGCCGGAACACGGGATCGTCCGTCGGCTGCCGGCCGCGCGCGAGGTCCGCGGCCGCGTCGTCGGCGGGCGTCGCGGCCCCCGCGTAGGTCTGCGGGCCACCGCTCGGGTTGGGGGCCATCCAGTTGGCGCTGCCGACGCCGATTCGCTCGCGCACGTCGTTGTTCTCGGCTTCCGTTACGCGGGCCACGCCGTCCTCCGTCGCCGGTGTGGGCGCGGTGGCGTGGGCGGGGGTTAGGCTTTCCACGCCCGGCTGGCTGGCGTCACGCGCCAGCCCGTCCTCGCCCGCGTAGGAGCCGCCGAACCCGGCCGTGCCGTTGTCGGGCATGCGGTAGGGGGTGGCGCCCGCGGGAATATTGTCCACGCCCGCGACGGACGGGCTCCAGCCTTCCTTCGACCAGTCGACCGACCGCTCGTCGAGGTCCACGGCGCCGTCGCGGTCGAGCACGTCGATGGCCTTGTCGTAGAGGATGCCGTCGCAGCGCACCGACACCGCGAAGCCGCCGCGCCGCAGCCCTTCGGCGTAAACCCGCCGGTCATCCTCGGGGATGAACCAGCTCGTCAACGCCGCCCAGAACCCCTGATGGTGGTCCTGCTCCACCGTGAAGTGGTCGGAGCCGCTGCCCACGACGGTGACGTCGGCCTCGGTCAGACCGGCCGCGATCAGGTCCGTCCGGGCGGTGTTCGCGTGCTCCTGGGTGTCGAAAAAGGCCGTGACCGTGCGGGGGGCGGCGGCCGTGCTGGTATCGGACATGGTTGAACTCCCTATCGCGAGCCAAACGGACGAGGGAGCCGCCTCGTTCCGGCGGGCCTCGATGGTCCTTCAGAGCGCGGCCGCGATCTCGGCCTGGATGGCTTCGGCGGCCGCGCGCGGATCGGCGGCGCCCGTGACGGGGCGCCCGACGACCAGATGGTCGGCCCCGGCCCGGATGGCGTCCGCGGGCGTGGTGACGCGTTTCTGGTCGCCCGCGTCCGATCCCGCCGGACGGATGCCGGGCGTGACGATCGCCATGTCCGGGCCGACCAGCCCGCGCACGCCGGCCACCTCGCGCGGCGACATCACCAGGCCGTGCACGCCGAGGTCGCGCGCCTGCAGGGCGCGCCGCGCCACGAGGTCGGCGGCGCCCATCGCGTAGCCCGCCTCGCGCAGGTCGGCGTCGTCGGCCGAGGTCAGCGCCGTCACGGCGAGCAGCCGCAGCCCGGACCCGCCCACGGCCTCGCGCGCGGCCCGCATCGTCTGCGGATAGGCGTGGATGGTCAGGAAGGTGGCGCCCAGCCTGGCGACCTGGGCGGTCGCGCCCGCCACCGTGTTGGGGATGTCGTGCAGCTTGAGGTCGAGGAAGACCTTGTGCCCCGTGCCGACCAGCCGCTCGGCGAGGTCGAGGCCGCCCCCGTAGGCCAGTTCCAGCCCGATCTTGTAGAAGCGCACGGCATCGCCGAGCCGCCGGACCAGCACCTCGGCCTCCGCCACGTCGCGGAGGTCGAGCGCCACGATCAGGCGGTCGCGGGGGTCGGTCGGCATCGGCGGCCTCGCTGGACAAAGCAGGGGTGGGTCATAGGTGAGGTGGGACGGCGGCCGCGCGGGCCGCGCGTTCTCCCCGCCTTAGCCCAAGGATATCAGCGATGAAAACCCGTCGTCTCGGCAGCAACGGGCCGGAAGTGTCCGCCATCGGGCTCGGCTGCATGGGCATGAACGCCTTCTATTCCACCAACCGCGACGACGCGGAGTCCAAGCGCACGATCGACCGTGCGATCGACCTCGGGGTCACGTTCCTCGACACGGCGGACATCTACGGCCCGCACATCAACGAGGTGCTGGTGGGCGAGGCGATCCGCGGCAAGCGCGACAGGCTGGTGATCGCCACCAAGTTCGGCAACAGGGTGGACGACAGCGGCAAGCGGTTCATCGACGGCAGCCCGGCCTGGGTACGCGAGGCGGTGGACGGCAGCTTGAAGCGGCTCGGGATCGACGTCATCGACCTCTACTACCAGCACCGCGTCGACCGGAACGTGCCCATCGAGGATACCGTGGGCGCCATGGCCGACCTCGTGAAGGCCGGCAAGGTGCGCTACCTCGGGCTCAGCGAAGCGTCCGCGGCGACGATCGAGCGGGCGCATGCCGTCCATCCCATCACGGCGCTGCAGAGCGAATATTCGCTGTGGACGCGCGACATGGAGGGCGAGGTGCTCGACACCTGCCGCCGGCTCGGCATCGGCTTCGTGCCCTACAGCCCGCTCGGCCGCGGCTTCCTCACGGGGGCCATCGGCAAGCTCGAGGATTTTGCCGAAGACGATTACCGCCGCATGAGCCCGCGCTTCCAGGGTGACAACTTCCGCAAGAACCTGGAACTGGTCGATGCCATCAAGGCCCTGGCCGAGCGGAAGGGCATCACCCCGTCCCAGCTCGCGCTGGCCTGGGTGCTGGCGCAAGGGGCCGACCTCGTGCCGATCCCCGGCACCAAGCGGCGCAGCTACCTGGAGGAGAACGTGGGCGCCCTGGACGTGGTGCTCACCCAGGGAGAACTGGACGAGATCGACGAGGTGTTCCCCGCCGACGCCGCCCAGGGCCTGCGCTATCCCGAGGCGATGATGGGCGCGCTGAACGGGTAGGGCTCCGCTCCGCGCCTAGAGGTCCAGGGCCAGCGGCAGGATGACCAGGTCGCGGATCACGACGTTGCGCGGCCGGGTCAGCATGAACAGGACGGCGTCCGCCACGTCCTTGGGCTGCAGCAGGCCTCCGGACGCGATGGCGTCGTCGAGCTTCGCCTTGGGCCAATCCTTCAGCAGGGCCGTCACCACCGGGCCGGGCGCGACCTCGCCCACGCGGATACCGTGGGGGAACACCTGCCGCCGCAGCGTGTGGACGAAGGCCTGGATGGCGTGCTTGGAGGCCGTGTAGACGGGCTCCCAGATCACCGGGATGAACCCCGCCACCGAGGAGGTGACGATGATGTCGCCGGTCTTGCGCTCCACCATGTGGGGCAGCACGGCGTGGATGCAGCGGAACACGGCGTTGATGTTCAGGTTCAGCATGCGGTCCCAGGCGTCGGGATCGCCGTCGACGACCGGGCCGCCGACGTACGACCCCGCGTTGGCGTGGAAGATGTCGAGCTGGCCGGCCTTTTCGAGGATCTGCGGCATCATGCGGGTGACGCTGGCCGGGTCGGTCAGGTTGACGACGACGGGGATGGCGTGCGGCCCGAGCTCCGCGCAGAGTTCCGTCAGCTTGTCCTCGGCGTAGTCGACGAGCACCACGCGGGCGCCGGCCGCGAGCATCGCCTTGGCGCATTCGAGGCCGATCCCCGAGGCGGCGCCCGTCACCGCCGCGACCTTGCCCGTGAGTTCCTCGGTCATCGCATCCTCCTTGCGTGTGCTGTTGAGTTCCAAGGGCGGACAATGGGAGGAGGCCAAAGGTCGGCCTCCGCAACGCCCGTCCTCCCGGCGCCGCCCGGCGCGTCAGGCGGCCGAAGCCGCCATCGGCTGCTTCGCGGCGTGGTAGGTCCTGAATTTCGAGGGCGGCAGCCGCTTCAGCATCAGGAACTGTCGGTTGAAGTTGGATACGTTGTTGAAGCCGACCTCGTAGCAGATCTCGGTGATCGTCATCTTGCCCTGCTTCAGCAACTGGCAGGCCAGGTCGATCCGCAGCCGGTTGACGTAGGGGACGAAGTTCATCCCCGTGTGCTTGCGGAAGGAGCGCGAGAACGAGCTCTGGCTCAGCCCGCTGAGCTTGGCGAGCTCGTTCTCGCGCAGTTCGGAGGTGAAGTTCTTGCGGATGTGGACGAGCACGTGGTTCATCGCGCCCGACATGTATTTGAACGGGTCGGCATGAAACTCGCCGCTCGCCAGCTGTCCGCGGGCGCGGCACTGGCCCAGGACGTTCAAGATCGCCACGAACAGCTCGATCCGCCGGCCCCCCGCGGCATTGAGCAGCTCCGTCAGGATCGGTTTGACGGTCTGCGCCGTGGCGAGGGGGAAGGTGATGCCGTGCTTGGCCTCCCTGAGCAGCGTCGCCACGAAGTCCAGCTCGGGGAAGACGGTCAGGCAGCCCGAGATGACCTCGTGCGTGAACTGGAGCACGAGGCACCGCTCGGGGACCGTCTCGTCCGGCGCGATGTTGCTGATCCAGTTGTGCGGCAGGTCGGGCCCGGTCATGACGAGGTTGCCCGGCTCGAACGCGCCCACGAAGTCGCCCACCAGGAACGTGCCGCTCGTGGCCGTCACTAGGTGCACTTCATATTCGGGATGAAAGTGCCAGCGCACTGTCCGGTAGGGATAGCCGTGCGACCATACCTTGAACGACTCGTCGCGCCGGACTTGCACCAGTTCCAGGTCGGGTTCCAACGACAACCTCCAAAGACTCGGTCGACGGCTTTGCCCGTCACGGCGACCTATCGGCCGGTCACGCGGATCGGCTATATTGGAGGATCATCGGTCGACTCCCTTCGGTCGAGCGGCGTTCGTGCGCCGCGTCGCGTGGTCCAGGCCACTTTTCGTTAGGTCCGAGGCTAAGCAAAGGCCGTCTCGCCAACTACCAATAATTTCGCGCTCCATCGATACTTTCTTGCGCCTAGACCTCGGCCGGGCCCGCATCGCGAGCCGGATCGGGGATTTCCGTGCGCTTACGACACCTCCCGCGCGGCGTCGCCCAGGTCCGCCATGAGGTCCTTGGTCTGCGCGTAGAGCTTCCGGTAGAACCCGTACTGCCGGTCGTAGAGCGGCTTGGCGGTGTTCTCGGGCTCTTGGACGCGGGCGGCCTTGTTCCACTGCTCGATGTCGCCCAGGCGCGCGTGACCCGTCGCGAGCGCCGCCAGGAAGGCGTCGCCCAGGCTCGCCCCGGTCGAGACGGCGCGCAGCACCTGCGGCTTTCCGCTGATGTCCGACACGGCGCTCAGCCAGAGCGGGTTCTTGGTGCCGCCGCCCACCGCCACCAGCCGCTTGGGCGACTGACCGACCGCGTCGTAGGTTTCGACGATGTGGCGCACCGCGTAGCCGATCCCCTCGATGGCGCCCCGGTAGACGTCGGCCCGCGTGTGGGTGAGGTCGAGGCCGAACACCACGCCCTTGGCCAGCGGATCGTGGATGGGCGTGCGCTCGCCCGAGAAGTAGGGCAGCACGATGAGGCCCTTGGCGCCGGGCGGCGAGGTCGCGCCCTCGGCCGCCATGCCGGGCATGACCTCCGTGGCGGGCATGTCGCGGAACACCTGGTCGGCGAACCAGCGCGTCAGCGTGCCGCTTGTGGAAAGCCCCGCCTGGCTCGCGTGCAATCCTTCGAACAGCCAGGGCGCGTACCACAGGCGGGGGTCGCGCACCTGCTCCCCCGTGATCTGGATGATGAAGATGGTGGAGCCGTACATGACCATCATGTCGCCGGGCTCCGTCACCCCGACGCTGAGCGCTTCCGCCGCGGCGTCGATCGTGCCGCACACCACGGGCGTGCCTTCCGCGAGGCCCGTCTCGGCCGCGGCCGCCGCGGTGACGGCGCCCGCGATCTCGCTGCTCCAGAGCAGTTTCGGCAGGTGGGCGAGGTCGTCGACGATGCCCGACGCGAAGTCGGCGCTCCAGGCCTGCACCGCCGGGTCGTAGAGCGGCGTGTAGCCCGCGGCGGTGAAGTGATCCATGGCATACTGGCCGGTCAGCCGGAAGGTGATGTAGGGCGTGGCCGACAGGAACATGCGCGCCCGGGCGTAAAGGTCGGGCCGGTTGTTCTTCAACCACAGGATCTTGGGGCCGACGGATTGGCTGGTGAGGCCGCTGTTGCAGCGCGCGAGCAGCGTGTCGGCGCCGATCGACCGGGTGAGCTGCTCGATCTCGGCCACGGCACGGGTGTCGACGCCGTAGAGCACGCCGTTCATCAGCGGCACGCCGTCGGCGTCGAGGGGGAGCATGCAGGGTCCGATGGCGCTGGCCGCCACCGCCTTGATGTCACGAGGGTCGACCCCGCTGCTCGCCAGCAGCTCGCGGGTGATCGTCACGGTGTCGCCCCACCAGTCCTCGATCGGGCGGTGCTCGGCCCACCCCGGCCGCGGCACGATCATCTTGTGCGGGCTGACGGCCTGGGCCACGACCGTGCCGCTGCCGTCGACCAGGACGCCCTTCGACTCGAAGGTGCCCACGTCGACACCGAGAAAATAGTCCATCGGTCCTGATCCCGCTTCGCTTGAGCGAGTCATCGCATACGGCGGTTCGGAAGCAAATCGACCGGGGCCGCCGTTAAACCGGCAAGCGATGCTGCCGCAGACCTGGGCGTCGGGGTCCGCGGCCCTATCGTCTTAATGGCTTATCGAGCGAACAAAATCCCTGTCGCGGTTCCTGAATGGAGGCCGTCCTTTGCCTTTCCCAGTTCCGAAGCCGTCGACCTTCGCCAGACCTGAAGACGCCTGCTCCAGCCCGAGCCGGCGAGTCGTGGGATGACCGCCCCGCGCAGGATCGTCCGACGTGCCTTGGCGTCGGGAACCGTCGCGAGCCTGGCTTCGACCGCGGCTCTGATGCTCGCCTCCAGGGCCGAAGGCAAGGCCGCACTTCGCCCCACCAACGCGACCAGCCACTGGCTGAACGGCGAGAGCGCCGCGACCGTGGAGCGGGCCGATCTCGACCATACGGCCGTGGGCTACGCCACTCACCACGCCGCGACGGTTTTCTGGGCGCTGTTCTACGAAGGCTGGCTCGCGTCCCGCCGACCCGCCACGCCCAGAGTGCTGGTCGGGCGTGCCCTGGTCGTGTCGGCCATCGCCGCGGCGGTCGACTACGGCGCCACGCCACGCCGCTTCACGCCGGGCTGGGAGTTCGTGCTCACCAAGCGTTCGATGGCCTTGGCCTACGCCGCCATGGCGTTCGGCTTGGCAACCGGAGCGGCGATCGGCCGTTGAAAAGGTGCTGGGTGAAACCCGGTCGGAGACTGCGCAACGAAGGACAAGGGGACGATCATGAGCAAAGCAACGATCATCGCCTCTGCAGCAATGGTTGGTTTCATCGGGGTCGCGGGCGCGCAGGCCCAGGAGGGTGTCGACAAGCCCGTCGGCGGCGGAGCGGGCGGCTCGAGGATCACCGGATCGAACGGAACGGTGAAGGCCGGTGATGCCGTCGTGAGCACCAAAACCGGCACGGTCGTCAACGATCCGAACGCGAAGGGCACGACGGCGAACGGGCCCGACGCCGCGACGGGCGCCGACAACGGCCACGGCAACTCCGGCGCGGGCGGGGGCGTTTCGCCGGCGGGTCAGTAAGGCAGGACGGTCCTCCCTTTGCAGACCCCCATTCGTCCTAAGGGGCCGATGGGGTGAACCGGTTCGCGGGGCGCGCGAGCCCGAGCGTGTCGCGCAACGTGCCCGGCCCATAGTCGCGTCGCGCCAGCCCACGCCGCTGCAGGTCCGGCATGACGGTCTCCGCGAACCGGGTCCAATCGTCGGGCAGGAGCGGGAACATCAGGTTGTAGCCGTCGAGCGCTCCGGCCACGAACCAGGCTTCGAGCTGGTCGGCCACGTCGGTCGCGGTGCCGGCCACGGTGGGCATGGCGCCGGAACTGGCGATCTTGCGGGCCACCTCCCGGATCGAAAGCCCTTGGCCGATCCAGTCCTTCACCCGGTTGAGCGCGGTGCGGCCGCCGTTGAAGGTCGCCTCGTCCGGCAACGCGGGCAGGGGACCGTCGGCCGGGTAGACCGAAAGGTCCGTTCCGGCCCAGCTCGACAGGAGGTCGATCTTCATGCTGTCGGGCATCAGCTCGTCCAGCACCTCCTGCCGCTCCCGCGCTTCCGCCCGCGAGGAGGCCACCACGGGCAACACGCCGCCCACGATGCGGAAGCTGTCCGGCGTTCGGCCGTGTCGGGCGAGCCGCGCGTCCATGTCGGCGCGGTAGCTCAGGCCGTCCTCGACCGTCCGCACGATGGCGAACTGGACGTCAACGTAGGCGGCCGCGAGCTCCTTGCCCGCTTCCGACGATCCGGCCTGCATGATGAGCGGGTAGCCCTGCGGCGAGCGCGGCACGTTGAGCGGCCCGCGGATGGTGAAATGCGTGCCGCGGTGATCGATGGAGCGAACGCGCGCGGGATCGGCGAAGCGCTTGGTCGCCCGGTCGATCAGCACCGCCCCGTCGTCCCAGCTGTCCCACAGCGCCGTGGCCGCGTCGAGGAACTCGGTCGCGCGGTCGTAGCGGTTGGCGTGCTCGATATTGCCGTCGCGGCCGAAGTTGAGTGCCTCCTCGTCCATGGCCGACGTCACGACATTCCATCCCGCCCGGCCCCGGCTGATGTGGTCGAGCGAGGCGAAGATGCGGGCGAGGTTATAGGGTTCGTAATAGGAGGTGGAGGCGGTCCCCACGAGCCCGATGTGCTCGGTCACGCCGGCCAGTGCCGACAGCAGTGTCAGGGGCTCGAGCCGGGCATTGGCGTAGTGTGGGAGTCCGCTCGCGACCGAGTCCCAGATCGCGACGTGGTCAGCCACGAACAGCATGTCGATAGCGGCACGCTCCGCCGCTTGGGCGAGATCGCGGTAATAATCGAGGCCGAAGACCTCGTGGCCCGGCGCGTGCGGATGAAGCCACGATGTCCGATGATCGCCCTGCGGGTTGAAGAAGAACGCACTCAGGATCATCGGACGGCGGGTCATCGGGACCCTCAGGTCTTACGGATCAGGCCGCTTGCTCCCGCGCGGTTACCGCATCCTGCATCGAGGTCAGCACGTCGAGCGGCAACCAGGGCTTCGGCATGAAGCGGGCACCGCGGGGCAGGACGGACGGCGGGTCGACGTAGCGTCCCGACGTCACGATGAGGAGGATGGTCGGGGCGAGCTTGGCAGCCAGCCTTGCCAGTTCCACGCCGTCTACCTCCCCCTTGAGGTTGACGTCTGTGAACAGGGCAGCCACCTCGGTCTCGTGGTCGCGAAGGTAATCGGCAGCATCCGCGCCGCAGTCGAACTCGACCACGGTCAGCCCGGCTTCCTCGAGCATCGAAACCGCATCCATGCGGATGAGCGGCTCGTCTTCCACGACCATGACGGAGGATAGCACGGCGGGCTCCCGCATTCATCTGAGTAAAGCAATCGTCACGACAACCACCGCTGCGACGATCTGTTTCAAGCGTAGCCGTTGAAACTTCGCTTTCGTACCCCGGGTCGTCACATGCTCGGTCAGAGCGGGGCAAGCGTCGCGAGCAACCGGGCCGCGTGAGCCACCCCGTCCCGTGCGGTGCCGGCCGGGTTCGCGTGGACGAGCCGGCCGTGGCTGACGGTCAGCGCGGTGCGGTCCTTCGCCGCCGCGCGCTCCATCACCTCGTCGGGCACGATGCCCGGTCGGAACGTGAGGGCGACGGCTTTCGGTCCGGCGTCGAGGCGCGCCACGCCGACGTCGTGGCACAGGCTGCGCAGGCGCGCGAGGGCCACGAGGTCGGTGGCGGCCTCGGGAAGCGGGCCGAAACGGTCCTCGATCTCGGCGGCGAGCAGGTCGGCCTCGTGGACGTCCGCGATCCGGGCAAGTCTCGCGTACAGGGACAGGCGCACCTCCATTTCGGGAATGTAGTCTTCGGGCAGCCGCCCGGTCGGGCCGGACACGTGGATCTCGGGCGTCCAGTCCTCCACATCCTCGCCCCGTGCGCGGCGGATGGCGAGCTGCAGCAGGTGCTGGTAGAGCCCGAGCCCGATCAGCCTCAGGTGGCCCGCCTGGTCGTCGCCCACGAGGTCACCCGCCCCGCGCAGGTCGAGGTCGCGCGCGCTGATCGCCAGGCCGCTGCCAAGCCGGTCGAGCACGGCCAGCGTGCCGAGCCGCGCGGTCGTGGCCTCGGGCAGGGGGCGGGCGGGGTCGGTCATCAGGTAGCACACGCCCTGCCGTCCGCCGCGCCCGACACGCCCGCGCAGCTGGTGCAACTGCGCCAGGCCGAAACGGTCGGCGTCGACCACCACCATGGTGTTGGCACGCGGTACGTCGAGGCCGCTCTCGATCAGGCTGGTGGCGAGCAGCACGTCGCCGCGGCCGTCCGCGAAGCCGACCATGGCATCCTCGACCTCGCCCGCAGCCATCCGCCCGTGCGCGACCGCGAAGGCGAGCTCCGGCATGGCCTCCGCCAGATCGGCCGCGAGCGGCTCCAGGTCTTCGATGCGCGGCACCACCACGAAGCTCTGGCCGCCGCGCGCCTTCTCGTGGCTGAGGGCCGTGTGGATCGTAGCCTTGTCAAACGCGGTCACCAGGGTGCGGATGGGGCGCCGCCGGGCCGGGGGCGTGGCGATCACGCTCAGGTCCTGCAGCCCGACCAGGGCCGATTGCAGCGTGCGCGGGATGGGGGTGGCGGTGAGCGTCAGCACGTGCAGGCCGGCGCCCATCTCGCTGAGCTTCGCCTTGTGGGCGGTGCCGAAGCGCTGCTCCTCGTCGACGACCAGCAGGCCCAGATCGCGGAACTCCACGCCCACCCCGGCCAGCGCGTGCGTGCCGACCACCAGCCGGACGGTTCCGTCCGCCAGGCCCGCCTTCACGCGCTCGGCCTCGGCGGCCGGCACGAGGCGGGACAGGTGGGCGACGTCGATGCCGAACGGCTCGAAACGCTTGCGGAACGTTTCCACGTGCTGGCGGACCAGCACGGTGGTGGGCGCCACGACCGCCACCTGCCGTCCCGCCAGTACGGCCGCGGCGGCGGCCCGCAGCGCCACCTCCGTCTTGCCGTAGCCCACGTCGCCCACCACGAGCCGGTTCATGGGACGGCCGGAGGCGAGGTCGTCCGCCACGTCAGCCGCCGCGCGGGCCTGGTCGGGGGTGGGCTGGAAGGGGAAGCGGGCCGCGAAGCGCTCGACCTCGTGCGCGGGCGGCTCCAGCCGGGGCGCTTCCGTGCCGTCGCGGGCGGCGGCCAGGGCGACCAGGGCCTGGGCGGTGTCGTCGATCTCCGCCATGACGGCGACGCGGCGCTTCTCCCACCCGTCGCCGTCCAGCCTGTCGAGGGTGAGGCCGTCCTCGGCCGCGCCGTAGCGCCAGACCCTGTGCAGGTCCTCGACGGGGACGAGCAGGTCGGCGCTCTTGGCGAAGCCGAGGCGGACCGTGTCGCGGCCGGACACCGCCCCATCGTCGGTCGTTTCCAACCCCTTCAGCACGGCAAGCCCGTGGTCGAGGTGGACCACGGCGTCGCCGACCGCCACCTGCTCGTCCGCCCCGCGGATCGCGTGCGCGGCGGGTCCGGGCCGCTCGGCGCGGCTGCCCAGCAGGTCGGAGGCGGTGATCAGCATCACGCCGGCCGCTCCGTCCACGAAGCCCGCCTCGGCCGAGAGCGCCAGCGACAGCAGCGCACCCGGTTCGGCGGCGGCCACGTCGTCCCACCGCTCCACGGGGCGGGGCGGTTCGCCCAACGCGCGTTCGGCCCGCTCGCCGAGTTCGGCCAGCACACGCGCCTTGCCGGCCGACAGGACGATCCGGAGGCCAGCCTCGCGCGCCTTCGCGAGTTCCGCCTTGAAAGCCTTGGCGGCCGCCGCCTTCGTGCGGTGGGCGAAATGCGGGACGCCTGCGGCCTGCCCTGCGTCGGGAACGTCGACGGCCGCAGCGAGGACGTCCTGCCACTCGTCGCGCGTCAGGTAGAGACGCTCGGGCGGCAGCGCCTTGCGCGGCGCCTCGGCCCCACCCCGCGCGTCAACCTCCACCCGCTCGCGATAGGCTTCCTCGACCTGGGCCAGGAGGGTGTCGGCACGCCCCTTCACCTGCGGTTCGGCGATCACGTCGGCGTCGGGCAGGGCCTCGAACAGGGTCGCGAGGGCGGGAAGGACCTGCGGCAGCCAATGCTCCATGCCGGCGAAGCGCTCGAACCCGTCCCCGTCCTCCGGCTCCACGATCTCCGTGACCGGCCCGACCCGGAGATGCGCGACCTCGGCTCGCGCGCTGCGCTGCGAGGCGGGGTCGTAGCGGTGGATCGCCGCGATCCGGCCGCTCTCCAGGGCGATGCGGTAGGGGCGGGGTCCCGCCGGGAACAGGTCCGCGACCTCGCCGCGGATCGCGAACCGGCCGGCTTCGTCGACCTGGTCCGCATGGGCATAGCCGAACCGGAGCAGCGTCCGCTCCAGAACCGCGGGGTCGAGCGCCTCGCCGGGCGCGAGGACGAGGCCGACATCGACGGCCTCCGCGGCAGGCACCCGCTGCAACGCGGCTTCCGGCGTCGTGACCACGACCATTCCGTCGGATGCCTTGCCAAGATCGCGCAGCACGCGCATGCGCCGCCCCATGATGTCGGCCGAGGGCGATGCCCTGTCGTAAGGCAGGCAGTCCCAGGCCGGGAAGAACCGGGTCGTCGCGTCGGGCGTCATCTCCGCGAGCAGCCGTGCCAAGGCCTCCGCCTCGTGCTCGCTCGCCATCACCACGATGAGGGCTCCGGCCCGCTCCCGCCGGAGCGAGGACAGTTGGGCCGCGAGGAGGGCCACGGGACGGTTCGGCATGAGCACCTTTCGGCGGGACGGGGAGGCTGCGAAACTGGGTTCGGTCCCGTCAAACGCGCCGGCCGCGCTTTAGCTTCCGGTCAAAGCGTCACGCCCGCCGCGCTGCGGAGGACACCTCCCTCCTCTTTTCGCTTGGCCCCCGAACCACGGCGCGCTATAGAGCCGCATTGGCGTGCGACCTGACGGTCGCGCGCCACTCTTCTTTTGGGCCGCCCCGACCTTCCGGTCCCGGCGTTGCCGGGCAGTTCAGGTCGATGGCGAACCCGTTCGAATTCATCCAGGACGTCCGGACGGAGGCCACCAAGGTCACGTGGCCGACCCGGCGCGAAACGATGGTGACGACGGGTCTCGTGCTCGCCATGGTGGTGCTGGCGGCGATCTTCTTCACCGCCGTGGACCAGGTCGTCCATCTGGCCGTCAGCTTCATCCTCGGCCTGCGCTGACGCGCCGCCTGCACGATCAAGGGTCAGTCGAGAACCGCCGATGAGCATGCGCTGGTACATCGTCCACGCCTACTCGAATTTCGAGAAGAAGGTCGCCGACTCGATCCGCGAGGGCGCGGCGCAGCGCGGCCTCAGCGAGAAGTTCGAGGAAATCCTCGTGCCGACCGAGAATTACGTCGAGGTCAAGCGCGGTCGCAAGATCAACGCGGAGCGCAAGTTCTTCCCCGGCTACGTGCTGGTGAAGACCGACCTCACCGATGACGTCTACCACCTCATCAAGAACACCCCGAAGGTGACGGGCTTCCTGGGCGCCGACAAGAAGCCGATGCCGATCTCGGACGCCGAGGCGGACCGCATCAAGGGCCAGGTGGCCGAGGGTGTCGAGCGGCCGAAATCCTCCATCATTTTCGAGATCGGCGAACAGGTGCGCGTGGCCGACGGGCCGTTCGCCTCGTTCAACGGCACGGTGGAGGAGGTCGACGAGGGCCGCTCCCGCGTCAAGGTCGCGGTGTCGATCTTCGGCCGCGCCACCCCCGTGGACCTCGAGTTCGGGCAGGTCGAGAAACTCGCCTGAGACTTCGGGCCGAGCGCGCCGCCCCGATCGGGCGGTGTCCAAGTCCGTGGGAGTCGCCCCGTTCCGGTCAGCCAGCCGGTTCGGGTCCGACGCGACCACGGTTCCGTAAACCGTCCCGGTCCCGCGCGGACCTCGGACATCGGAGTTTTGTCGAATGGCAAAGAAGATCACCGGCTACATCAAGCTGCAGGTGCCGGCCGGGTCCGCCAATCCGTCGCCGCCGATCGGTCCCGCGCTCGGCCAGCGCGGGTTGAACATCATGGAATTCTGCAAGGCCTTCAACGCGCGCACGGCGCAGCTGGAGAAGGGCTCGCCGATCCCCGTGGTGATCACGGCCTACCAGGACCGCTCCTTCACCTTCGAGATGAAGCAGCCGCCGATCTCGCACTTCCTCAAGAAGGCGTCGGGTATCGCCAGCGGATCGAAGACCACCGGCAAGGGCGGTCCCGCGGGCCGCGTCACGCGTGCCCAGGTCCGCGAGATCGCCGAGAAGAAGATCGTCGACATGAATTGCGCCACGGTGGAAGCCGCCATGGCGATGATCGAAGGCTCCGCCCGTTCCATGGGCCTCGAGGTGGTGGGGTAGAACCGATGGCACATGTTGCGAAGCGGCTCGCGAAGGCGCGCGAGGGCGTCGACCGGATCAAGACCTACGGGGTGGGCGACGCCGTCGCTCTCGTGAAGGAGCGGGCGACCGCCAAGTTCGACGAGACGGTCGAGATCGCCATGAACCTGGGCGTCGACCCCAAGCACGCCGACCAGATGGTGCGCGGGGTCGTGAACCTGCCGAACGGCACCGGCCGGACCGTGCGGGTGGCGGTGTTCGCCCGCGGTGGCAAGGCCGACGAGGCGAAGGCCGCGGGCGCCGACGTGGTGGGTGCCGAGGACCTTGTCGCGACCGTCCAGGGCGGCACGATCGAGTTCGACCGTTGCATCGCCACGCCGGACATGATGGCGCTGGTGGGCCGCCTCGGGAAGGTGCTCGGTCCCCGCGGCCTGATGCCGAACCCGCGCGTCGGCACGGTGACGATGGACGTTGCCGCCGCCGTGAAGGCCTCGAAGGGGGGCGCCGTCGAGTTCCGCGTCGAGAAGGCCGGCATCGTGC
>CAXTFJ010000078.1:9772-21651 GCA_964243405.1 uncultured Lichenihabitans sp. | reverse complement strand
GGGCCCGCTTGGTCATCGCACTCCACCTGATCCCGCGTCGGTCGGACGCCTTCTAACCTCGCACCCGACACAAAAGCCAAGGCCAACCGCCCGGCCCGGCCGTCACTGCCGGTTGTAGACGTCCTCGATGCGGATGATGTTCCGGATACTACCTAACCGGCGCTTCGCCCCACCGGTTGCGCCCGTGCAGCGATCGTCGCGGCCAAACGGACACGATGATCCACTCGGGCGGCGGGACGCGGTGCCGGACGTTCTTAGACGTAGGCCAGTCGGACCATGTTGGTGGCGCCCGGCGAGCCGAAGGGCAGGCCGGCGGCGATGATGATGCGGTCGCCCTTGACCGCGAAGCCTTCCTGCTCCGACACCGCGCAGGCGCGGGTCGCCATGTCGTCGACGTCGCGCGCGTCGTCGATCACGATGGCGTGGACGCCCCACGCGACCGCGAGGCGGCGGGCCGTGTCGACGCTGGGGGTGAGCGCCAGGATGGCGGTCTGCGGCCGCTCGCGCGCGATGCGCAGGCCCGTGGCGCCCGAGGCCGTCCAGGCCACGATGGCCTTGAGGTCGAGGGTCTCGGCCGAGTTGCGGGTCGCGAACGCGATGGCGTCGGCTCCCGTCCGCTCGGGCTCGGTGCGCTGGGCCGAGATGATGGTCTGGTAGAGGGGATCGCGCTCCACCTCCTCGGCGATGCGGTTCATGGTGGCGACCGCCTCCACCGGGAACTGGCCCGACGCGCTCTCGGCCGACAGCATCACGGCGTCGGCGCCCTCGAACACGGCCTGCGCCACGTCGGACACTTCCGCGCGGGTCGGCACGGGCGCGGAGATCATCGATTCCAGCATCTGCGTCGCAACGACCACCGGCTTGCCGAGCCTGCGGGCCGAGCGGGTGATGCGCTTCTGCAGGCCCGGCACCTTTTCGAGCGGCATCTCGACGCCCAGGTCGCCGCGCGCCACCATGAGGGCGTCGGACACCTCGATGATCTCGTCGAGCTTGGCGATGGCCTGCGGCTTCTCGATCTTCGCCATCACGCAGGCGCGGCCGCGCGCGATCTTCTTGACCTCGGCCACGTCGTCGGCGCGCTGCACGAAGGACACCGCCACCCAGTCGACGCCCTCGTTCAGCGCGGCATCGAGGTCGGAGCGGTCCTTGGGTGTCATCGCCGACACGGGGATCTCGGTATCGGGCAGGCTCACGCCCTTGCGGTTGGACACCTTGCCCGCCACGTCGACCACCGCGACGCTGCGGTCGGGCGTCGACTCCTGGATGTGCAGCTTCACCTTGCCGTCGTCGATCAGCACGGTGTGGCCGGGGCGGAGCGCGCGCAGGATCTCGGGGTGGGGCAGGTGCACGCGGTCGATGTCGCCGGGCGTGGGATCGCTGTCGAGCACGAAGCTCGCGCCTTTGACGAGTTCGACGACGCCGTTGGCGAACTGACCCACCCGCAGCTTGGGACCCTGGAGGTCGACCAGGATGCCGATCGACCGCCCGAAATCGGCTTCCAGCGAGCGGATCATCCGAATGCGCTCGCGCATCGCGTCGTGGGTCGCGTGGCTCATGTTGATGCGGAACACGTCGACGCCCGCCTCGAACAGCTTGGCCAGCATGGCGCGATCGGCGGACGCGGGGCCGAGCGTCGCCAGGATCTTCACGCGGCGGTGGCGTCTCATGGTGCTGCCTCTCGGGAAGCGTGCTGCGCCGGGGCGGCGCAGGCGGATATGCGGTTACCTAGCCTGTGTCGCCCAAAGGACCGCGCGACTCAAGGCTTGGGGGCGCCGGGCGTCACCGGATCGGTCAGTTGGACGGTCCAGTTCTTGGAATCCTTGCCCGTGTCGACCTCGAAGAATCCGGTCCGGTCGTAGCCGCGCACGAAGCAGTCCTGCCGGCCGTCGATCTTGAACTCGTGGTCGCGGGTGCACATGAAGGCCTTGCCCCTCCACTCGCCGCCGCTCTCGTCCATGCCGTACACGTAGTAGAATTCGGCCGCGAGCGAGCCGCGCAGCAGCGTGTCGCAGGAATTGGCCTTGAGGTTCCACCAGCCCTCGCTGGTCCAGGCCTTGCCGTCCGTGTAGGCGAGCGAAATGGACACCCGGCTCGCCGTATTGTTGCACAGGCGGAAGTCGGCGCGGGCCAGCCCGGGCACGGCGAAGGCGATCAGGAGGGAAAGCGCAAACCGGATCATGGGGACCTGCTTAGCGGGAACCCGGGGCGTTGAACATCGCCTCCGCGTCGGAAGCATGGCGGAGGCGTGCGGGCGCCCGTGAAAGGTCACGGCCGGGCGATCCAGATGCCGAGCACGATGGCGGCCCCGCCGAGCGCCTGGACGCCAGTCACCGCCTCCCCGAGCACCGCCCAGGCGGCGAGCGCCGCCGCCACCGCCTCCAGGAAGATCACCAGCGAGGAGAACACGGCCGGCAGGCGCCCGAGCGCGACCGAAAGCAGCCCTTGCCCGCCCGCGTGGCTGATCCAGGCCATGGCGAACAGCGCCGCCCAACCCGCGTGCGTGCGCGGCAGCAGGGTCGGCTCGGACGCGAGCGCCACGACCCCGAGCAGCACGGCCGTCATGACGCTCATCTCGAAGGTGACGCGGGCCGCGCTCGCTTCCCGTCGGGCCGCCTGCACGGCCAGGAAGTAGAGCCCGAAGAACACGCCGGTCGCGGCCCCTTCGAGGTCGCCCGGCACCCGGGACAGGTCGACGCTGACGCTCTGCACCACCAGGGCCGCCCCACCCGCGAGGCACAGCGACAGCCCGCCCAGCACGGCCCCCGCGACGCGGGTGCGGAACAGCAGCCAGCCGAACACCACCACCCAGACCGGCGCCGTGGTGGCGAAGAAGGTCGCGTTGGCGACCGTGGTGTGGGCGACCGCGAGGTGCCAGAAGAGCAGGTCGGCCGTGAAGGCGGCCCCGGCCAGCAGCGTGGCCCGCGGAACGCGGCGCGACCGCGCGGCCGGCACGCGCTCGGACGCGCGCGTCCAGCCCCACAGGAGCGGCAGCGCCAGGGCCACGCGCCAGAAGGCGCTCGCGAACGGACCGACCTCGGCCAGGCGCACGAAGATCGGCGACACGCCCATCGCGACGGCCCCCACCAGCAGCGCCGGCACGGGGACGAGGGGGCGCGGGGACGCGTCGAGGGCCGGGGCGGAGGTCATGGGAACTCGGATCGTCGGTCGCGCGAGGGCGGACCGGTCTGGCGGCGCGGGCAACCGGCGCCTATGCTGGCTGCTCCCCGTCCTTTGATCGAAAGCCCGCGCATGCGCCAGCCCTATCCCGACACGCCCGTCGAACACGTGGACGGTCGGCCGGAGTGCGGCGTGCTGCTGCTGTGCGACCACGCCTCGAACGCCCTGCCGGCCGCCTACGGCGACCTCGGGCTCGCGGAAGCGGAGTTCGGCCGGCACATCGCCTACGATATCGGCGCGGCCACGGCCACGCGCCGGATGGCGGTCCTGCTCGGCGCCCCCGCCCTGCTCTCCACCTATTCGCGCCTGCTGATCGACCCGAACCGCGGCGCGCGCGACCCCACGCTGGTGATGCGCCTGTCGGACGGTGCCATCGTGCCCGGCAATGCCAGGATCGACGCGGCCGAGGTGGCCCGGCGCCGCGCCGCCTACTACCAGCCCTACCGCGACGCCATCGACGCCGCGCTCGACCGCATGACGGCCACCGGGACCGTGCCCGCCATCGTCTCCATGCACTCCTTCACCCCCAGCATGAAAGGGCGGGCGCGGCCCTGGCACGTGGGCCTGCTGTGGGACGACGACGACCGGCTCGCCCATCCCCTGCTCGACGCGCTGGCGGCCGAACCGGACCTGCAGCCGGCGGTCGAGAAGGTCGGCGACAACGAACCCTACGACGGCGCGCTGCCGGGCGACACGATGGACACGCACGCGACCCGCCGCGGCCTCGCCAACGTGCTGGTCGAGGTCCGGCAGGACCTGATGGACACCGACGCGAAGGCCGCGGCCTGGGGCGAGCGCCTCGCGCGGCTGCTCACTCCCATCCTGGCGCGGCCGGACCTACATGAGGTGAAACACCACCCGAGCCGCGCCGGCCAACCTGGCCGACGGCTCGCCTATAGGATGTGACCCATGCTGGACGTGGACGACGCAACCCGAACGGAGCTGGAGGCCGCGGCCTTCCGGCGCCTCGTCGCGCACCTGCGCGAGCGCACCGACGTGCAGAACATCGACCTGATGACCCTCGCGGGCTTCTGCCGCAACTGCCTGTCCAACTGGGTCGAGGATGCCGCGCGCGAGCGGAACCTGCCCGTCGACCGGGCCCAGGCGCGCGAGCACGTCTACGGCATGCCCTACGAGGCGTGGAAGGCGAAGCACCAGGCGGGAGCCCCGCCCGCCCAGGTCGGCGACCCTGCTGCCGCCGCGCGCGAGCACGGCTGACCGGCCCTTACTCCGTGCAGCCCCGGACCTGCTCCTCGTCCTTGATGAGGGCGACCTCCTGGCGCTGCCGCGCCGACAGCGGAACGTCGTTGACGTCGTCGTACTGGCACCCGGCGTTCCCGAAGAGGCGGATCGCGCGAGGCGTCCTGAAGCAGTAGCCGGCATCCTTGTAGATGCCGTTGCGCCGGGCGTAGAGCTCACCGCAGCTCTGCGCGAAGGCGGGCGACGCGGCCATCATGGCGACGATCGTCCCGATCAGTATCGTACGCATCCGTGGACCCTTGGAGCAGTTGAAGCCAAGCGGGTGTCTACGACGCGGGCACGTTCCGCTCCAATTCCTCCAGCCAAACTCGGGCGTTGCCGTCGGAGGGCGCGCGCCAGTCGCCGCGCGGGCTGAGCGAGCCGCCCGCCACCACCTTGGGGCCGTTGGGCAGGGCCGAGCGCTTGAACTGGCTGAAGCCGAAGAAGCGGCGCGCGAACACGTCCAGCCACGAGCGGATATGGGGCAGGTCGTAGGCGCGGCGGCGGTCCTCGGGGAAGCCGGGCGGCCAGCCGCCGGCCTCGACCCGCTCCCACGCGCGCAGCGCCAGGAAGGCGATCTTGGACGGGCGGAACCCGTGCCGCAGCGTGTAGTAGAGGGTGAAGTCCTGCAGCTCGTAGGGCCCCACCTTGGCTTCCGTGCTCTGCGGCGTGCCGCCCGCCTCCACGGGGATCAGCTCGGGCGAGATCTCGGTGGCGAGGATGGCGTCGAGCACGGAGCCCACCTCGGCGTCGAACTGGCCCGTCCGCCCCACCCAGCGGATCAGGTGCTGGATCAGCGTCTTGGGCACGCCGCCGTTGACGTTGTAATGGCTCATCTGGTCGCCGACGCCGTAGGTGCACCAGCCGAGCGCCAGCTCGCTGAGGTCGCCGGTGCCGATCACGATGGCGTCGTTCTGGTTGGCGAGGCGGAACAGGTAGTCGGTGCGCAGGCCCGCCTGGACGTTCTCGAAGGTCACGTCGTAGACGGGTTCGCCGCGGGCGTAGGGGTGGTCGAGGTCGGCCAGCATCTGGCGGGACGCCGGGCGGATGTCGAGCTCTCTCGCGGTGACACCCAGCGACCGCATCAGCCGGATCGCGCTGCGCCTGGTCTCGTCCCCGGTGCCGAACCCCGGCATGGTGAAGGCCAGGATGTTTTCGCGCGGCAGGCCCAAGCGGTCGAAGGCCTTGGCGGCCACGATCAGCGCCTGGGTCGAATCCAGCCCGCCCGATATGCCGATCACCACGCGCTTGACCCGGATGGCCTCCAATCGCTGGCGCAGCCCCGAGACCTGGATGTTGTAGGCCTCGTAGCAATCCTGGTCGAGCCGCGCTGGGTCGGACGGCACGAAGGGGAAGCGCTCGACCGCGCGCTCGAAGCCGATGTCGTCCGCGGGCGGGTCGAGCCGGAAGGCGATCCGGCGGAAGGCAGTAGCCCCCTGCCCCCGCGCGTTGTCGTCGAACGTGCCCTGGCGGGCCCGCTCCTGGCGCAGCAGGTCGAGGTCGACGTCGGCGGTGGCCACCTGTGCGCCTTCGGGGAAGCGGCCTGTCTCGGCCAGCGTGACGCCGTTCTCGTAGATGGCGGTCTGCCCGTCCCAGGCAAGGTCGGTGGTGGACTCGCCCGCCCCCGCGGCCGCGTAGAGGTAGGCCGCGAGGCAGCGGGCCGATTGCGACCGGCAGAGCAGGTGGCGGGTGTCCGCCTTGCCGATCGTGATGTTGCTGGCCGACAGGTTGGCGAGCACCGTGGCGCCCGCGAGCGCGCCCGGACCCGAGGGGGGTGCCGCCACCCACACGTCCTCGCAGATCTCGACGTGCAGCACGAAGCCCGCGACATCCTCCGCCGCGAACAGGAGGTCGGTGCCGAACGGCACCTCCTGATCGGCGAGGCGGACGGAGCTGCCGGTGACGCCGCGTCCCGACGCCATCTGCCGAGGCTCGTAGAACTCCCGATAGTTGGGCAGGTAGGATTTGGGCACCGCCCCGAGCACGCGCCCGCGGTGGATCGCCAGCGCGGCATTGTAGAGGCGGTTGCCGTGGCGCAGCGGGGCACCGACGAGCAGCACGGGCAGCAGGTCGCGCGAGGCTTCGGCGAGCCGGGCCACGGCCGCCTCGACCGCGTCGAGCAGCACGTCCTGCAGCAGCAGGTCGTCGATCGCGTAGCCCGACAGGCAAAGCTCGGGAAACAGCGCCAGCGCGGCGCCGCGCTTGTGGCACTGCCGCGCGACCTCCAGGATCGCCGTCGCGTTGGCGTCGGGGTCGGCCAGCGCGGTCTTGATCGTGCAGGCCGCGACCCGGGCGAAGCCGTGGGCGTAGATCGAACGGAAGGTCATGGCGCGCTCCAGCGCCCTCACGCTAGCGCCTCGGGGCGGGGCTTGTCACGGGCGGCGGGCGGCGGGCCGGTGCGAACCTCCCCAAGCGAGGGTGACGAACTCGCGGCTGTTTCCGATCCAAGAAGGCCATTCGGAATACTTCATCGCGCCCGAGACCAGACGTTCGGTCGCGAGACAGCGACCGACGTCGACGAGGTCTGACGATGTCGGCCACCGCCTGCCTTTACCGCGCGCTCTGCCCCCCATCGACGACGAGCGCATGGCCGTTGATGTACGATGCACGGTCGGACAGGAGAAACAATGCCGCCTGCGCCATCTCCTCAGGTTCGGCGAGCCGACCAAGCGGAATGCTGCCGAGAGGTGCGAAGGGTTGGCTTTCCACACCGTCGGAACTGGCGATCATGCCTGCCGTGAGCGGCGTCCGCGTGATCGAGGGATTGATCGCGTTCACGCGGATGCCGAGCGGTCCAAGCTCGACGGCGGCCGCCCGGCTCAGGGCGGTGATCCCCCCCTTGCTCGCGCTGTAGACCAACGTGCCCGGGAAGGCGATGTTGGCGAGCACCGAGCCGTTGAACACGATCGCGCCCCCGCCCTGGCGCTTCATCTGCTCGGCTTCCGCCCTCAGGCAGAAGAAGGCCGTCTTCAGGTTGGTATCCATGACCCGATCCCACACGGCCTCGTCCATGTCTTGGATCGGACCGCCCGCCGCCGTGCCTGCGTTGTTGAAGGCAATGTCGAGGCGACCGTAGCGTGCGACGACCGCCGCGATGACGCCGGGGATGGTGTCCGTCTCATTCAGATCAGCCTGAATGAAGATTGCCTCACCCCCGGCGTTCCTGATCCGCGCCGCCACCGCTTCGCCCTCCGCAACGGGACGCCCCGTGATTGCGCCCCCTGCGCCCCCTTCCGCGAAGAGGGTCGGGCTGGCAGCCCCGGGCCCGCGGCTGCCGCCGGTGATCAGGGCGACCTTTCCATCTTGCAGTTCCATGCGTTCCTCCTTAAATGACGTACGACTTCTATCGTAATAAAGTTCGATTGTCATTTAAGAAGGAGCGGCAATGGGTAGGGTCTCGCGGGAGCAGGCCGCGAAGAATCACGAGGCGGTCGTCGCTGCGGCGTCCCGCCTGATCCGACAGAAGGGCGTCGATGGCGTCGGCGTCAGGGAACTCATGGCCGCGGCAGGGCTGACCCAAGGCGCGTTCCCTGGTCAATTCGGCTCGAAGGACGCCCTTGTTGCGCAAGCCTGCGCGCACGCGTTCACCGACGCCGAACAGGCGCTTGCTGAAGCCGCGCGAGGCGATGCACAGGGTCGTGCCCGCCGGATCGCGGAAGTCTACCTTGCTCCGAAGCTCCCCGAGCAGAGTTGTCCCATGACGACGCTTGCGGTTGATGTGTCCCGCTTCCCCCCCGACAGCGCCATGCGTGAGACCTTCACGAAGGGCTTGGCACGTCTCGCGCGGGTGATCTCAGGTGATCCGCCTCGCGCGGACCGCCTCGCGCTTCTGGCGGCGATCGTCGGCGCGGCGGTGCTTCGACGTGCGAGCATCGATGACACGCTCGCGGGCGAGATCGAAGCCGCGGTGATAGCTCTCACGCGGACCATGGACTGATACTTTTACGAGGGACGCAGCTGCTCCGTGAGCCGACACAGACAGGTGACCGTCTGATCCGGCGCATCGGCTCACCCGAAGCAGACGGACTGCAAACCACCCCAAAGCAGCCGAAACCCACCGGCGGGCGGACCGCGCCTTTTCCGCGAACCTCGACCTCACCCCCGCGACTTGCGTCGGACTCGGGACGTGTTCAGCGCCACGGCCGCGCGAACCAGGGCCGTCAGCGCCTCCCCGTCGATCGCCCCGCCTTGGCGGACGTCGATGGCGCGTCTCGTGCCGCCTTCGAGGCTCGCGTTGAACAGGCAGGCCGGGTCGTGAAGCGCGGCGCCCTGGGCGAAGGTCATCTTCACCACGTCCCTGTAGGTTTCCCCCGTGCAGACCAGTCCGTCGCGGGACCAGACCGGTACCCCCCTCCATTTCCACTCCTCGACGATCTCGTGGTCGGCCTGCCTGATCAGCGCGCGGATCCGGGTGAGCACCTCTCCCCGCCAATCGCCCAGGTCCCTGATCTTCTCGTCGATCCTCTGGGACGGAGATTTTTCGCCCTGAAGTTCGCTCCCACCCATGATGCCGCTCTCCCAAGATTTCCGATGGTCCGGGCCGGTCCGGGCGCGGGGAATGCGGTCCCCTCGTCGGCGACGCGCGTCCGGCGCGAGCCCGATGGCGGGCGGGCCACCCACCTGCCTTCGACCTCGGTCCGGGGACGCTACCCGAGCGGAAAGCGGCTTGACAGGGCGGCGTCGCTTCGCGTTTCGGTGGCGGCCCTTCGCCTCCCCGACCGGTCGCAGCCATGCCCCGCCGTTCCCCGTCCCCGTGACGGTCGCCCTCGTCCTGTTCGCCACCGCCCTACTGGCGGGCCTGGTCGACGCGATGGCGGGCGGCGGCGGCCTCATCACCGTGCCGGCGCTGGCGCTGGCGGGGTTCGACCCCGTGACGGTGCTCGCCACCAACAAGCTTCAGTCGAGCTTCGGGTCGGGATCGGCGGCGCTGGCCTTCGCGCGGGCGGGGCGGATCGACCTGCGGCGCATGTGGCCGATCGGGGCCGCGGCGGCGGCGGGCTCTGTCGCGGGCGCCGTGGCGCTGACGCGCGTGCCCCGCGAAGCCGCGTCCGTGGCGCTTCCCTTCATCCTGGCGGGGGTCGCGATCTACTTCGCCCTGTCGCGCCGCACGAGCGACGAGGACGTCCACCACCGCGTGTCGCGCCCCGTCTTCACCGCGACCGTGGTGCCGCTGGTGGGCTTCTACGACGGCGTCTTCGGCCCCGGCACAGGCTCCTTCTTCACCATGGGCTTCGTGGGACTCCTGGGCTTCGGCCTGCTGAAGGCCACGGCGCACACCAAGCTCGCCAATTTCGCGAGCAACCTGGCGGCGCTCGGGCTGCTCGCCTTCTCGGGCCATGTGGTGGTGGCGATCGGGCTCGTGATGGGGGTGGGCCAGTTCCTGGGCGCGCGGCTCGGCGTGCTGCTCATGGTGCGGCACGGGGCGCGGCTGGTGCGGCCGCTGCTCGTAACCGTATGCTGCCTGCTCGCGCTGCGGCTGGCGCTGGCCCCCACCCACCCGATCGGCGCGTGGGTGGGTCGGCACCTGTTCGACTGACGGGGTCCGGCGTGAGCGTCGGCCGGGTCATGGGTCAGCTTGAAATTCGACCTGTTTATCAGCTGCTTTGGGGTGGGGAGCGGCCGTTGACTTCGACGCCGGAAGCGGACGCGGAACGGCTCGCCGCCTGGTTCGCTTTGGGTGTGCCCCAAACAGGCCACGGCTGCATTCCACGCCGGATGCAGGACGGAGCGAGCCAGCCCTCTCGGAGTGCTATCTTCTGACGGGCTTCGGTTCCGATCTGAGGGCCTGGTCAAACTCCTTCCGAGCGCCTTCGATGCGGGACCAACCGCGGCTCAGCCAATCCGCAAAGCCCGCGAGCGCCTGGAACATGCCCAACCCCAGGTCGGTCAACTCGTACTCGACCCGCGGCGGCACCTCTGGAAAATAGTGCCGCTCGACCAAGCCGTCGCGTTCAAGGCCACGAAGCGTCACGGTCAGCATGCGCTGGGTCACACCGTCGATGCCGTTGCGGATGGCGGAAAACCGAAGCCGATGATCCGGCGCTTCGGCGAGCAGCCACACGACCGACGTCGTCCACTTGTCTCCGAGCCGCGCCAGCACGTCGTGGGACACGCAAGGTTTCAGCAACGGCGCTCGAACGCCGTTTCTGCGGGTCGGGCCGGTCGTCGATGCGGTCAAGAGTTCCCTCCGTGTGCCCGAGGCATGAAGATGTGCCGTCTTCCGGCAGTCCCGCATGCGTCTACATAGGGGGCCTTCGACGCGGAACGTGAAGGTGATCCATGGTTGACGGCAAAGGGACGGTCCTGGTTTTCGGGGCGACCGGGCAGCAGGGCGGCTCTGTCGCCAACGCGCTGCTTGCGGCAGGGTGGCATGTTCGAGCCCTGGTGCGCGAGCCGTCGTCGGACCGCTCGCGGGCCTTGCGGCGCAAGGATGTCGAGGTCGTCCAGGGCGATCTAGCGGACCTGGCGTCCATGCGCGGCGCGATGGAGGGCGCGCACGGCGTCTTCAGCGTTCAGCCGAGTTCGCCCGGTGGCACCGTGAGCGACGAGGACGAGGTGCGTTTCGGTATCGCCATCGCCGACTTGGCGGTCGAGAGCGGCGTCAAGCATCTCGTCTACTCTTCCGGTGGTGCTGTTGGCGACGAGCCGACCGGAATGGGGCATTTCGACAGCAAGGCCCGCATCGAGGCGCATATCCGCACGCTGCCGATCACCGCGACCGTCGTCCGGCCGGTGGCCTTCATGGAGATGCTGGTGATGCCGGGCTTCGGGCTGGACCAGGGGCGGTTCACCTTCTTCGCCAAGCCCGACCAAACGATCCAGCTCCTGGCCGTGGAAGACATCGGCAAGTTCGTCGCCGCGATCTTTGCAGATCCGGCGCGCTTCGGGGGAGAAACGTTCGAGATCGCGAGCGACACGGTCACAGGCCGCGACCTGGAAACCTTGTTTACGGAGGCGGCCGGCCGTCCCATCACCTATGCGCGTTTTCCCGATCAACTCCTCGCGGCAAATCCCTTCCTCGAGAAATTGACTGCCCTGCTGGACGAAGGACCCCTTGCGGGCCACGCGGACCTTGATGTCCTGCGTGGGATCAACCCCGAGATGCAATCGTTCCGGTCGTGGCTTTCGGGACGTGGACGCGCAGCCTTCCGACAGGCCCTTGGGACGCCGGGGTCATGGGCTTACGATAATCCACGATCATCCAAAACGAACCAGCGCGGGTGAGAGCGCGGTATATCCGGAAGCAGACATCGCCAAGTCCGCACAGGGTCGAAAGCGACCTTCAGTCCGTCGTCGCAGGCCCGCGACGATCAGACTGACCCTCGACCGCCCGCCCGGAAATCGTTGACGCGCGCCCCCGCTTTCGCCTATACCGCGTCCGTCTCCGGTGCCGCGAGGTTCCGGCACCCGTGCGCTATCGCGGCTTCGCGCGAAGCCCTCGTCCAGTTCCAAGGCATTCTAGA
>CAXTFJ010000078.1:0-9762 GCA_964243405.1 uncultured Lichenihabitans sp. | reverse complement strand
CGGCTATGGCGCGCCGGTCAAGGCGCCCGAGCTCACCGTCAAGGCAGACAGACACACATGGCGAATACCACCTCGGCCAAGAAGGCCGTCCGCAAGATCGAGCGTCGCACGAAGGTGAACCGCGCGCGGCGCAGCCGGATGCGGACGCAGATCCGCAAGGCCGAGGAAGCGATCACCGCGGGCGATGCTTCCGCCGCCACGGGCGTGCTGCGCGAAACCGAGGCGCTCCTGATGCGCTCCGCCCAGGCCGGGGTGATCCACAAGAACACGGCGTCCCGCAAGGTGTCGCGGTTGGCCGCGCGCGTGAAGAAGCTGGCTCAGGCCGCTTCCTGAACCGATCAGGGTTTTTTGCAAGTTGAACGAACCGCGCCGTCCGGCGCGGTTTTTCGTTGTGCTGCCGCTCAGGCCGCGGGCGGCAGGCGCGGCCGCGTCCCGAAGATCGCGCTGCCCACCCGCACGTGGGTGGCGCCGAGCTGGATGCCGAGCTCGAAGTCGGCGCTCATGCCCATCGACAGGGTTTTCAGGCCGTTGCGCCGGGCGATGGCGGCCAGCAGCGCGAAGTGCGGGCTCGCCTGCTCGCCCGCGGGCGGGATGCACATGAGGCCCGTCACCGGCAGGCCGTAGCGGTCGCGGCATTCGGCCAGAAAGGCGTCGGCCTCTTCGGGTAGCACCCCCGCCTTCTGCGGTTCCGCCCCGGTATTGACCTGCACGAGAAAGTCCGGCCGCCGTCCGCTCCGCGCAACCTCGGTCGCCAGCGCTTCCGCGATCTTTGGGCGGTCCACGGCCTCGATCACGTCGAACAGGTCCACGGCCTCGCGAGCCTTGTTGGACTGGAGCGGGCCGATCAGGTGCAGGCTCAGTCCGGGCGTGGCGTCGCGCAGGGCCGGCCATTTCCCCTTCGCCTCCTGGACGCGGTTCTCGCCGAACACGCGCTGTCCCGCCGCGATCACCGGGGCGATCTCTTCGGCCGAGAAGGTCTTCGACACCGCGACCAGCGTGACGGCGGCCGGGTCGCGCCCGGCGTCGCGGGCCGCGCGCGCCACGCGGATCTCGACATCGCGCAGGTGCGCGACGCTCGCGGCAGGGTCGTCGGGCCGGTCGGACAAGGTTTTCCTCCGTTCGCGGGCCGCACCTGACGGAGGCGGGCGCGTCGCGTCAAGCCGCGCGGGCTAGCGCTCGTCAGTGATGAGCCGGCTGCCACGGCGGAAGGTGAGGTAGGCCCAGGCCCATTCCAGGATCACGGACGCGCGGTTGCGCCCGCCCGCCAGGAAGATGATGTGCACCACCCCCCAGAGCCACCACGCGGGGGCGCCGCGCACCCGCAGCCACCCGAACTCCGCGACCGCGGCGCGGCGGCCGACCGTGGCGAGGCTGCCCGCGTGCCGGTAGCGGAAGGGCTTGGGCGGCGGCCGGTGTTTCAGGCGGGCGCGGATCACCTTGGCCGCGTAGGCGCCGCCCTGCTTGGCGGCGGGCGCGAGACCGGGCACCGCCTGCCCGTTCCAGCCCTTGGACGCGGCCGCGTCGCCGATGACGAAGACGTTGGCGTGGGGCGCGACCGTGAGGTCGGGGCCGACGACCGTCCGGCCCGCCTTGTCGGTCGGCGCCTCGAGCCAGCGCCCCGCGGGCGAGGCCGCGACGCCGGCAGCCCACAGCACCGTCCGGGCCGCGATGCGCTCGCCACTCACCACCACGCCGTCGCGGTCGATCTGCTCGACCTTGGCGCCCGTGCGGACCTCGACGCCCAGCCGTTTCAGTTCCGCCGTGGCGTCCGTGGACAAGGAGTCCGGGAACGTCGGCAGCAGCCGGGGCGCCGACTGGACCAGGATCACCCGCGCGTCGGCCGGGTCGATGGCGCGATATTCCAGCGTCAGGCCGTTGCGGGCCAGTTCGGCGACGGCGCCGGCCAGTTCCACGCCGGTCGGGCCGCCGCCCACGATCACGAACGTCAGCCAGCCCGCGCGCTCGGCCGGGTCGGCGGCGTTCTCGGCCCGCTCGAACCCCGTCAGCAGCCGGCGGCGGATCTCGGTGGCGTCCTCGATCCGCTTGAGGCCCGGCGCGGCCGCGGCCCAGTCGTCGCGGCCGAAGTAGCTGTGCTCCGCCCCCGTGGCCAGGATGAGGTAGTCGTAGGCGAGCCGTCCGCCGTCGAGCACCACCTCGCCCGCGTCGCGGGCGACGCCCGTCACCTCCGCGAGCAGGACCCGGACGTTGTCCTGGACGCGGAACAGGCTGCGGATCGGCGTCGCGATCGCGGCGGGCGACAGGCCCGCGGTCGCGACCTGGTAGAGGAGCGGCTGGAAGAGGTGGTGGTTGCGCTGGTCGACCAGGGTGACGCGGCAGGGCGCGCCGTCCAGCGCGCGGGCGGCCGACACGCCGCCGAAGCCTCCGCCCACGATGACGACGTGCGGCAGGGTCGCGACGGGCGCGTCCGTCCGTCGGTCCAGCTTGCGCAACGCCGCGTCCAGCAGGCGGTCGAGGGCGATCGGGCCGGGCCCCCGCGTCAGCAGGAGCCCGAGCAGCAGCGCCCAGTAGAGGCGGGTGTCGAACGTCATGCCGACCTGCGCGACGGGGATCGCGACCAGCAGGCCCAGCGCGCAGGCGCGGGTGGCGAGACCCAACGCGAGCAGCAGGCCGGCGGCGAGGAGGAGCGCGGGCGGGGTGGCGGCCACCCGGTCGGGAACGGCGGCGAGCCAGGGGCTGACCGGCTGCAGCGCCACGGGCGTCATCCAACCGAACGCGGCGGCTGCGGCGGCCAGCGGCGCGGTGGCGATCCACAGCCGCACGAGCAGTTGGTACACCGGACCTCCGTAGCGCGTCACGGCCGCGAACAGCGCCGCAACCCGCCGGGCACCGGGAATGGCGCTCGAATCGAGGCCGCGGCCGAGCAGGGCGTCGATCGAGAAGGCGCCCGGCCCCATCACCACCATCCAGCCCAGCAGCGCCGTCCAGAAGTGCCGCAGGATGGCGGGCGTTTCCGCGTCCGACAGGAGCAGGGCCTGGATCAGCAGCGGCACGGCAGCCACGCGGGTGCCGAGGCCGAGCAGCAGCAGGACGGGACACAGCGTCTGGACCAGCACGCCCGCGGGCGAGGCCACGACGGGATTGAGGAACCCGGCCAGCGCGCCGGGCCCGGCCATCGCGGGCGCCTTGTTGGCCATCAGGTCGGCAACGGCTCCGGCCAGGAAGGCCTGGGCTAGCCAGAAGCGGATCAGCAGGTCGATCCAGCCCTCGGTCACGGTCCCGAGGGAGCGGATCGTCCGGAGAAGCGCGAAAGCTGCGGAAACGGCGGCGCGCGACCGGGGGGCGGCGACCGGTCCCGCGGCGGTCACGGCCGAGCCGGGGTCACGCCGATTGTCGCTGCTGGGCCGCCTCGACCCAGGCGGTCGCGATCGACAGGCCGAGCTTCAGGGACAGCGCCGCGCCGTTCAACTCGCCCTTTTCGAAGTCGCCCTCGATGCAGCCGAGCTGGTTGGTGACGTGGGCCAGGCAGACGACGGGCCGGCCGCAGGCCTTGGCGAAGGCCAGCAGCGAGGCGGCTTCCATCTCGACGGTGCTGACGCCCTGCCCGCGCCGCTCCGCGATGGCGGCGGCGGTCTCCCGGAACGGCGCGTCGGTGGTCCAGGTCGTGCCGCGGACGACGTTGCAGCCCGCGCCCGCCATGGCGCCGTCGGCCAGGGCGACGAGATCGGGATCGGCGTCCACGAAGGGCGAGGCCGGCAGGTAATGGTGGCTGGTGCCCTCGTCGCGCACCGCGCGCTCGATCAGCACGTAGGTGGGATCGTGGGCGACCGGGGTGATCTGCCCGGCCGAGGCGATGCTGATCACGAGCTCGCAGCCCGACACGAACAGCTGCTCGGCGACGAGTACCGCGTAGGAGCCGCCGACCGCGCCGCCGACGATGCCGAGCGTGCCCTGGTCGTCCTGCCACTCCCACAGTTCGGAATGGTAGCAGGCCCAGTGCTTCGACCGCACGGCGCCCCGCGAAGCGTGGAGCAGATGCACGATGTCGGCGTCGGGATCGAGGATGCAGACGCGGGGCACTCGGCCGTAGCTCAGCCCCTTCTGCCGACGCGATTCCCGCAGCATGTTCTCGGGGCGGAACACCGACGGCGCGCGATAGTCGTCGCGGGCCAGGAGCGGCGAGTCGGCCGCGGAGCTCTGGGATGGGGGGAGGGTGGGAGTCAAGTGCAAGCGGTCCACGTCAACTCAACGTTGTACAGGGCGGGCTTCGGGAGCGGGCTCGCGGACGACCCTGACGATCGTCGCGAGGATGCGTGTTCCGGCGCGGACCGTGCCGCGGACCGTGCCCGCGACCTTGGACTCGCCGCCGGCACGGACGCCGTAGGGCACCGGGACTTCGAGCACGCGGAGGCGGGCGCGGGCCGCGCGCATCTGCATCTCGGCGTTCCAGCCAAACGTCATCTCGCGCATACCCAAGCCCAGCAGGGTGTCGCGCCGGATGGCGCGGAAGGCGCACATGTCGGAATAGGCGACCCCGTAGCCCAGGCCCAGCACGCCCCCCAGCACGTGACCCGCCAGGATCTGGTGGGCGCCCATGCTGCCAGGCTCGCGGACGCCGCGCGTACGGGACCCGAGGACGAAATCCTGCTCGCCCCGGACGATGGGACCCACGAGCGTGTCGATGACCTCGGGACGGTCGGCGCCGTCGCCGTCCATGAACACGACCACGTCGCAATCGGCTGCGGCCTCGGCGCCCGCCAGGCAGGCCCGGCCGTAGCCCCGCCCCACCGACAGCACTTCCGCGCCCACGGCTGCGGCCCGTTCCGCCGTGCCGTCCCGGCTCCCGCTGTCGGCCACGATGACGCGGTCGACGAGGTCGCGCGGCACGCGGGCCAGCGCGGGCCCGATGGCGTCCGCCTCGTCGAGGGTGGGAACGACCAGCGCCACCCGGGCTCCGCCCAGCATGGTCAGAGGCTCCACTTCATGCCGCAGCTGGCGCAGGCCTGCGGCGGCTTGTCGGACAGCAGGGCGGCCCGGAAATCCTCGTAGGCGACCCCGTTCCAGATGTCGCGGATGCTGGTCTGCGTGGCGTCGCCCAGCGTGTAGTGCTCGTAGCCGCGCTGGGAGAAGGGGGCGATGCAGCAGGGCAGCGCCCGGCCGTTCGCGGTGAAATACATCACCGTCCAGGGGCGGCGGCACAGCGACCACGGGTTCTTGTCGTCGTGGCGCTTCAGGCTCATGCCCGGCTCGGAGGCGGCGCCCGAGGCCGAGAAGGTCAAGCCGAGCTCCTTGGCCACCACCGCGGCCTGGTCGAGGTAGATGGCGTCGTCGCGCGTCATCTTCTCGTAAAGCGCCTGGTCGGGCCGCGCCTGGCCGATCGAGTCGTCCTCGAAGAACACGAGGCGCTGGAGGTAGACCTCCTTGACGCCGAGCTGGGCCGCGACCCGCACGAAGTCCGGCAGTTCGGGCAGGGTCTCCTTGAGGCCCGTCAGCCACGCCGACACGCGCGGGTTGGTGTGGCCCTCGCGCTCCTGCAGGGTGCGGAAGGCGCGGACGTTCCGGAGGATGCGGTCGAAATAATCCTTGCCGCGCACCGCGAGGTAGGACTTGCGGGTGGACGCGTCGAGCGACACGCGGAGCTCGTCGAGCCCCGCCTCGATCATGGCGCGCCCGTTCTTCTCGTTGAGCAGGGTGCCGTTGGTGTTGAACAGGACGTAGACGCCGCGGTCCTTCAGGTAGCGGACCATGCGGCCGAGGTCCTTGACCAGCATGGGTTCGCCCACGCCGTGCAGCACCGCGCGCTTCGCCTCCGGCACCTGGTCGACGATGGAGGTGAACAGCTCCCAGCTCATGTCGGCCGGGGGCTCGAGTTCGGCGTAGGTGCGGGGACAGGTCGTGCAGAGCAGGTTGCAGCGGTTCGTCGTCTCCAGGTAGAGGCAGACGGGGGGACGCTCGACCCGCGACGCGCGCGCCGCTGGCGCCGCTTCGTGGTAGCGGCGGGGGTCGGCGAGGGTTGTCATGCTCATGCGAACTGTCCCGATCGAAGCGTGGCAACACGCGGCAGGACGACCGCCGCGAGGAAAAGGAGGAGCGCGCCACCGTAGAGCACGTCACCCACCCAAGGGATGACGCGGGCGTCGTCCCAATAGAGCACCGCCCCGCCGGCCGTGAGCCACAGAAGGGGCAGGCTCGGGACGAAACATAAAAATGGGGCGATCCAGAGGAAATACCACGGGTAGACCGGCGACAGCGCCGCGGTGCCCGCGGCCACCATGGCGAGCGACGCCGCCGTGACGTCCCGCCCCTGCGGCCGCCACGCGACGAGCGCGAGGGCCAGGGCCGCGAGCCCGCATCCGGCGAAGGCCACGTAGGCGAGCGGAGAAACCGTCATCCCCGTGAGCCCGCCCGCGAGCCGCGCCAGCCAAAAACCCGTCCCGTCGCTCAGGCCCTGCTCGCCCGCGTAGGAGGGCAGGAAGCCCAGGACCTTCCAGCCCGCCCCCAGGTAGGGCAGGTAGCCCGCGACCACGACGAGCGCCAGGCAGGCGGGCAACCGCCAATCCCCCCGCCGCCACAGCGCGGGAAGGATCACGACCGGCAGGAACTTGACCAGCACCGCGAGCCCGAGCGCCACGCCCGCCCAACCGTCCCGCCCTTGCTCGCGGGCCAGCACGGCGAGCATCACGAAGGTCGCCATGGCGGCGTCGACGTGCCCGGCCCCGGCGATCTCCCACACGGCCAGCGGACTCCAGGCGTAGACGAGGAGCATGCGGCGCGGCAGGGCCTTGCGGTCGGCCAAGCGGACCAGAACCCAAGCCGTCACCCCTTCGAGCAGCACCAGGGCGATCTTCATGCCCGCCACCGAGTCGCTCACGCGTGTGACGAGCAAGAACAAGGCCTGAGCGGCGGGGGGGTAGATGGTCGGCGCGTAGTCGGCGCGGTTGATGCGCGGCCACACCGCGGCGTCCTGCAGCGGCGCCAAGGCCGGATCGTTGGGCACGTAGACATAGGGGTTGATCCCGGCCCCCTGCACGCGGCCATCCCACACGTAGCGGTAGACGTCCGTCGAGTGGAACGGCGGCGCCACGAGCAGCATGAGGCGCAGCGCCACGGCGATGCCCAGGACCCAGCCGAGACCCACCGGCGCGCCGCGGCACAGCAGCAGCACGGCGGCAACGTAGACGCCCCCCTGAACGAGCATGAGGATGATATTGGGGTGCAGCGCGTCGTCGACCTGGGCCAGCAGGCCCAGCGCCTGCACGCCCACCATCACCAGGCCGAGCGCGGGCAGACTCCAGGTGGACGCCGTGAGGCGACCGGACGGCACCGGCCGGATACGCGACAGGGCGGGCAGCGTTCCGGCTAGGGTCAAGCCGTCGCTCCGGACGTCGCCCAATCCGCGCGGGACAGGCCGTCGGGCATTTCGATCCCGAGCCGTCCGGCCAACCCGGCCGTCCTGTCGAGTTGCAGGAGCAGCGCGGCCGTCGCGGGCGCGGGATCGGGCCGGACGTCGTGGTCCGCGGGCCCGTCGCGCCCGGCCAGATCGGACACCACACGGCTCAGGGTGTCCCGGTCGTCCACATCGTACCAGGTGGGCAGCACGTGGACCGGCAACCCGATCTCGCGGGCCCGTTCCAGCGTCTGCGCGGCCACGACCTCGGTGCTCCAGGTGATGTCCTCGAACAGCCGCGCGTGCAGGTGCTTGACGCCGAGGAGGTAGTAGCCCCCGTCGGTCGACGGGCCGAACACCATCCGGTCCCCGGGTTCCGCGAGACGCCGGGCCGCCTCGACCAGGTAAGCCATCGGCAGCGTAGGACTGTCGGCGTTGAGCACGCAGGCGCCCGACAGGCCGGCGTCCAGCATGGCGGTGATGGCGTGCGACAGGCAGCGGCCGAAGTCTGGCAACCAGGACTCGATGAGCCCGACGCCGGGCGGCAGGATGGCGTGGAAGAAGGGTTCCGATCCCGAGGGACCGAACGCCATGAAGGGCTTGATGGGCGCCTCGCGGCCGGCGCGCAGCAGCTTGGCGGCGATGTCCGGGAGAAAGGCGGGGTTGAAGGAGGCCGCCTCCTCGAACGTCAGCGGCGGCACCAGCCTCGTCTTGGTGCGGCCGGGCGCGGAAGCCTTGGCCATGACGGCGATGCCGCACGATCCACCAGGAGCCGGTTGAGACGGTAGGGTCACTCCGCCCAGCTCCCGGAGGCCGGGACGCGACGAGGGCGGACGCCTCGGCTCAGACGTCCGGCGGCCCGTGTCGTGTCGCCCATGAGGAGGTCTTGGCTTCTCGGTCGTGCGGCCGGCGCACGGGAACAGCACCCTAGCATGAAGCATTCCTAAGCATCCGGCGATCTTTTGAAAATGCCGATTGGCTATGGTTTCGATGCCGGATTTCGGTCTCCGTGATAGCAGACGGGCATGGAACGGCCAACGCGCGCCGGCGGCGGATCGCGGGCGACGTGCCGTTTGCGCGGGGCGCCGCGCAGTCCCGGCCCGGACAGGTTCGCTGACGGCAGGTCGGCTCATGGCGCGTGCGCAGACCTCGCGCCGATCCGCTGGATCAGCGCCGTCAGGGGGCCGGAATGCCGACGTCCCGCCACGGTGACGAGCGCCGTCCGGTGCCGAAGGTCGAGCCCGTCGACGGAACAATGGGCCAATCCGCCCGCCATCGCGGCGGACCGGGTCATAACCGCGCAGCCCAACCCGTGGCGGACCAGGGCGGCGATCCAGCGGGGGTCGTTGCTGCGGTGCCGGGCGAGGCGGACCAGGCCGCGCGCCTTGAGCCGCGCGACCAGCTCCTCGTCGAACCGGCATCCCGTCCGCACGATCAGCGGCTCGGCGTCGAGCTCCTCGATGTCCACGCTGGGCAGGGACGCGAAGCGATGGAAGGCCGGAAACGCCACGACGGCGGCCTCGTCGCCGAGGGGGTGGAGGTCGAAGCGGTCGTGCGACCCCTCGGTCAGGCTCAGGACGGCGGCGTCGAACTCGCCCGCCAGCAGGCCGCGCTCGACGGCGCCCGACGGGGCGACCTCGACGCCGATGTCGAGCCCCTGGATCTCGCCCACGACCCCGGACAAAAGACCCGCGACCGCGTCGGTCTCGACCGCGATGCCGACGCCCAGCAGCAGCGACCCCACTTCGCGCTTCGTCAGGTGGCGCGCCTGCCCCTTGGCGGTTTCGGCGGCCGTGAAGGCCGTCTGCAGGTGCGGCAGCATCATGCGGCCGAGCTCGGTCAGGTGGGTGTTGGAACGCTCCCGCCGGAACAGGGGGCCGTCGAGCTCGGACTCGAGCTTCTGGATGGCCCGCGTGAGCGAGGGTTGCGCGACGCGCAGTTCTTCCGCGGCCCGCGTGAAGTTGAGATGCTTGGCGACCGCGAGGAAGTACCGGACCTGGTGCATCTCCATGGGGAGGAATCTCTGCCGCAGCCCGCGCGACTCCGGACTGATCCGCCAGATACGAACGAATGGCGGGTCGGGTTACAGCGGCCGGAGACCGCGGCCCGAGAGCCGACGCCCTTGGCTCACTTGGAGATCGGCGCGACGCCGGCCGGAATCGGTAGCGGCGGGAAGAGCACCTCGTCCAGCAGCAGCCACAGCACGACCGCGAGCAGGATCAGGCCCAGCAGCCAGACGATCCGTCGATCCAGGCGCATCCCCGTCCTCCCCCACCCGCGATGCGGAGCCGTCCCCCCGGCTCAGGGCCCATCGGCGCTAACTTAGACGACCTGCGCTGATCAAGCCTCATCAAATCCCGGTTCGTCATCGCGAGCGAAGCGCGGCGATCCAGCCGGTCCGTCCAAGCATGAACGCC
>CAXTFJ010000077.1:0-21819 GCA_964243405.1 uncultured Lichenihabitans sp. | reverse complement strand
GCAGTCATTACCGCCATCATAGATGCTCACTCGGCGGACATGCCCCCGGCTCGCCTAGAACTTGGCTACCCTGCCTCGAAGTACTTGGCCATCTGGGTTCGCGACCAACTGCTCCTCAGGATGCTCGCGTCCAATCCTCTCCGGAACAGAAATTTCCGGGAGATGCGCTATCGGAGCGCGCCGACATCTTCTGACAGGGGGAACCTCTACCAGACCCCTGAAGGTGCGTGGCGCCTCAGGTACGAGTCCCACGAGCTCAAGAACGAGGCCGGCGCTGCGAAGGAACTCTACGACGTTGGCGTCCCTGCCGACCTATGGCCTCTCATCGAGCTCTATTTGTTTAAGGCCCGTCCGCTCCTCCTTAAGGATGGCCAGGATACGGATAAAGTGTTCCTCAGCCAATTCGGCAGGCCGTTAATCGCCAGCACGCTGACTATAGTCGTCGTCTCTCTGACGGCCAGGTACGCCAAAGACTTCCCCGAGCTCCTCGGTTTCGGCACTCATGCGTTCAGGCACATAGTCGCGACCGCCTGGCTGCGGGCGCACCCGAAGGACTACCTCACGGTAGCCCACATCCTCCACGACAAGCTCGAGACCGTGCTGGAGAACTACGGGCACGATACGCCTGACGACGGCCTGAAGTCCTACAACTCGTGGCTCTCGACGAAGCTGCAGCCTTTCTTTGCCGGGGCGCTTTGAGGTGGGGATCGGAGTCGTCCACACGGCAGCTGCCGTGTGTGCGGCGGCCCAAGCCTACGGCGCGCTGGGCTGGCGCGTCGTGCCCATCCACGGCCTCAAGGCCGCCGGCGGCTGCGGGTGCGGCAGGACGGACTGCTCAAAGCCGGGAAAGCATCCCCGCGCCGAGCACGGCTTCAAGAGCGGCACCGCTTCCCCCGGCGCCATCGAAGTCGCGTTCCGCCAAGCTTGCAACGTGGGCATCGCGACGGGCCCTGCGAGCGGCGTCTGGGTGCTCGACGTAGACGGCGCCCAGGGCGAGGCCTCCCTCGCCGCCTTGGTCGCGCGAAACGGCAGGCTGCCCGACACCGTGGAGTGCAGGACCGGCGGAGGCGGCCGCCACCTCTACTTCCGCTACCCGGAGGGCCGGGCGGTGCGCAACAGCGTCGCCAAGCTCGCCCTGGGGCTGGACGTCCGGTCCGAAGGCGGAGGAACAGTCGCGCCGCCATCGCGGCACACCTCGGGCCGGGCCTACGAGTGGGCCCCAGGGCGCGCGCCCATGGAGGCACAGGCGGCCCCTGCCCCTGCCTGGCTCTACGAGGCCATGGACGCCGCGGCCGCCGCGCTCGCGCCCCTCCCGGCGCCCGACAGGCCTGGCCCCGCCGCGGACGCCTCCGCGTATGCCAGCGCGGCCCTGGACGGAGAGGTGCTTGCGGTCCTCAGGGCCGCCGAGGGCACCCGCAACGACACGCTGCACAGGGCGGCGGTGAAGATCGGCAGCCTCGTCGGAGCCGGTGCCCTCGACCGCCTCGCGGCCGAGCATCACCTTGCCAAGGCCGCGCTCGGCTGCGGCCTCCCGTTGCATGAGGCACAGGCGACCATAAGGTCCGGCCTCGACTTCGGCATCGGCAGCCCCCGCGACCTGGGCAAGGCGGAAGCCGCCAAGGAGGAACGCAGGAGGGCAGCGAACCTTGAGGCCCAGGGAAGCCGCCGGAAGCGCCTGAGGGACAATGCCAAGGCCATGGCGTGGCTCACCAAGGAGGGCGGCCTTGCGCAGGAGACGCTCGACCATTTCGGCTTCGGCCTCGAGAAGCCGTACGAGAGCCCGAGGACCAAGAAGGTCTACGCCGACGCGCTGACCTTCCCGCTCCGCGCCGCCGACGGCACCCAGCTGGCGATCATCTGCAAGGCCGACGTCCCCGGGGTGACGCTGAACCCCAAGGCCGCCTGCTGGTCGGCAGCCAAGGAGGAGGTCACCTTCTACGCCTCCAGCGGCCCGTCCGCTGCCGTCCTCGTGTGCGACATGCCCGACGTATGGCGCCTATGGCAGGAGGCCCGGCGTGCGGGAGGCCCCGTGCCCACCCAGGCCATCGCTTCGACCGGCATGGACGCCTCTCCCGGGGAATGGTCGTCGCCGGCGTTCTGGGACGCCTGGGAGGGGGTCTACGTCGCTACCCCTGGGGATGCCCGCGGTGACCGCATAGCCCGCCTCGTGCACCGCTCCGCGGGCAAGCCAGTGCATCGCCTACGGCCCCAGGGAGCGACCTGGCGCGACGACTTCGCCGGGGGCGCCACGGCGGCTGACCTAGCGGCCGCGGTCGCCGCCGCGCCGGAGATGGAGGACGGGGTACGGCCCGAGGACGACGACGGGCTCGGCCGCAAGGCCTACCGGCCGCTCGACATCGGCCGGGCCTTCCACAGGGGCCACCTCTACTACCCCGTCGACACGCTCATGGTCGGCATCGACGTCGACAAGGACGGGATCGTCCGCAAGGTCGAGCACGTGGAGACCGTCGTGGTGCGGTCGGACGGGCAGCAGCTGCACGCCGTCGAAATGCCCGCCCCCAAGGGCACGCCGCTCGATAAGCGGGTCCTCCGCCTCTCCGACGGCACGCTGATCGACGGCATGCCCAGGGCGCCCGCCCACCCGAGCTGGTCCTGGCCGTCGATCGAGGCCTGGCTCGCCGCGAAGAGGCGCGGCGAGACGGTCAAGCATCGCCCCTTCGGCGAAATCGTAGAGCAGGTCCTGCAGGTCTTCCGGGCCACCATCTGGCTCCCCTACGAGGAAGACTATGCCGTCCTCGCCCTGACGGCGGCGGCGACGTACTGCCAGGCGGTGTTCCAGTCCGTCCCCCTCCTGCTGCTCTCGGGCGAGGCGGGGTCCGGCAAGTCCTCGGCAGGCATTGCCATCAGCATGCTGTCCGCGAACGGCACCATCGTCGGCCAGGTGAACGCGGCCGCAGCGGCCCGGCTCATCCACGAAACCAGGGGCTTGGTGGTACTGGACGACCTGGAGTCCATCAGCACCCGGGCGGGCAAGGACGGCAACGCCTTCGGCGACCTCGTACAGTGGCTGAAGGTCTGCTATAACCGCGATACGGCAACGAAGGTCTGGGTCGACGCCAGCAAGAACTTCAAGGTCGAGCGCCTCAACGGGTTCGGCATCAAGGTCATCAACAACACCACGGGCGTCGACAGCATCCTCGGGACGCGCATGATCCGGATCCAGACCCGGAAGATGCCCCAGAGCCAGGCAGACGCCCGCCGCGGCATCGCCCCGCCCCCGGCTGAGCGCCTGCAGGCCCTCAGGGACGAGCTGCACGCCTGGACGTTCGACAACGTGGCCGACATCGCGGCCGCCTACGCCGACGTTTGCCCGTCGGCCTCGGAACGGTCGGAGGAGATCGCGGCCCCTCTGCGGGTACTCGCGCGCCTCTCAGCGGACCCGATGCATGGGGCATGGCTGGAGGCGGCCCTGTCCAGGACCAGCAGGTCGTCCTTCAACCCCGACGACCCGGCCGAGGTGCTCCAGGAAGCCGCCACCACCCTCGCTCGGGAGGGGTATGGCGAGATCTCCCCGACGCACGTCATCCTCGAGATGAAGCGGCTGGTGGATGCCCATTTCGGACAGGTCAACACGACCGAGATCCCGGAGTACCAGCAGCCAGAATGGGTGGGTCGCATGCTCCGCCTCCGGGACATCCTGGCCTCCGGCGAGCCCGGCTACCGCAAGCGGCTCTTCGGCAAGAACCTGCGGGTGTATCCCTTCAGCAGGCACTTCCTGGAGGAGGTCCTCGAGGGCCAGGCCGCGGCGCCGCCCTCGCCTCGGGGCGCCACGGACTTCTGCTGCGGTTGCGCCTCCTGCCCGTACCGGTCGCACGCTTGCCCGCTCATGCCGGAGCGGCTGGCGACGGAGGAGGCCCAGAGACGGAAGCCGGTGCACTACCCCTAGGCGGCATTCCGGCGCGTCATTACGAAAACCTTGATTGACCTGGCATCGGCGGATGGACAGCCTGGCCGTGGGAGTCGAACCAGGGAGCATCCGAGTGGACACCGCCGCGGCCGGTGACTTGCATCCGCTCGTATCGAAGGTGGTGTCCGACGTCCGGTCGCTAGTCGACGGCAACGGCGCCGCGGCCGCCGACGTCGTGCTTAGGCTAGGAACCTGCCGTCAGCGGCGGGTCGGCATGGCGCTGGAATCGGGCGTGGGATGGAAGACGGACATCAGCAGCGTGTCCGGCAGGCACGACCCCGGCGGTTCGACGCGCATGGCGGGCAGGAGCGCGGCGGTCGCGGACGCGACCGCCTACTGCAACGCGGCCATGAACGATCCAACGACCTGGGAGGGCCTGGCACAGTACCTCGAGCGGGATGCCTACCGGCTCTTCAGGACGCTGGAACCTGGATTCCGATGGCGTGAGGTCCCGCGGCGCTGGCACTTCCACGAGGCGTGCGGCTCCTGCGGCGGCTCCGGCCGCCAACACTGCTACCAGTGCAGCTTCGGGAAGGTCACATGCTCGTCGTGCGGAGGATCGGCGCGGGGCCGGTGCATCAGCTGCTCCGGGTCCGGCACGGTGAACGGCTACGTCAAGGACAGCATCGGCAACACCTCGATGCAGCCGGTAACCTGCCAATCCTGCGGCGGTGCTGGCAAGAGCTCCTATGGAACCTGCGGGTCCTGCCAGGGAGGCAAGGTCCAGTGCCCGTCATGCGGCGGGCAGGGTTTCACCTTGTGCACCGGGTGCGGCGCCACGGGTTGGAGGACCTACACCATCGCGGCCCATCTGACAGGGTCGGTATCGCGGGCGATGGCCCATGCGACCGACAGCCCGCAGGGCTTCCGCGCCGCCATCGACGAGCTGGGCATCCTCGCCGTCGCCGATGCCTCGGAACGCAACGTCGAGGTTAGGCGGACGCACGGCGGGGCCACCATCGTCCTGGCCTGCACGCTCCCGCACGTTCGGGCGGAGCTGTCCTGTCGGGGCGTCGACTTCGATATCGACGCGGTCGGCGAGGCCGCCCTCATCCCCTTTATTCCCAAGTTCCTCGATGCGCTGCTCGCGCCCGCGACCGACGCGATCCTCGACCCGTCGCAAGGAGCGGAAGCCGTGATCCGTACTGCTCGCGGCACCAGGCTCACGGAGGACCTGCTGCAGGAGCTGGGCGCACGCCGAGCGGGGAAGGCCGCGGACTTCGCCGCGCGCTGGGAGAACGCGGTGAGCGTCGACCTGGTCCAGCGGTTGCGGGACCGGCTGCTGAGAACCTACGACGCGGTCGGGCGGCGCGCCGTCAGGGCGGCATGGCTGGGGGCGCTCCTACCCCTGGTGGCCTTCTCGCTCCTACTGGAGCTGTACGCTCCCGCGGTCATCCCCCCGCTGGTAGCGAAACGGACGGACACCTTCCAACCCGTCGCCAGCGGAATCTGGGATGCGGCCTTCCTGTTGGTGCCGATCGCGATCGTCTGGCTGATCGCCGGGAACAGCGCCCGTGCGGACGCGCGGACGCTGGTGGGGGGCAAGGCGAAGCGACGCCCGGGCCAGGGTTGGTGGCCCGCGCTCGTCGCGGCATGCATGATCGTTCCCCATGTCGCTCTGATCGCCGCCGACGTGTCGGGCGACACACTGGGCCTGCCATACGAGAAGGAGTTCGCCGCCTTGCCGGTCCTGCGTGGTTGGGAGGAGTTCAGGCGGCGCTCCGCCCAGCCGGAGCAGCCGGGCCTGATCCCAGCGAGCAGGCCGGAGGCCCATCGGCGGCATGCCGCCATCCGAAGGTGATCTCTACTGGACGCATCGACGTCGTCCGACGCTACCTGCTTGAGAGGAAATTGATTCAGCCCTGGCCGCGGCCGCACCCGTGCGCTTGGTAACCAAGTCGGGTCGCTGTGGCTTTCGGATCGCTCTTCACGTCATGGACTAGGCCTTCCTCGATATGCAGATGCAATCGAAACGGAAATTAGGTAACGGGTAATCAACTGCCCGGCGACCATCGTTGGGAGGGGAAGTCCAACGAGAGGCACCGTGCCCACGCTAGACAAGCTGCGCGAGAAGCTGAGCGGCTCGCGCGACATCCTGACGACCATCTGGCATCCGGTGGACGTCGAGAGCGTCGCACGGTCCCGAGGCCTGGAAGAGCGGGGGCACGAGGACGGGCTGCGCAATTTCCCGTCCACGGAAGCCACGGGCCTTTCCGCATTGGAGCGGCAGGTCCTCGGGGACGTGTCGGTCGAACGCGACCGCTCCCTGACGGCGCTGCTGTCCCACCTCCGCGCCTACCGAGACGCGCTATCGCGCCTCCAGACCGCCATGGAGGTCGCCGGCATGCGGCAGGAGGCGGACGACGCTGTCCGGAGATTGAAGGAAATCCGGGCTGAATGGGGTGGCCGGACCGGCGAGCTCTGCAAGCAGGCGACAGAGGCCGCAGCGGAGTTCTCGGAGTTCCGACAGGAACAGGGCCTCCGCCGGAGACCGAGGCTCCCGAAGGACCGGATGCTCTCCTTCGCCACGCTGGTCGTATTGGGGCTGATGGAGTCCGGCCTGAACGGGACGTTCTTTGCCGCAGGGTCGGACTACGGGCTGGCTGGCGGCGTGGCGCTCGCCCTTGCGATTTCCGCGATCAACGTGGCGGTCGGCTGCCTGAGCGGGTTCGCCTTCCTCCGCCTGGCCCATCGCCGAAACCTGCTGCAGGCAGCCGCCGGAATGCTCGGCTTCCTGGCCCTCGGGGTAGCCGCGATCGTCTTCAATGGCTTCGTCGCTCACTACAGGGATGCCTACCAAGCAACCGGCGACCAGACTTCGACGCAGGTCGTATGGCAGGGCCTGCTCGCGAGCCCCTTCAACCTGGTTTCCTTGCAGTCGTGGTTGCTCCTTGCGCTCGGGCTGCTGTCGTCAGGGGTCGCCGTCTGGAAGGGGCACTCGCTGGACGATCCCTACCCGGGATACGGCGGGCACGAGCGGCGCCGGGCCCTGGCCGCGAGGACCTACAACCAGCACCGCGTGGGGCTGGTGCACGAGGCGGCCGACATCAACGAGGATTACTCGGAGAAGGCGAAGGACGCGATCGAGAACCTAAGGGGTGCGAGCGCCGAGCGCGACCAAATCCAAGGCGCGCGGGCCCGCTGCCTGGCCGACTACCAACTGGTCGAGGCGGACCTCGCGAACGCGGCCAGGCAGCTGCTCGCGCTCTACCGCGAGGCGAACCTAAAGGCCCGGACAACGCCTGCCCCGGCCTACTTCGAGGCCTCCTTCGAGTTCGCCGACAGGGGGATGGATCGGCCGCACGTGGGTGCGCTGACGGTCGACCAGGGGCTCGAGCACGACGCGGACACCCTCGTGGCCGAGCTCGACGCTCTCCGCGCCAAGGTCATGGCCGAGCACGAGGCAACGCTCGCCGCAGCGCCTTCGGAGTTGCCGAATTGAGGTCCGACCGCCAGCGCCGACCGGCGCGTCGCCGCGCCTACCGCGAGCCGACCGAAGGCGGCCACCCCATCCTGGTCTGGTCCATGTTGCTCGGCAGCCTAGCTGCGGTCATCGGCCTCGCCGTCTACCTGCAGCAGTCCGCACCGGCGAAGCTCGACGCAAACATGTGCCCAGTAGGTGGCCCGACGGGCGTTCATGCCCTGCTGGTAGACCGGTCCGACCCCATTACGCCGCTGCAGGCGCAGCGCGTGCAGCAGGTCTTGAACGCGGCCATCCAGGATGCCGCCGTCGGCGAGCGCATCGACCTCTACATCCTCGCTGGCGACGGCACCCAAGCCCTGCACCCGCAGGTGTCCTTGTGCCGACCCCGATCCGAAGGCAGCCAGATCGACTCCAACCCGAGGAAGCTGCGGGAGAACTACGAGCGGCGCTTCAAGCAACCCCTCGATGCCGCGCTGGTGGCAATGGCAGAGCCGAGCACTGCGCAGACATCGCCCATCATGGAGAGCGTCAAGGCGGTGTGCGTCGCGGCCTTCGGCGAGTTGCCGGAGCGTGCTTCGGCCTCGATGACCATCGTCTCGGACATGATCCAGTACTCGCCGCTGCTCAATCATTACAAGAGTCGCGACTTCAACGCCTTCGTGGGCAGCCCGGCTTACAGGGAAGTCCTCGCAGACTGCCATCGAGCCTCGGTCAACGTCCTCTACCTGATCCGGCCCAGGGACGTGCGGGTCCAGGATCGAAGGCACCAGCTCTTCTGGGAGCAGTTCCTCGACCACGAGAATGCAGTCCTCAACAGGATGGAAGCCATCTGATGGACAACTTGTCCGACGCAGACGCCGGGTTGGCCGAGGAGAAGCGTCCCCTTGAAGGGTGCTACTTCATGCCGGATGAGAGCGAGGTGCGAGAGTCGCTCGCCCCGGCGGATCCGGCGATGCTGGATGAGGTGCTAGCGCCCGGCCGCTACAGGCAGCTCGCCCGCCGCGCGTTCCACAACGACGAGCGCGACAGGTGGCTGTTCCTCACGTTCGCGGTCGGCGGGTTCGCCTTCGTGCTGACAGCCAAGTTCCTGGCCTTCAGGCCCCTTCCGACAGAGGCGCTCGTCATCGGCCTGCTGGTCGCCTACGCCGTCATGTCGTGGACGTCGCCACGCTTCAAGCTCCACCCCGACCGCCTGGGGGACAACTGCTACTACATGGGCTTCCTGTTCACGCTGGCGAGCCTCTCAGGCGCCCTGCTCGTGCTCCAGGACAGCACGGCCGAGGCCCGGGGTTCGCTCCTCGAGAGCCTGCTCGGGAGCTTCGGCGTGGCCCTGTTCTCGACCATCGCGGGCATCGCCGCCCGCGTGTTCTTCATGCAGATCCATCGCGAGGTCGAGGACGTGGAGGAGAGCATCCGGAGGGAGCTCCAGGACGCGGCGCGGCTGCTCAAGGACCAGCTCGGGAACGCCGTAAGCGGGATGGAGACCTTCCGGCTCCGCACCCAGCAGGTGATGGACGAGCAGTTCAACAGCGTCTCAGAGGAGTTCGGGGCGGCCTCGCGGAAGCTCTCCGAGCAGATCGCGGAAACCGGGACTGCCCATGCGGCAGCCGGCCAGGCGCTGGTTCGTAACTCGGAAGCGGCGGTGAGCACGCTCGCCAGCGCGGTCGAGGCGATGAACGTTCAGATGCAGGGCGTTGCCCAGGCGCACGAGAGGACGACCGAACGCCTGGTCGGCAGCGCGGAGACGCTGCTGGGCGAGGTCGGGCGGCTAGTGGAGCGCGTGGATGCCATCGAAGTGCCGTCTGACCTCCTGACCCGCCAAGTCGAGGACGCCCGGCAACGGATCGCGGGGTTGGTCGGAGCCCTCACGGACGTGGCGAAGGCGGACACCAAGAGGCAAACTGCCCTGGCAAAGGCGACGACGAGCCTGGACAACGTCCTCGTTCGTCTTTCGGACCTGACACCTTTCGAGGGTATCGAACGGTCTGCCGTGAGCCTGCGGGAGGTCGTAGATCAGGCGAACGCCGCGGTTGCGGGCCTGGGGGAGAAGCTGTCCTCCCAATCGACGACGTTCGACCTGCTTGCCCGCCAAGCTTCCGAGAACGCCGAGGCGATGGGCCGGGCCCGCTCGGCGATGCAAACCGACCTGGCCCAGTCCACGGAAGCACTTCACAAGCTGCAGGGCACGTTGGGCGATGTTGCCGAGCGGCTCGTCGACAGGCTGGGAGCGGCCTAGTTGGCCTCAGGCCTGAAGCTCTCGGATCATCGCGAGTACCGCCGCGGTGTTATCCTCGGCCTGACGCTCGCTGAGATATTGGTCCTGCTCGTGTTCCTCCTGCTGCTGTCGACCGGAGCCGTGCTGGCCCGCCGCGACAAGGAAGTCCTCGAGCTCCGGGCCGACGTGGAGCGGTACCAATCGTTGCTGCAGCCTGCCCTCGACGTTGCCCATCAAGCGGGCGTGGACATCAAGGACACGGACGAGCTCGTCGCACTCCTGCAAAAGGGAAAGGACGCGGACCGGCTCGGGCGAGAGCTCGAGAGAACGACGTCCGCGCTGGCCCAGGTCCGCGAAGAGGCCGCGCGCGCCGAGAGCGAGGTTGGCAAGCTCAAGGCGGTCCTAGACGGCATGTCAGCCGGGCAGCGCGAGACCCTGGACAAGGCTGCGGACGACGATGCCCTGGCAGCCGTGCTCAAGCGTGCGGGAGCAGGCGCGGGAAGACCATCCGAGCAGATCAAGCCCCTTGTCGCCAAGGATTTGAACCTGACCGGGCAGAACGCGCAGATGCGCGCGGAGCTCGCCCGCCTGAAAGGCAACGGAGGCTCCGGGCTCCCGTACTGCTGGACGACCCTCGAAGGCCGCCCCCTCTACATGCTCCGGGTAGAGCTCCAGGATGACGGGGTACTCGTGCATGACATCCAACCGCGGCCGAAGCCTGAGGACGCAGCGTGGCCCGTCCTGGACGCCGTCGCCCGCGACAGCCTCATGCCGGTGAACCAGTTCCTGGCCGAGACGTCGGCCATGCAGGCCATGGCCACGGCAGGCAAGTGCCGTTACGCGCTGCTCGCGATCGATGCCACGGCACGCACGAACAAGCCTGGCTACAAGATGCTCATGGGACGCTTGTGGAGCGCCTTCATGGTCCATGAGGTGTCGCACTGATGGAGGCCCCGGACGCTAGCGAAGCAGGTCGCCTCGAGAAGGCGCTCGCACGCTTCAGGGATGACGCGTTCGCCCGCGTCGATGCCCTCGCATTCGCAAAGCGAGGCGGCCTGAGCGATCTAAGAGGCGTCGACACGACGTCCCCGCCCCCAGCTATCCAGGCTGAAAGCGAGGGCAGTGGGGCAGATCGGACGGCGGCCTGGCTAGGGCCAGAGCTAATCATCGACGATGAGAGGCAGCTGGTGAACGTGCTAACCGGCGCAGGGTCAGTCGACCACCCCGGGTCGGAACTACCGGCTAGGATACCCTCACGCCTGGAGCAGCCGGAAGAGGCGAGAACCGCTGCGGCGTTACCGTCGAGCTTCTGGGGACGCCTGTGGTCGCCTCGATGGTTCGGAGAACATTGACGCTCGTCGAGGCGACCAAGCGGCATTAAATAGGACGTCGGCCGTACCGGCAGGCGTGCACAGCGCATCTGAATGCCTGCCGCATTCTCACGCCCGATGCGGTCATTTGCGGGCAGTAAGCGTCTTCCGTGAATCGACCTTTTTGGCGCCGCAACTGACCGACAAGGTGCGCTGCAGGTCACGGACAGCGGACGCGAAATCGTGGCAGGGCTCTGTCCTGCTCGTCATGAATGCCTCGTGGAAGCCGCCCAGCGTCGAAAGGGTCAGTTCGCCGTAGCTTGCGACCGGCAGTTGCCGATTGTGGGAGAACCGTCGGTCGCGGGAGCCGTCCTTGTTCGACTTGGCCCAGGTCGCTCCGACTACGGCCGCGTCGCCGGGGACGGCCTCGCTCTCCGTGAACCGGTTGGCGCGCGCATCCACGTTGAGGTCCACGAGGTCGATCAGGGCGAAGTCGCGGCCGTCCTGAGCCGCAACCAGCACGAAGCCCGGGTAGAAGTAGGCCGTGGACCGGCCACCCTGGACGGATATTGCCAGTGGCGGCTCGCTCGTGCGCACGAGCGGGTCGGCAGCGTGACCCATTGAGGCAGGCTGGCGTCCGACGACGTAGGCGGCCGTAGTCCGCGCCTTGACGCTGTCGATGCGCTGGCTCGACGAAATCGACCACTTGCCCCGGCACGCCATCATGCGGCCGAACGCCTCGCGCATGCGGCGATGAGGTTCCCCGACCGCGCTCTCCATGTCGAAATCAACCGAGACGGCCGAGGTCTCTAGGTTGGCGTTCAGGGTGGACAGTTCGGTCCTGCGCTTAACCAGATGGTTCCGCGCCGACCGCCGGACTGGCGGCAACGCGGCCATTAGGGTCACCCACCCAAGGGCGCGAGCGCACCAAGCGATACGGACCTGCCCGCGAGCACGTCGGGCGTCGGCGACGATCTCACGCTTGCGTTGGTTGGTTGCCAGTAGCAGCGCCTTGAACCCTTCCAAGCCGGATGACGTCATCTCGGCCACGGCACCGGTCCCGTAGTCGGTGCGCGTACCTGGGATCAGGAACCGATCGGTTGGCAACGGGCCTGCGAGCCGCGGGTCGCCGACGACCCTCAAGCCGCGCCCTTGGCCGCCTGCTAAGGGGCGCCAGCTAGCCGAACCGTCGATCCCGATGGTGGTGGACAAGCCCTGACGGCCTACTCCGATGCGCACGCTCGGGACGCAAGTGACGGCGTTGCGGAAGCGGTTATCCATGAGCCCCGGCCATTGTATGCGTTATGGTTCCGTAATAACCTACGTTTTGCCAATTTTGCAACGACCTGCCGGCTTTCCGGCGACGATGGAGCGCTCGGAGTGGGGTTCAGGTATCGCCGGTCGATCCGCCTGGCCCCGGGCCTCAAGATCAACTTGTCCAAATCCGGGCCTAGCCTGAGCGTCGGCCGGCGCGGCGCTACCATGAACTTCGGACCGCGTGGGACGAAGCTCACCGTCGGCATCCCGGGCACGGGCATGTCTTACCAGACCAAGCTCGCGCCATCCGGCCGCAAGCGGACCATCGCGACGACGAGGCAAGCCAAGGCCGAACAGGCTGACGCCTCCTATCTCGCCACCTCCTCCCATGCCTCGATCGGGCCTCGCCGGCTAGGCTTGGCGCTGATGGCGGGAACCATTGCCGCCTTTGGCTTGCTGATCGCGGGAGGCGTCGGCTTGAGTGCTCCGAGCGGACCGACGGTTGCTTCGGTTGCGGACGCAATTGCCCGGCCCGCTTCGGCCAGCGAGGAGCAGGTTCCGACTCGCGAGACGGTCGAGATTGCCGCGCCCGCGAACATCCGCGAGGCTCCCCAGCTAGACTCGCGTGTGGTCGGCGTCGCGGCCAAGAACGCGAGATACGGCGTCTTCAGCAGGTCCGGCGCTTGGACGCTAATCGGCGTGGACACGGCCGTTGGCTGGGTAGGCAACTCTCGCCTAACGCCCGTGGCGAAGTAGCCCGGCAAGCTAGGGCGAGGGCGTTTCTTTGAACCTTGAAACGACAAGTCTTGTTGCATAAAACGCGAGCAGGAGTTCGATCTCCTTCTCGAACATCCAGGTAGATTCATGCTCAAGATCCTTACCGCGTTATCCGTGGCTGCCGGGCTCCTCGCAGGCGGCACCGCGATGGCCGACGACGTTTGCGCAATCAAAGCCCTGCATGACGTCGCATCCCTCGATGACCCGACAACCATGATGCAGACAGGCGGGCAGCGAGACAGCATTACGGTCTACCAGGTAGACCGGAAGACAGGCGTTGCCTCGTTTTGCCAGCACGGAGGTTATTGCTGGCCCGAGACGGTCACGATCGACGGCCACAAGATGCCAGCCACCAAGCTCACGAACTGCTCGATAGACCGGCAGCACTCGAGCTCGTCCGAGGACATGGTCTCATACGAGCTGCTTCCCGACCGGCAACGGATCGGACGCCAGGCGATGCGCGAGAGCGACGTAGCCGACCAGCTCATGCACTTGGGCTTGTGCCATGCCTGCGCGCAGAACGATGCGGCCTTCTACGTGCACAAGCCGGCGTCAGAGTGCGGAAAGCTTGCCAAGTCAGCGCTCGAGGGCAACCCGGACGCTCTGGCCGCCCTGAACGAGGAGCAGCCAGGACCCAGCTGCCAGTATTGGCACTAAGAGAGGAGCCCGCCAGAATGCGCCTTTGGCGGACACGAGGCGCTTCTGGCACCTAGTTCCGGCAGTCTGACGGAGCCGATCGGCATGGCGTTGCCCTCTACCACTATGTCGCCGGGCGTAGCCGGAGCATCGATCGAGGACCGATTGGGCATGGTCTTTGAGGCTACGATCGCCAAGGTCACGCCGGAAGTAGGCCGGCAGCTTAAGCAGCTGCTCCAGCCCCAAACCCTCGCCATCTCGGCCGGCATCCTGGTGATCTGGGCCGGCCTCCATTTTACCGGCGTGGGCGAAGTCGCTGATGCGGCTATCCTGGTCGTCGGTTGGATCGCAGTCGGTGCCGCCGCGCTGCAGGGCGCGCGCGAACTCATCGCCTTTGCAGTCGGAGTCAACCAGGCCAAGACGTCCCAGGACATTGATCAGGCCGCAGTGCACCTGGCCACGGCGATCGGCTTGATCGGCGTCCAGGCGGTGTTGTCGCTGTTGCTGCACACCGCGCCGAAGCCTTACCGCGAGCCAAGCAATCTCCCAGCAAAGTACTGGAAGGGCTGGTGGAACCTAGGAGCGCCGCCGGTATCGCCAGGGGGACGCTGGGCTTACCGACCGACCATCGAGACCGTTCCTGCCGCGGAGCTGCGGGGTGCGCTAGGCTCGACTAGCGTTTGGGGAGACATCAAGGTCTCTTCCGCCCTGTCCCAGTCGGACGCACGGGCCACGCTGCTTCACGAGCAGGTCCATGCGGCGTTGACCCCGAAACTCTACGCGCTTCGCAACCTTCGAGTTCAGATCAAGCTCAAGGCTATCATCGGTCCGTGGTACTGCGTTATATCGAAGAGGCGATGGCCGAAACATACGCGATGCTGGCGACCAAGGGACTGGACTTCAACGCGCTCGTCTCAGGCATCACGTTCCCGATTACGAGCCGAGGGTACGGCATCACCATGGCCAAGATAGGCACCGAGGCTGCTGGTATCCTGCTAGGGCCGGTCAACGTGGCTGGGATGACCTGGAACGCCTGGCTCAACGAAGGAGCGAACTGATGCTTGGCTTCCTCACGCGCAAGAAAGTCGAAGCAGCTACCCTTCCCGAGCAGCAGGCGCGGAAGATCATCGAAGCAGAGATCCATCGCCGTGGGTGGAGCGAGTACCCAGACCGAGATTACCGGATCGAGCATCGAGGAGGCCGCGACCTGTGGTGCTACTCGGGCGTCGACATTCAGAGTATCGGTAGCATGATGAGCGTGCAGATCGATGCGATTACCGGCGTGCTGGTGCACGCCGCGATCGCGCCTCGATAAGGGCATCCGATTACCGAGTATTCTACGTAGAGACTTAGCTAAGGTGAGGAACGGGCGCGAGCGCCAAGCCGCAGCCGATGCCCGAAGCCCGGGCGCTTAGCCTGTCCTCTTTGGATGCACTCGAGACGACGGCGGACCCGTCCCACCCTGCCCCTTACCAACAGCCTTGAGAGCTTGCTGGGCCTATTGGGGCGTCCCGCGGGCAAAGCAGGCGGCTGGCGCTCTTCCCTGCCCTCACCCGCCACCCCGCCTCACGCGCCTGATCACCTGATCAGAGCGCCACGAACATCCACGTCAAAGTCAGAAAGGGCACCAGCGCCAACACGCCACGAGCAACCACACCGCCGATGACGGCGTGATCGGCCTGATCATGACGAGCCTGCAGTGCGGCAAGGCGAGCGGCGAAAGAGGTCCGCGGCGCACGGACGTTGCCGTAGTAGGTATCGGCTTGGTTGAAGCTCAGCGTTGTCATGGGGGCAGTCTCCGATCAAAGGTTCTGGCCATTCTCGAGCCTGTCAAACCATCTGCATCAGCCGTGCCAGACGGCTAACGTATTGACCTTAATAGCTAATTTTAGAACCTACGGGCAGTCATCACTGACTGTAGAGGAAAGTCGCCAGAAAGTGGCGGTTCTCGCAAGCACGCGTAAGCGATCGAGGAATAGCCGGAGGTCGTCATGCTCCAGGGCTGCAGGGCGTCGGTGACCAGTGCCGGTCGCGGGCGGAGCCGCATGTGGCAACGCCTGGCCCAAACGGCCCGAGCAACAGAGGCGATGGTAAAGACAGGGCGTAGGCCGTGGACTCTGCCGACCAAGCCGAGCTGGAGCATGACGGGCACGGATGGCATGCCCGAGTCGCCGTCGGACCTCTCTGAGGAAAGTGGAGGTTGCCCACAGCCGAGGCCGTGGACGTTGCCGACCAAGTCGTGGACTCTGCCGACCGACCCTCTATAACTTTCAGATACTTACTGTAGTTATCCCGTGGACTTTGCCGGACAATCAAATAGAAGAATCTCTAATAACCTTCAAATAGCTCTCGGTCGGCAAAGTCCACGTCGACAGCCGCTCGTTGCCGGCGCAGCGTGCCGACAACGAAACCAAGGATGCTTCATGGGCAGGGTTCACGACCTGCTGGAAGAAAGAGGCCAACAGGAAGCGCGAGGCCTGGTAGAGGGCCGTCGTGGGCCACGCATAGTCGAGGCCGCAGCGGCATGGTCGTCCGACGAGGACATCGGCACTGGCTACATGTATTCGGGATGGTGCCAGACCGCCCTGCCCCATCGTCGCCCGTCGGACAATACGGCTATCTGGAAGCTCGAGACCGACAGCATGACCCTGCTGGTCGAGCCTGGGGTTCGGGTTGCCCACGGCGGCGATCCGGTCCACGTGGGCGTCCCGTTCGGCGCGATCGCCAGGCTCATCCTCATCTACCTGCAGTCCGAGGCGCTGCGAACCGGCAGCCGCGATATCGAGCTCGGAGGCAGCCTGCGCGCCTTCCTTGGCCGGCTGGGGATCTCGGTCGGCGGCCGGACGACGACACTGGTCCGGGAGCAGGCGGAACGCATTAGCCGTTGCCGACTCACGTTCCATGCAGCGAGGCGCGGAGGGAGCGTGCTGGTCAACCAGAACATCATGGACGTGGCCATGTTCGTGGCCGGAGACGGGCAGGACGGGCAAGGAAGCCTTTTCGTGGAAACGGCGCGCCTGGGCGAGACCTTCTTCCAGCAGCTTAGGCTGCACGCGGTTCCGTTAGACGAGGTGGCCATCCGGCACATCCACAATTCCTCAATGGCCCTGGACGTGTATTGCTGGCTCGCCTACCGGCTTCACTCGCTGTCCGCCGACAAGCCGATCAGCTGGGCCGCCTTGGCCGGCCAATTCGGCGCCGGCATCAAGCTGAGGAAGCACTTCAAGCCTGCCTTCACGGAAAGCCTGGCCTTGGCCCAGGCGGTCTATCGCGATGCCAGGGTCGAAGTGACCGATACAGGCCTCATCCTAAAGCCGTCTCCTCCACCGGTCAGGAAGCTGCTCAAGCAAGGGTGACGTCCCTGCCCTATTCGCATCATCAGCTTGATACGGCCGACCGTCTTGCGGTCGCCAAAGTCCACACCGAACAAGCTGGAAGTTGGTAAAGGCGGCTTTACCCATAAAGGGCTTATATACGTTGTAGACGCACTATATCGCCTTGCCCATAATGGGCATATTGATGCGTAAAGGTGGTAAGGTCGTGGGCAGCATCCTAACGATTGCGTCGGCAAAAGGCGGATGCGGGAAGTCCGCGCTTACCACGATCTTGGCCGTCAACCTTGCCGCACAGGGCCGCCGGATTGCGGTCATCGACTCCGATCCCAACCGGGGCTTCATCGATTGGCATCGCGACGCCTACGAAGGGCCGGCGCTGACCGTCGCGGCGGAAAGCAGCCACCTCGAGATCGTGGACCATGCCCAGAGGCTCGCGGAAGATCATGATGTCACGCTGGTAGACACGGCCGGCTTCTCCAACCAATGCGCCGCGATGGCGATGGGCACCGCCGACATGGTGCTCATCCCCGTGCTGCCCGACAGGCAAAGCGTCATCGAAGGCATGCGCGCCGCCAAGCACGTGGCGAGCTTCTCCAAGGCATCGCGGCGCGACATCCCGTTCCGGGTAGTTCTTTCGCGATGGACGCCCAAGGGCCTCGTCGAGCGAGCCCTCATAGGCGACCTGACAAAGGCAGCGCTTCCGATGTTGAAGCAGCACCTGTCCGACCTCAGCGACTACCGAAAATTCACGGTCTCTGGCTCGGTGCCGGTGACTGGAAAGATCGCTGAGCAGGTGAACGCCATTATCCGCGAGCTTGTCGAAGCCGGGATCGTTTCCGCAATGCGCGTACGGGAGGTAGCGCAGTGACGTTCAAGCCAAAGTCCGTCCGCCCATCCAGCCAGGAATTGCTCGCGACGGTCGGCCGCGTATCGGCAGAGAACGGCCAGCTACCCACCGCACAGGAACCTGGGGCGCAGGGGAGGGGAGGGGAGGGGAGTCGGCCGACCCGCAAGGCCGCCAGCCCCACGGTCCTAGTGAATTTCAAGGCTACGTTGCCTTTTGCCAAGCTGATCTCCGAGGCTTCCACAAAGGAAGGAGGCGTCCGTCGCATGATCGCCCGAATGATGAAGGAGGCAGGCTACGACGTACCGGAACACGACCTGAACCCGCCCGTAAACCGCCGTAGCTACGAGTAAAGACGGTCTGTAGCGTCTTTATGTTAAATTGAAAATCATCTAGCCTAGAGGATTTCGAATGCCAGCGTGCGGCAATCCTTATCCAGTCTATCCTCAAACCGAGATCTGATACGTGCCAGTTCGGCTATCCTTGAGGCCTCGGGCGTCGCCGAAGTCCAGATAGGTTTTGCGGCACCCATTATCGCCTGTCTAATGACAGGATTTGCCCCGCCCTTAGCCCCAACTAGGACCATTCCGCCGGCCACAGCTGCCGCGACACCAGTGCCGACCGCAACGGCTGCGGCGCGTTTCGCGATGACCTGGGCACGGTAAGACTTACCTGAGACTGCCTTTGTCTCGACTTCAAGCTGGTCATAAGCTGCCTGGCATCCCGGCCTGAACACCTTCTCGAAGATCGCCGGGAACTCTGCCCTAAACCAGCGCGGTGCGACCGCGGCCATGTGAGCGACGTTTGAAGCGCAGACCTCGGTCTCGCCACGCATGTTTGCGAGAACAGCGAGAATATATCTAGCCTTGGCGTGTGTCAGGGAGTCGCTTGCAGAGTTCGACGGATGTTGAAGCTCTTTCATCGAGAGTTCTTCGGATTGAGAAAGCCGTTTCTCGTTCCCCGCGCCATTCTCCGAGATAAGGCACTCGTACAACCAGTCCAACGCCGCACGTGTCTCTGCTGCACGAACTTGGTCAGCCTTTCCGGCTGTCATGGTGGCCAGCGCGAGCGCCTTGGTCTTGGAAGCAGTCGATTCATCGTCTGCGAACATTTCAGCGCAGGCTGCCCTCAGCGTCGTCGAGACGTGTTGCATAGCTCAAGATATCGCCAGCAACGCTACGTGCGGAAGGCGGCCTTCAAGATTTGCGAACAACTTCGGCAGAAACTTGAAGACGAGTTGCAACGATGCATCACAATGAACACTTGACCGCAGTAAGGTTGGGCCACTTTTGACAGAAGCGACTAGCCCGCCGGCAGCGATGCCGATGGCGTGGCCGCCGGCAGGCTATGACATACTGAAACATGAGCTGGACCTGCCCATAAAGTACCGTGTGTATGATTAAAGACAGGAATTTACGTCACTTATCGTCTTTACCTTAAACTCGCTCGTCGAGCCGACTGGTGTGAAGACGAGCCGCTTCAGGCCATTGCCGCTGAGCCCGCAACGATTGAAAGGCCGGGGTCGAGCTAGCCGTGCTAGGCGGCAAGCGCCTGGCGCTGTGCCGGGGTGGGGTGGTCGAACTGTCGCTGGACACAAGCCGTGTTGGGGGCGTCTGGGTTGATGCAGGCACAAGGCCGGGCAGCGCGGACATAGCCCGTCCAAGCGCCTGCGGGTCGGCTTGCGGGGTGATCTGGGAGTGGGCAGGGGACCGGCTGCGGAGGGCTGCGGCGGCAATGGTGATCCGCTGCAATCTCTGGCTCATCATTTAGGCCTCGGCGGCTGGCCCGCTGGAGCAATGTCGATGTTGAGGACGTAGTAGGTAGCGGCCTCGTCGGTCTTGTCGTGGCTCCTAACGAGGGTCGTCTGTGGTCCGCTCGATATGACGGTGAACCGCTCGCCTATTCTCAAATCCTCGCATCCGCTCTCGGACACCGCCCATTTGACGGCGTGATGTGCGTTCGGAAGGCTGGCGCGCGAACTTCCATCTGGAAGGGTCAGCCTCACTAAGGCGTCCTCGGAAGGGCATCTAAGGCCTGGCCGCGTCACCATGATCTTGCTTGGCCTCGCGGGCGGCGTAGCGGGGATCTCTGTTGGTAGCATTGGGGATGCTGCGGCGAGTGCGAGAGCGGCGGCGGCAAGCCCTGGTGTGCGCCGTCTCATGGCTGGCCGGATGGCTTGCCGATGTTCGGCATGGGAATGGCAAAGCGCAGGCGAGACATTAGCCAGTCCTAGAGCGTTTCGCAAAACCCGTCGCTGTAGCGGTCGAGGAAAGCGGCAAACCCGCCTTGTGTGATCCGCCATCTACGCCGCAGCATCGGGGTTGGGTAGCTGTTCTCGCCCCATGTCGTCCCCTCCGGCGCCCATAGAAACCAGAGATTGCACCTTCGTGGCGCGGGCTGGCCGATGGTCAGCGTTTCGGGCTGGGATGAGGGTTTCACTCATAGTGAGTCCTTTTCTGGCGGGTGCTGGTGCAAGTATTCGCTGCCGCCTGGTGGCAGGTCGCCGGGGTTGGTCTTGAGCATACGTTGCAGCTCGCGCTGGTCAGCTCGCGCAATCCCAAGCAACGAATCAAGGGTTGTTTCGGTCATATCTTGCGGAAGTTTTAAGCTGCCGATTTTGCTGGGCAAGCCGCAGTTCCGAAAGTCTTCATTTGTGAAAACGGCGACTAACTCTCTGTCGCGATCCTACAGCTAAGACCTAAGCGCGGTTCAGCTACTTCGATCCGCCGGGACCCGGGATGCCGTGAACCGAAAGTGCATCGAGAGTCTCTCCACAGGTGGCGCATGTGGGTGCGGGAACATAGTCAGCCCCGCAACTATGCAGCAACTTTATCGGGGGACCATCTGGAGCTAAGTAGGCGTCCCCCCAAAGCATCAGGGCAGCGATGACGGGGAAGAGGTCGCGGCCCTTCGATGTCAGTTGGTAGGTCGAGGGGGCTGAGCCTTGCGAACCGGCCTTCTCCAAAATGCCGGCGCTAGCCAGCTTGCTTAGCCTTGCCGCAAGGATATTCTTCGCTATTCCAAGATTGCGCTCAAGATCGGAAAACCTGCAATCGCCGCTGAGCAAATCCCGGACAATCAGGAGCGACCAACGCTCTCCGATCAGTTCCAGGCTGCGGGCAACCGAGCAGTTCTGACAGTCGTATTCGCTCCCAAGCATCTAAGTGCTTACCACGCAACGCTCTGAACAGGGGAGCTTGGCTCGCCCCAAGTCAATCACAGTTGCGTGACGCAACTAAATCAAGTTGCATGATGAAACCTAGAGTGCCTAAGTGCTCTCCGGCGACGCCGTAAACGTCCGGCACACAGACCTGAAAGAGATCGCAATGGCAGACTCAGTTCAAGCTGCGAGCAACGAAGCAGTCAGTATGCAAGTGTTCCTGAGCCCGCCACGAGTTATCCAAGAAGAGCGGACCTTTGCACCAGTTTCATCTACGTTGTTCCTTGGCCACAAAGACGCGATACTTGTCGACGCTCAGTTCTACAAAAAGGACGTAGAGGCACTAATCGACACTATTGCCGCTTCCGGCAAACGCTTGACTACCATCTACATCACCCATGGACATTTCGACCATTGGTATGGCGCTGGCGCGATTGCCGCTCGCTTCCCCGGAACTCGCATATTGGCCCTTCCTGGTGTGATGGCATACATCGGCGCAGCAAAGGAGCAGGAGGCTCAGATTATCAAGGCCATGTTTGGCGATAGAATCGTCAATCCCCTGGCGCTTCCCGAAACGATGAAAGGCGACACCATCGACCTTGAAGGACACACTTTTAAGGCCATCGAGATCGGGCAGGGTGACATTCCTTCAAACACGGTCCTTCATTCCCCGGAGCTCAAGACCGCGATCGTCGGCGCCCTCGCCTATAATAATATACACATGATGCTTGGTCTAAGCGGACCTGACGAATGTGATCAGTGGGCGTCGAACATCGGCAAGATCCAGAAGCTCGCACCTCAAATCGTTGTCGTAGGCCACAAAAGCGAAGGCTCTGCGGATAACGAGCCAGATCGTATATTGACCGAGAGCCGTAAATATATCGGTGACTTCAAAACTGTCGCACTCAGAGAAAAGAACGCTCCAGCGATTGT
>CAXTFJ010000076.1:0-21854 GCA_964243405.1 uncultured Lichenihabitans sp. | reverse complement strand
CCATCATCCGCTCCAACTATCTGTGGGAGGAGAGCGAGGCCCTCTACGACCATGCGCTCGACCTGTGGCAGGATCTCAGCCACGTGCTGAACTACAACGTCATGTATTCCCCACGGGGCGTCATGATGCTGGCCCACAACACCCACGACGTGCAGGTGTTCAAGCGCCACGTCCACGCCAACCGGCTGGCTGGCATCGACAACGAGTGGCTGAGCCCCGAGGAGGCGCAGGCCTTCTGCCCCATCCTCGACGTGTCGGCCAAGCTGCGCTACCCGATCATGGGCGCGGCGCTGCAGCGGCGCGGCGGCGTGGCGCGCCACGACGCGGTGGCCTGGGGCTATGCGCGGGCGGCGTCCGCGCTCGGCGTCGACATCCTGCAGAAGTGCGAGGTCACGGCCATCTGCCGCGATGCCTCGGGCGCCGTGTCCGGGATCGAGACCACGCGCGGCGCCATCGCGACCAAGACGGTCGGCGTGGTGGCGGCGGGCAACACCTCTGCCGTGCTCGCCATGGCGGACGTGCGGCTGCCGCTCGAAAGCTATCCGCTGCAGGCGCTCGTGAGCGAGCCCATCAAACCCATCATGCCCTGCGTGGTGATGTCCAACACCATCCACGCCTACATGTCGCAATCCGACAAGGGCGAGTTGGTGATCGGGGCGGGCACGGACGCCTACGTGTCCTACAGCCAGACGGGTGGGCTGCACATATCGACCCACACGCTCGACGCCATCTGCGAGCTGTTCCCCACCGTGCGGCGCCTGCGCATGCTGCGCAACTGGGCCGGCATCGTCGACGTGACGCCCGACCGCTCGCCCATCCTGGGCAAGACGCCCGTGCCGGGCCTCTACGTCAACTGCGGCTGGGGCACGGGCGGCTTCAAGGCGACGCCGGGCTCGGGCAACGTGTTCGCCCACACGCTCGCGACCGGCGAGCCGCACCGCATCAACGCGCCCTTCACCCTCGAACGGTTCACCACCGGCCGGCTCATCGACGAGGCGGCCGCCGCCGCCGTGGCCCACTGATGCTCCTCATTCCCTGCCCGTTCTGCGGCCCGCGCCCCGAACTCGAGTTCAAGCACGGCGGCGAGGCCCACGTTCTCCGCAACCCTGCCGTGACCGAGGACGCCGACTGGGGCGCTTTCCTCTACACGCGGTCCAACACGCGCGGCGTGATGGCCGAGCGCTGGCGGCACGCGTCCGGGTGCGGCCGCTTCTTCAATGCCCTGCGCGACACGGTGAGCGACCGCATCCTCGCCACCTACAAGCCCGGCGAAACGCGGCCCGCCCTCGGCGCGGTGCCGGGCCTGGGCGAGGTCGCACCCGACCCCTCCGTGGCCGACACCGAGGCGGCCCGATGAACGCTCCCCACCGCACGCCCGTGGGCGGCCGCGTCGACCGCGCGCGGCCCTTGCACTTCACCTTCGACGGCCGCCGCTTCGACGGGCTCGCGGGCGACACGCTCGCGTCCGCGCTGATGAGCCACGGCATCCACTTCGTGGGCCGCTCCTTCAAGTACCACCGGCCGCGCGGTTTCCTGGCCGCGGGCTCGGCCGAGCCCAATGCGCTGGCCGAGGTCGACCGCGGCGGCGGGCGCACGACCCCCAACCTGCGCATGACGCAGGTGGAACTCTACGACGGGCTCGCGGCCCGCTCGCAGAACCATTGGCCCTCGCTGTTCCGCGACGTCGGCGCGGTCAACAGCCTGGTGGCGCCGCTGTTCGCGGCGGGCTTCTACTACAAGACCTTCATGGGGCCGCGCTTCCTCAAGGGCCCGAAGCTGTGGACCAAGCTGTTCGAGCCGGCCATCCGCCGCGCCGCGGGCCTGGGCCGTGCCGCCACGGAAGCCGACCCCGACCGCTACGCCAACCGCTTCGCCCATTGCGACGTGCTGGTGGTGGGCGCGGGACCCGCCGGGCTCGCGGCGGCGCTCGCCGCCGCCGAGGCGGGCCGCCGCGTGATCCTGTGCGACGAGGAGGCGGAGCTCGGCGGCTCGCTGCTGTCGGACGCCACCGCCACCATCGACGGGCGCCCCGCCGCCGAATGGCTGGCCGCCACCCTGGCGGTGCTCGCCTCGCTCGACACCGTCACGCTGCTGCCCCGCACCCAGGCTTTCGGCTATTACAACCACAATTTCGTGGCGCTCGCCGAGCGGCTGACCGACCACCTGCCCGCGCCCGGCCGCGACGCCCCGCGCGAGCGGATGTGGCAGGTCCGCGCGGGCGAGGTGGTGCTCGCGACCGGCGCCATCGAGCAGCCGATGGTGTTCCCCGGCAACGACCGGCCCGGCGTCATGCTGGCGGGCGCGGCCCGCACGTTCCTCAACCGCTACGGCGTGAAGGCCGGCACCCGCGCCGTTGTGGCGACCGCCCACGACGGTGCCTACCGCACAGCCCTCGACCTGCACGCCGCGGGCGTCGCCGTGGTGGCGATCGTCGACCTGCGCGCCCGGCCCGAGGGACCGCTGGTGCTGGCCGCGATCGCTGCGGGCCTGCGCGTGCTGACCGGCGCCGTGGTGACCGACACCGGCGGGCACTGGCGCGTCACGGAAGCCACCGTGGGCCACGTCGCGGGCCCGCACTTCACCGACCTCGAACGCATCCCCTGCGACCTGCTGCTGATGAGCGGCGGTTTCGCGCCCGCCATCCACCTGTTCTCCCAGTCGCGCGGCCGGATCGCCTTCGACGCCGGACGCCAGCTCTTCCTGCCGGGCGAGCCCGTGCAGGCGCAGCGCTCGGTCGGCGCGTGCCGGGGCGTGTTCGGCTTGGCCGACGCCCTGCGCGACGGTTTCGCGGAAGGCCACGCCGCGGCGGGCGGCTCGGCTGGGCTGCGGAGCGTGTCGGTCGAAGGCGGGGACGGCTGGGCGCCGGGCGGCTACGCGGGGGCGCTGCCCCAGGCCGGCAACGCGTCGCGCGCGAAAGCCTTCGTGGACTTCCAGAACGACGTGACCGCCAAGGACGTGAAGCTCGCGACCCGCGAGGGCTTCCGCTCCATCGAGCACATCAAGCGCTACACCACGACCGGCATGGCGACCGACCAGGGCAAGACCTCCAACCTGAACGCGCTCGCGGTCGCGGCCGAGGCGCTGGGCGAGCCGATCCCGGCCGTGGGGCTGACCACCTTCCGCCAGCCCTACACGCCCGTCACCTTCGGGACCTTCGCGGGGATGTCGCGGGGCCAGCTCTTCGACCCCGTCCGGCAGACGCCCATGCACGACTGGGCCGCGGCGCACGGCGCCGCCTTCGAGGACGTGGGGCTGTGGAAGCGCGCCCATTTCTTCCCCGCCGCGGGGGAGGACATGCACGCCGCGGTCGCCCGCGAGTGCCGCACGACGCGCGAGGCCGCGGGCCTGTTCGACGCCTCCACGCTGGGCAAGATCGAGGTCGCGGGCCCCGACGCGGCCGAGTTCCTCAACCGGATGTACCCGAACTCGTGGACCAAGCTCGGGGTGGGCCGCTGCCGCTACGGGTTGATGCTCAACGAGGCGGGCTTCATCATGGACGACGGCGTGGTGGGGCGGATCGCGCCCGACCGCTTCCACGTCACCACCACGACGGGTGGCGCGCCGCGCGTGCTGGCCCACATGGAGGACTACCTCCAGACCGAGTTCCCGGACCTCAACGTCTGGCTCACCTCCACCACCGACCAGTGGGCCGTGATCGCCGTCCAGGGCCCGCGCGCCCGCGCCATCCTGAAGCCGCTGCTGGACGACATCGACATCGCGCCGCTCGCCATGCCGCACATGTCGATCCGCGAGGGCCATATCCGCGGGGTGCCGACCCGGCTGTTCCGCGTGAGTTTCACGGGGGAACTCGGCTACGAGGTCAACGTGCCGGCCGACTACGGCCGCGCGGTGTGGGAGCTGATCTGGGCGCAGGCGCGCGATCACGGGGCCGTGGCCTACGGCACGGAGGCCATGCACGTGCTGCGCGCCGAGAAGGGCTACATCATCGTGGGCCAGGACACGGACGGCACCTGCACGCCCGACGACGTGGGCTACGGCTGGGCCGTGTCGAAGCAGAAGCCGGATTTCGTGGGCATGCGCTCGTTGGCGCGGCCCTATCTCGTGGCCCCCGGCCGCAAGCAGCTCGTGGGCCTGCTCACCGCCGACCCCGGAGTCCTGCTGGAGGAGGGCGCGCAGGTGGTGAACGCCGCCGAAGCGCCCCGGGGCACCCACGCGGTGGGCCACGTGACCTCCGCCTACCGCAGCCCGGCGGTCGGGCGGTCCATCGCGCTCGCCGTGATCGAAGGCGGCCGCGGCCGGATGGGCGAGACCGTGCACGTCCCCATGCCGGGCCGGTCGATCCCCGCCGTGATCAGCTCGACGGTGTTCTACGACCCGAAGGGAGAGCGCCTCGATGGCTGAAGTCGCGCTCGCCCGCGTCGGTCCGCTCGCCGCTCACCCGCTCGTCTCCTTCGAGGTCCTGCCCCCGACGGCGCGGCTTTCCGTGCGGGGCGGCGCGGAGGCGGCGCAGCGCATCGGCCGCGCGTTCGGCCTCGACCTGCCGATCACCCTGCTGCGGGCCGCCGAAGCCGAACGGCGCGCCGCGCTCCGGCTCGGCCCCGACGAGTGGATGTTGTTCGCTCCCGATCCCGACCCGGCGCTCGCCGGCCGCCTCGAGGCGGCGCTCGGCGGCGAGCCCGGTTGCGTGGTCGACGTGTCGCACCGCGAGACCGGCCTCGACGTTTCGGGCGCGGGGGTGGCGGCCGTGCTGAACACGGGCTGCCCGCTCGACCTCGGGCTCGCGGCCTTCCCGGTGGGGATGTGCACCCGCACGCTGCTCGGCAAGGCCGACATCGTGCTGTGGCGGCGGCGCGAAACCGCCTTCCGCTTGAGTTGCTGGCGCTCCTTCTCGCCCTACGTGCTCGATTTCCTGAGGGAAGCCGCGAGCGACTGCGGCTTCTGACGACAGGGAGCGGCCGGAGCGGGCATGGGCGAGAAGGCGAGCGGCTTCCTGGGGGCCTGGATCGTGACCAACGTCCACGCCAGCGGCCACAGGCCCGAGGGCGACCTCGCGGAAGCGGCCGACCTCGCCCGGACCTGCGTGACGCTCGCGTCGGCGCAAGGCCTCACGCGCGCCGATCTCGAAGTCGAGGTGGGCGACCTCGACGAGCACATGCGCCGTGCCCTCAACCTGGCCCAGCGGGCGTCCGACGTGGCGCACGGCCGGCGGCCCTGAGGGTCATCGCCCATGGCAGCCGCCAGAAAGCCGTCGCTTTGTTCGTCTTTGCGAGCGCAGCGAAGCAATCCAGAACCACGGAGCCGGGGCTGGATCGACGCGGTGGCTCTGCCGCCTCGCGATGACGGAGTTCAACACGGTCTCCCCCCGATAAGCGCCCCTACAAATGAACCTGCCGATAGGTTAGGGTCAGCGACCGCCGGGCGTGCTCCCCGTGACCCGGCACAAGGACTCGCGCGCATGACCAGAACTGTCGTCCTGACGCTCGCGGCCGCGGCCTGCCTGCTCGCGGCGCCCCCGGCCCGGGCGCGTCCGTACCACCACGTCCGCTATGCGCGGCACCACCGCTTCTTCTATCCCCGCTACCCGGACGTGCCGACCTACGGCAGCCGGGTCGACGTGCTCGAAACCCACGGCATGGGCGACCGCATCATCTCGGGCCGCATCGGCCTGCACCGCCACAACGAGGCTGGCCGGTTCGAGCCGGACGCGGACGGGCCGAGCTTCGTCCTGTCGGGCCGCGCGAGCCGCTCGGGCGTGGGCGGCGCCAACGGGTTCCCGGGCAGCAACGACTTCTGACGCCGGGGTCGCGACGCGACCTTTCGGACCGGCGCCTCGGGGGCGCTTCAGTTTAAGTTGATCCGTCGCCTCCGGTGCCGCCCTGGTTTTCGAGGGTGGGCCCGAGTAAGGGAGGGCGCGGCGTCGCGCGGGGTCATGTCGAGCCCCGGGATCGCGGCGCGCGTTCGGCAAGCGGCGGCCCGGCCGGCTTGCCCGTTGCGTTGGAGAAGGGTCGACCATGACGGCAGTTGCGACGGAGCTTGACCCCAAGCTCCTGTTGAGAAGCCTGCGGGCGTTCCGGAAGGGCGATTTCACGGTCCGCATGCCCCTCGACCTCACGGGCGTGGCGGGCGAGGTCGCCGAGGCCTTCAACGACGCGGCCGAGCTGAACCAGGGCCTTGCGCGCGAACTGGAGCGGGTGGCCCAGGCGGTCGGCAAGGAGGGCCGCATCCGCGAGCGCGGCAAGCTCAACGCCGCGGCGGGCGGCTGGGTGGACTGCGTCGATTCCGTCAACAGCCTGATCGGCGACCTCGTCCAGCCCACGACCGAGGTGGCGCGCGTCATCGGCGCCGTCGCCAAGGGCGACCTCGGCCAGACCATGCGGCTCGACATCGAGGGCCGGCCGCTGCGGGGCGAGTTCCTTCGCATCGGCGAGGTGGTCAACACCATGGTGGGGCAGCTGGGCTCCTTTGCCTCCGAGGTGACGCGCGTGGCCCGCGAGGTGGGCTCCGAAGGCAAGCTCGGCGGCCAGGCCGAGGTGGTGGGTGTGGCGGGGACCTGGAAGGACCTCACCGACAACGTCAACCTGATGGCCGCCAACCTGACGGGGCAGGTGCGCAACATCGCCGAGGTCACGACCGCGGTCGCCAACGGCGACCTGTCGAAGAAGATCACCGTCGACGCCAAGGGCGAGATTCTCGAGCTGAAGTCCACCGTCAATACCATGGTGGACCAGCTGAACTCCTTCGCGTCCGAAGTGACGCGCGTGGCCCGCGAGGTGGGCTCGGAAGGCAAGCTCGGCGGCCAGGCCCGCGTGGAGGGCGTCGCGGGCACCTGGAAAGGGCTGACCGACAACGTCAACATGATGGCCGCCAACCTGACGGGGCAGGTGCGCAACATCGCCGAGGTGACGACCGCAGTCGCCAACGGCGATTTGTCCAAGAAGATCACGGTCGCGGTCGAGGGCGAGATCCTCGAGCTGAAGTCGACCGTCAACACGATGGTGGACCAGCTGAACTCCTTCGCGTCCGAGGTGGTGCGCGTGGCCCGCGAGGTGGGCATGGAGGGCAAGCTCGGCGGCCAGGCCCAGGTGCGGGGCGTCGGCGGCACCTGGAAGGACCTGACCGACAACGTCAACATGATGGCCAGCAACCTGACGGGCCAGGTGCGCAACATCGCCGAGGTCACGACCGCGGTGGCCAACGGCGACCTCAGCAAGAAGATCACCGTCGACGTGCGCGGCGAGATCCTCGAGCTGAAGTCGACCGTCAACACGATGGTGGACCAGCTGAACTCGTTTGCCTCGGAAGTGACGCGCGTGGCCCGCGAGGTGGGTTCGGACGGCAAGCTCGGCGGCCAGGCCCAGGTGCGAGGCGCGGCGGGCACCTGGAAGGACCTGACCGACAACGTCAACATGATGGCCGCCAACCTCACCGGCCAGGTGCGGGGCCTGGCGAGCGTGGTGTCGGCGGTCGCGGGCGGCGACCTCAGGCGCAAGTTCACGGTGGACGCCAAGGGCGAGATCGCCGACCTCGCCGACACCGTCAACGAAATGATCGACACGCTGGCCGTGTTCGCCGACCAGGTCACGGACGTGGCCCGCGAGGTCGGCGTCGAGGGCAAGCTTGGTGGCCAGGCCCGCGTGCCGGGTGCGGCCGGCCTGTGGCGCGACCTGACCGACAACGTCAACCAGCTGGCCCAGAACCTCACCGTCCAGGTGCGCGCCATCGCCGAGGTCGCGACCGCGGTCACGGAAGGCGACCTCGCCCGCTCGATCGCGGTGGAGGCCTCGGGCGAGGTGGCGGCGCTCAAGGACACCATCAACGAGATGATCCGCAACCTGCGGGACACGACGCTCAAGAATGCCGAGCAGGACTGGCTGAAGACCAACCTCGCCAAGTTCACCCGCATGCTGCAGGGCGAGCGGGACCTGGCGACCGTGTCGGACCTGATCCTGAGCGAGATCGCGCCCCTGGTCGGCGCGCAGCGCGGCGTCTTCTACATGGTCGAGCACGAGGCGGGCGAACCCGTGCTCGGGCTGGTGGCAAGCTACGCCTTCACCGAGCGCAAGAGCCTCGCCAACCGCTTCCGCCTCCGCCAGGGCCTGGTGGGCCAGTGCGCCTACGAGAAGAAGCGCATCCTGCTCACCAACGCGCCGGCCGACTACGTCACCATCGGCTCGGCGCTGGGCGAGGCGGCGCCGCTCTCCATCATCGTGCTGCCGGTGCTGTTCGAGGGCGAGGTCAGGGCCGTCATCGAGCTCGCCTCCTTCGGCCGCTTCAGCGAAACCCACCAGTCCTTCCTGGACCAGCTCACCGAGTCGATCGGCATCGTGCTCAACACGATCGCGGCCAACATGCAGACCGAGGACCTGCTCAAGCAGTCCCAGCTGCTGACGGCCGAACTGCAGACCCAGCAGGAGGAGCTCAAGACCACCAACGACCGGCTGGAACTGCAGGCCACCTCGCTGCGCCAGTCCGAGGACCTGCTGCGCACCCAGCGCGAGCGCCTGCAGGGCACCAACGAGGAACTGGAGGAGAAGGCCCGCCTGCTGGAGATCCAGAAGGGCGAGGTGGAGCGCAAGAACCGCGAGGTGTCGGTCGCCAAGACCGCGCTGGAGGACAAGGCCGAGCAGCTGTCGCTCACCTCCCGCTACAAGTCGCAGTTCCTCGCCAACATGAGCCACGAGCTGCGCACGCCGCTCAACAGCCTGCTGATCCTGTCCAAGCTGCTGATGGATAATTCCGACGGCAACCTCACGCCCAGGCAGCGCGAGTTCTCCAAGACCATCAACGCGGCGGGATCGGACCTGCTGTCGCTCATCAACGACATCCTGGACCTGTCCAAGATCGAGTCCGGCACCGTGACGCTGGACCTGGGCTCCCACGCGGTCGTCGACCTGGTGGACCACCTGGAGCGGACCTTCCGCCAGGTCGCGGTCGAGCGGGGGCTGTCGTTTAAGGTCGCCGTCGAGCCCGGCCTGCCCAAGGCCCTCACCACCGACGCCAAGCGCCTGCAGCAGGTGCTGCGCAACCTGCTCTCCAACGCCTTCAAGTTCACCGACGCGGGCGGCGTGACCCTCACGCTGGGCCGGGCGGGGCCGCTCGCGCCGGATGCCGGGCGGGACTGGCTCGCGATCTCCGTCGCCGACACGGGGATCGGCATTCCCGCCGACAAGCAGCGCATCGTCTTCGAGGCCTTCCAGCAGGCCGACGGCACCACGAGCCGCAAATACGGCGGCACCGGCCTCGGCCTCGCGATCAGCCGCGAGATCGCCCGCCTCCTGGGCGGCGAGATCACCCTGGCGAGCCGAGCCGGGGCGGGCAGCACGTTCACGCTGGTCCTGCCCGCCGAGGCCCTGGCCGCGCACCCCGCGCCGGTCGCCGATCGCGCGGTCGCGTCCCACGGGTCGACGGCGGTGGCGCCGCTCGACGACCGGTACGCGATCCGGCCTGGCGACGCGACCGTGCTGATCGTGGAGGACGACCCCACCTTCGCGGCCGTGCTGCTCGACCTCGCGCGCGAGCGGGGCTTCAAGGGGCTGGTGGCGCCCGACGGCGCTTCGGCGATCGCGCTCGCTCACCGCCATAAGCCGCACGCCATCACGCTCGACATCGGCCTGCCCGACATGGACGGCTGGGCGCTGCTCGACCTGTTCAAGACCGATCCGCGCACCCGCGCCGTGCCCGTCCACGTCATCTCCGTCAGCGACGACCGCAAGCGCGGGCTGAAGGCGGGCGCCTTCGGGTTTTTGGAAAAGCCCGTCGACCGCGACGGCCTGCTCGACGCTTTCGCCCGCTCCAGGGCGTTCATCGCCCGGCCGGTCCGCAAGGTTCTGCTGGTCGAGGACGACGAGGTGCAGCGCGAGAGCGTCGCGGCCCTGCTCGGCGACGGCGAGGTCCGCGTGGTGGGGGTGGGCACCGCCGAAGGGGCGCTGCAGGCGTTAGACGCCGGGCAGTTCGACTGCGTGATCGCCGACCTCGGCCTGCCCGACCTGCCGGGCGCCGACCTGATCGACCGCATCCGCGCCTCGGAGGGCGGCGCCGACCTGCCCGTGGTGGTCTACACCGGCCGGGAGCTGACGCCCGCGGAATCGGCCCGCCTCGAGCGGATCGCCTCCACGGTGGTGGTCAAGGACGGGGCCTCGCCCCGCCGGCTGCTGGAGGAGACCGCGCTGTTCCTGCACCGCACGCTGGGTAGCGTGCCCGCCGAGCGCCAGATCCGCGTCGAGCCCGCGTCCTCGTCCCAAGCCTCCCTCGAAGGCCGCAAGGTGCTGCTGATCGACGACGACCTGCGCAACATCTTCTCGCTGACCAGCGCGCTCGAACACTACGGCCTCGACGTGCTGTTCGCGGAAAGCGGGCAGGAGGGCCTCGACCTGCTGGAGGCCACGCCCGGCATCGACGCCCTGCTCGTCGACGTGATGATGCCCGACATGGACGGCTACGAGACCATGCGCGCCGTGCGCGCGCGGGCGGCGTTTCAAGCGCTGCCCGTCGTCGCCGTCACCGCCAAGGCCATGGTGGGCGATCGCGAGAAATGCCTGGAGGCGGGGGCGTCGGACTACGTGTCCAAGCCCGTCGACCTCGACCGGCTGATGGACGTGCTGCGGGCGCAGTTGGAGCGCGGGGAAGGGTCACGCGCCAACGGCGGCGCGCATCCCGGCCGCCCCGTCCTCGCGGAGTCCCTGTCTTGAGCGAGCACGACCCCAACGCCGAGGCTCCGCGTCCCGACCTCATCGTCGAGGACACGGCGCCCCACGCGCCCATCCCCGCCAGGATCCTGATCGCCGACGACGAGCCGCGCAACCTGCTCGCCGTATCCGCCATCCTGGCTGCGCCGGGCCTCGACCTCGTGACCGTGGGATCGGGCGAGGAAGCGCTGCGGCGCGTGCTGCGGGAGGATTTCGCCGCCATCCTGCTCGACGTGCGCATGCCGGGCATGGACGGCTACGAGGCCGCGGCCCTGATCCGCGCGCGGCCGCGCTCCTCGCGCGTGCCCATCCTGTTCATGACGGCCTACGACAAGGACGACCTCCACGTGTTCCGCGGCTATTCGGCGGGCGCGGTGGATTTTGTGTTCAAGCCGATCGAGCCCATCGTGCTGAAGTCCAAGGTCGACGTGTTCGTCGACCTGTACCGCAAGACGGAGGAGATCCGGCGCCAGCACGCGGCCGAGAAGGCCCTGCTCGTCGAAAACCTGCGGGTGCGCGGCGAGAAGCTGGAGGCCGAGAAGGCGTTGCGCCGCGGCGCCAAGCACCAGTCCCTCGTGCTGCGCGAGCTTCCCGTGGCGCTCTACACGGCGGCGCTGGACGACCCCTGGCGGCGGCTGCGCTTCTCGGGCGAGGGCGTGGACGGCATCAGCGGGTTCGCGGCCGACGCCTTCGCGGACGCCGGGTTCTGGCGCTCGCGCCTGCACGCCGAGGATGCGGGCCGCGCGGAAGCCGAGCTGCGCGCGCTCGCGGAGTCCGGCGCGGGCTCGGCCACGGTGGGCTACCGCTGGCTGCACCCGGACGGGACCGAGCGCCACGTCATGGACCGCGCCGTCGTGGTGCTGGACGAGGAGGGCGCTCCCCGCGAGGTCTTCGGCATGTGGTTCGACGTGACCGATCGCAAGGAGCTGGAGTCCCGTCTCATGCACGCCTCCAAGCTGGAAGCTGTGGGGCGGCTCACGGGCGGCATCGCGCACGACTTCAACAACATGCTCAACGTGGTGATCGGCAACCTGGAGCTGCTGGGCCGGTCGGTCGTGGGCAACGATCGGGCGCTCAAGCGCCTGCAGGGCGCGATTGACGGCGCGCAGCGCTGCGCGGACCTGACCGCGCGGCTGCTCGCCTTCTCGCGCCGCTCCCCCCTGCAGGCCGCGGCCGTCGACCCCGCCCGCGCCATGCCGGGCATCGTGGACCTGCTCCGCCGCACGCTGGGCGAACGGGTGGAGGTCCACCTCGACCTTGCGCCCGACCTGCCCGCCGTTCGCGTCGACCCGTCCCAGTTCGAGTCCGCGCTCGTCAACCTGGCGGTGAATGCGCGCGACGCCATGCCCGACGGCGGCCACCTGCGCGTCGGCGTGGCCCGCGTGCCGCCCGTGGACGGGTCCGAGACCGGGCCCGGCGCGGTCGAGTTCACGGTCGCCGACACCGGCGCCGGCATGGAGCCCGCCGTTCTGAGCCGCGTGTTCGAGCCCTTCTTCACCACCAAGCAGAAGGGCAAAGGCACCGGCCTCGGCCTCAGCATGGTCTACGGCTTCGTGCAGCAGAGCGAAGGCCAGATCGACATCCGCAGCGGGGCCGGGCAGGGCACCACCATCGTGATCCGCCTGCCCGGCTGTGCGGACGGCGAGGTGGACGGGCGGGGCGCATCGGCCGCCGACGACGGCGAGCCCGTGGAGGGCCGCGGCGAGACCGTGCTGCTCGTCGAGGACGACGAGGCGGTGCGGCAGGTGGCTTCCGCGGCGCTGAAGACGCTCGGCTTCGCGGTGCGGGAGGCGGAGAGTGGCGACCAGGCCGCTGCCATGCTGGACCACGAGCCCGACGTGCGCCTCGTCGTCAGCGACGTCCGCATGCCGGGTCGCCTCAACGGCATCGACCTCGGGAGGCTGGTGCGGCGGCACTGGCCCGCGATCCCCGTGCTGCTGATGTCGGGCTTCGTGGACGACGGCCAGGACTTCAGCGACTTCGAATTCCTGCAGAAACCCTACCGGGTGTCGGAGCTCATGGGCAAGCTCAAGACCGTGCTCAACCTGGAACCGATCGAGCCCTGAGAGGGCTCAGACCTGGCTGACGCTGCGGCCCGTCAGCCTGTCGAGTGTCGCTGTCGCGAGCGCTCCGGCAACCACACCGAGGAGCAGGCCTGCGACGAGCAGCGCCCCCCGCCGCGGCGGCCAGATCCGCCGACCCGACAGCGGCGCGGGCGACAGCACGCGGGCCGTCGCCGGGTCCGGCTGGAAGCCGGACAGGAAGGTGGCCGCCACGATGTCGGCCAGGCGCGCGGCCTGTCCGGCTTCGGGCGCGGTGACGGACACGGCGATCACCCCCGCGTCCCTGTCCCGCGCGGCCGTGACCGCCCGGGCAAGGGCGCTGGCCGCGACGTCGTCCGGGGCCAGAACGGGCGGCTTCCACCCGCGCAGCACCGCCTTGACCTCCGCTCCGAGCCGGGCCGTCGGCGAGGGCTCCGCCGTGAAGGCGCCATCCCCGTCGAGCCGCGCGGCCCGGACCACGCGGCTCAGCACGGCCGGTGAGGTCAGAACGCACAGGTCGCGGTCCACGCGGGGGCCGACCGGGTCGGCGATCCGCGTCGTGGCCGTGTAGCGGGGTGGCACGAGCGTGGCGAAGGCCAGGGCCATATAGGCCCCCGTGGCCGCGCTCAGGGCAATCAGGATCACGCGCCAGCCGGGCAGCATCGGGCGCCGCTCACGTCCGCCCGCGATATCGTCGCTCGTCATCGGCTTGTCCTCGGTCGGCCCGTGCCAAACCTGGACGGAAGGCGGGCCAGGGTCCTGCCGGAGCGAGGTCCGTGCCCGCTCGCACCGTCCCGGTTCGACACGGGCGCGCCGGAGGGCAGGGCCCGACGCCTCAGGTGTTGCCGATCAGGATGCCGGTCGCGATCACCAAGCCGCCGCCCAGCATGACCTTGGCGGCCGCCGACAGCGGCGACGTCTTCATGAAGCGCCACTGGATCCAGGCGATGGCGAGCAGTTCGGCCACCACGACGATCCCCGCCAGCGCGGTCGCGGTGAGGACGTCGCGGGTCAGGTACGGGATCGTGTGGCCGATGTCGCCCGCCGTGGTCATCAGCCCGCACACCAGCCCGCGCGGCAGCGGCGTCCTGCGCCGGACAGTTTCCCGTCATCGTTGAGCGCCTCGGCGAAGCCCATCGAGATGCCGGCGCCGCTTAGGCAAGGTTTGCGGGATCTGCGTTATCAGCGTAGAGTCGTCGCCATGTTCTTCGACTGGGACGACGATAAAAGCGCTCGTTGTCTGCGGGAGCGCGGTTTCGACTTCGAATATGTCGCTCGCCTTTTCGAGGGCGAAACCGAGGAATTCCAGGATGATCGCGAAGACTACGGCGAAGCGCGGATCATCGCCTTCGGCCAGGTCGAGGGGTTGATGTACGCCGTCGTCTACACGGACCGCGACGGTCTGCGTTGGATTATCTCGGCCTTCCGGTGTCGGCAAAGGGAGTTGGAGCGATGGAAACGACGTTTGGCCGAACGCTAGGCCCGGGCCGGGTGGATCGCGCCAGGGTCAAGGCCACCACTGAGGAGGAGACGCGGAGGCACAGGGTCGAGGACGGTCTCGACCCGGACAGTCCGCTCGCCGGATTTCGACAGATCGTGCCTGTCGCGAGTTTGCGCCACCGGACGGGTCTGTCTCAGGACAAGTTCGCCAAGGCGCTCGGCATCCCGCCCGCCACGCTGCGAAACTGGGAGCAGGGGCGGACACGGCCGGACCCGGTCGCGGTCTCGTTCTTCGCCCTCGTGGCGGACGATCCCGAGCGGGCGTTCAAGGTTCTTGCGGGTTGAGCGGTTCTCGTCGCCCCTCTCGCGCCGTTGACGCGCCGACCACGCCCGCGAACCACCCCGCATAAGGCGTGTTGGCGGCCATGCGGCGCGTGTAGTCGGGTGCGCCGTCGGTCCACCATACGGGGCCGCGCTCGCCAAGGGCCCGCTTGGCCCCGTCCACCCGCGCCCGCGCCTCGGCGGTCAGGGTAGGATCGCCCGCGGCGTCCCGCACGGCGCGACGGGCCGTCATCAAGGCCGCGACCTGTCGCGCGCGCTCCTCTTCCGGCAGGGACGGGTCGGCCCGGCGCCACAGCCGGCCGCGGACAACGAGGTAGCGGCCGTCGGGCGTGACGGGCGCGGCCTCACTCACCCGGTTGCGCCGGGGCGAGACGCGGCAGCGGTCGCGCGCCCAGCAGCAGCAGGCCCAGGCCGAGCAGGCTCGCGACCGCGCAGGCGCCGAACATCGAGCGGTAGCCGAACAGGTCCGCCCAGCCGCCCGCCGCCAAGCCCGCCAGCAGCGCGCCGACCTGCCCCGTGTTGGCGTAGAGTGCCGCCGCGGCCCCGGCACGGTTCGGCATCAGGTCCTGCATGAAGCCGATGCCGATGCAGCTCACCAGCCCGATGCCCAAAGCCCGCAGCACCTGGATGACCGCCATGTCGCCCACCGATGGCGCCCAGGCCGAGAGCAGGAAGAAGGCCGTGAACGCCGCGAAGCCCGCCACCATGCCTTTGAGGCCGCCGACCGTGCCGGGGCGCCACGCCACGCCCGCCATCACGGGCACTTCGAGCAGCGCGCTCAGGCTCGCGATCAGCCCCACGTCGCCGGTCGTGCCGTGCAGGTCGCGGGTCACGACGACGGGCAGCGCCACGGCTCCCATCACCATCGCCATGGAATAGAGCGTGAAGCTCGCGGCCGTCAGGCCCACGGCGGGGGCGACGTCCTTCCCGTTCTCCCCGCCGCGCGGCGGGTTCGAGGCCGCGGGCGCCCGCCCGCCGATGCCGCCCAGGCTCGCGCAGGCGAGGACCCCGCAGACCGCGCTGATCAGGAACAGGCCCGTGTAGTCGTAGGCTCCCACAGCCGCGGCGCCCAGCGCGGGGCCGACCCCCCAGGCCGCCGAGAACGCCGCGCGCAGCACCGCGATGGCCCGCTCGGACCCGGGCTCGGCCAGCCGGCTCTTCGCCACCGCGAAGACGAGCGGAAAAGCCGCGCCGCCCATGCCGAGCGGTACGGCGGCGATGAGCAGCAGCAGCCCGAAATCCGTGGTGGAGGCCAGCAGGCCGTAACCCGCCGCTCCCGCGATCAGCGACACCAGCATCGGCAGCGTCCCGGGCGCGCGATCGAACCAGGCCCCGAACGCCATGCTGAACACGATCCCGCCCAGCGCCCGCGCGGTCAGGAACACCCCGAGGTCGAGCGGCCCGAGCCCCGCCTTGCCGATCGCGAACAGGGTCAGGTAGGGGCCCGACATGGACTCGCGGAAACCGATCAGCACGGCGGTCGCGAGGAGGGCCACGTACAGGGGCGAGGCGAGACGTCTCCGCGCCGGCTCAACCATCGTCGCCCATTCTCCTCGCGTCTTGCGGCTGCGTCCGGGAGCGCTCGCGTGCCGCACCCGCCTTGGGGGCTCGTCGTTGACGCCCCTCGCGCCCGACGCTTAATGGCCTGCGCCTCACCGGAGAGCAAACCCCATGACCCCCGACGTTCAAGCCCCCTCCCTGAACCGCCGCAAGGTCGGCGACTACGTGGTGACCTACCTGAGCGACGGCTTCCTTGACGGCTCGTTCGCGTTCTTCCAAGGGATCAGTGCCGAAGAGGCCGCCGCCATGCTGACGGCCGCGCACCGCCCGCCGCTCGCCCACCTCGCCATCGCGAGCTACGTGCTCCAGGGGAAGGGACGAACCATCCTGGTGGATGCCGGAACGGGTGGGTTCAACGGCTGGGGCGGGCGGTTTCCCGTGGCGCTGGCCGCCGCGGGCATCGAGCCGGACGACGTCGACACGATCCTGATGAGCCACGCGCACGTCGACCACGTGGGCGGCCTGACGCTCGACGGCCACCCGATTTTCCCGCAGGCGGAGGTGGTGGTCAACGAGGCCGAGCTGACGTTCTGGCGCGACGACGCCATCATGGCGTCCGCGGGCAAGGATGCCGAGCCCTTCTTCCGCGCGGCCCGCACGGCGTTCGACGCCTACGCGGACCGGCTTCGCCCGGTGACGGGCGGCGAGGTCGCGCCCGGCGTTGCCCTCGTGCCGCTGCCCGGGCACACCCCCGGCCATTCCGGCTTCCATATCACCTCGGGCAAGGACCAGTTGCTGATCTGGACGGACATCACCCACTTGGCCGACATCCAGATCGCCAAGCCGGAAGTGACGATCGCTTTCGACGTGGACCCCGCCGCGGCCTACGCCACGCGGCTCAAGGTGCTCGATCAGGTCGCGACCGACAGGTTGGTGGTGGCCGGCATGCATTTCAACATGCCGGGTTTCATCACCGTCGAGCGGCACGGCACTGGCTATGCCAAGGTCGACCTGCCGTGGACGCCCGCGCTGCTGTGAAAACCGCGGGCGGCGCGCCGGCCGGGCGCGCCGCCGCCCGATCACGCGTCGGCGGTGGTTTCCGCCGCGTGGGTCAGGGCCTCGCCGAGCGCCTTGATCTTCTCGGCGCTCTTGCCCTCGGACTTGGCCGCGATGGCCACCGTCTCCTTGCCGAGCTTCAGCACCAGCTTCTTGATCTGGTCGCCGTTGATCTTGTCCGACTGGAGGTGCTTCTTCAGGCTTTCCAGGTCCTTGACGATGGCCTTGGCGGCCGGCAGCTCGACCTTCTCGAGCGTGGCTTCCCAGCCCTCGATGTTCTTGACCGCCGCCGAAACCGTGAACCCCTTCACGCCGTCCTTGATGTGCTTGATGGTCGCGTCGAACTGAGGCATCCGCCCTCTCCTTGCAGGTTGCCGCGGCTTGATCGCGGCCGGGAGAGAAAGTCACGGCCCGGTGTATGGTTGCCAGGACCCGCGCGGGATGCGGTGTGACCTAAAGCCTCAAGCGAGCTGGGGTCCGTCAGGCATCGTCGAAGGGCCGTCCGCAGCTTGACGAGAGGTCCGGCGGCGCCGCATGCCAAGCTCATGCCCGACCCGATCACCATCTACGTCGACGCCGACGCCTGCCCCGTGAAGGACGAGGTTTTTCGCGTGGCCGCGCGCTATGGGCTGTCCGTGGTGGTGGTGGCGAACAGCTTCATGCGGCTGCCGCCCGAGCCCTGGATCGAGCGCGTCGTGGTGGGCGACGGCCTTGATGCCGCCGACGACTGGATCGCCGAGCGGGCCGGCCCGCGCGCGATCGTGGTCACCGCCGACGTGCCGCTCGCGAGCCGTTGCGTGAAGGCGGGCGCCTCCGTGCTCGCCCCCAACGGCCGGGCCTTCACGCCGGAGGGGATCGGCCTCGCGCTCGCCACCCGCAACCTGATGCAGGACCTGCGCGACGCGGGAACAGTCACGGGCGGCCCGAAGCCGTTTTCAGCGAAGGACCGCTCGGCTTTTCTGGGGGCGATGGATCGGGTGGTGAGCAGGATGAGGCGACGGGCAAGAGACGGGAATTACAACTGACCAACGTCGCTCCGTTTTCAGAGCATAGTAGCGCGAATGGAACCAGCCAGTCTGGCAGTAAGCAGCAGTTACTGCGTGATTCGGTCCAGAAGGTCGCTCCAAGCTGTCGCATTAACCTTCTCGTCGAAAAGAGAAGCCGCTTTCTTCGCTCCCGCCATGCCGATCTTATGGGCAAGGTCAGGATTGTTCGCCAGTTCAATCAAGATATCTCGCGCTCCAGTCGCATCACCGACAATGAAACCGTCCTGACTATCGGTAACGAGCGATGGAACCTCGGAATATCGACACGTTTCTTTGTTATAAAGCATCCGGCAATCAAAAGTGACGAGAGGAACGCCAGAAAGCCACGCCTCCATAAAGTTTAATGTGTAGGAAATGAACGTGCCAGCAGCATAGAAATAGCTTGACGCTTTAGACAGCAGTTCAAGTTGCTCTGCATAAGTCACCAAACCGATGGCGTGAGCGGTTTCGTCGTTGCCGCGGCCTCCCAGTACCGCCTTGATGTCCCGCGTTGCCGCGGAATACAACTTATACTCGATAGGGAATCGCTGCGCGAAATTATTGGAGAACGTTAACGCAAACCTGCCTTCTCCGGACCATGGCAGAAAATCCGAGAGTCGTTTCGAAAACCGGATGATTGCGTCGTGTCCCAGATATTCAGGGCAAGCCTGCTCGATAGGACTGTAACGAACGATGTGCATACCTTGATCGCGCAGACTCTTCATTCTCGACTCGGTCACCGTGATCGAGACGCCAATAGTCCGCCAAATCACCGGACGACGAGATAAATTTTGCCAATGGTGATGTAGAATGTCTGGCTCGTGCATGACGACGGTAACATCGAAAAGATCAACGAAGGAAGCGGGAATTCTATTTTCCGTATGTGGATTATTCTGATTGTAGATCCCGCCCATGCGTTCGAATTCGGCTAGGAGGTGGGGAAACTCGTCCCCGAAATCCAAGTCGGGACGAAATAGCTGAGACGCCTTGCCGCCAAAATACGTACCCAAAGGAAAAATCGTGTACCCCAGGCCGCGAAACAGCCGTATCTCATCGAACTCAAGAATTGAGTGGACTGACATATAAAGAATACGCAAAGTGTTCTCCTTATATTGAACTCAGGTATTTGGTGTCAATCTGGAACCACGTTGGAGACCGATCAATCCCGTCATCGAGCCTCGAAATTCTGCTATCAAAGAGCGGTTCTGTTCATATTCTAAACGAGATGGGTTTACATTGATTAAACTTATTTTTAGTGTCTCAGGTGAGATAAGGCTTTTTCTTAGGGGCTCGAAGATACTTGCGGCTTCCTCGATGCTGTAAATTTTCCGGCCCTCGCGAGAGCCTGCTTCGAGATAATGTTGCAGAGGATTGATGCCGGCCTTTTCGACGTCGGAGTTCGCGATTAGGTAGGCGAGCGTACTGAACCAGATACTGGGGTCGCGGCGTTCTTTCCATCCAAACCGCGCGTAGTGTCGCAGAGCCTCGACAGGGTTGGTTGCGACATCAGGGTACGATGCCAAGTACCAAGCGGGATCGAAGAATGCGTTGGGTTGCAATCCGTTAGGACTACCGACTTGGTTGAAGTGCTCTGCAATGGAGAGTGACGAAGTCCGAAAGCTCGGACTCATTTTCGAGTAGTAAGCGACATCGATGAGCGGCGTGATGTCGGCCGCGATGTGCCTCACTCGACGACTTGAGAAGAGTCTTCTCATATGAATACACCATTTACTACATGTCGGAAGTAGACAATACGATATTTAGCAGGTCCACCGTCGCATTCCTCCAGCTTACCGGAGGCCGGGGAGACAATTTGGGGCGACCCCTCGCGCGCCGCCCGTTGCTCCAGCCGAGCAACACGCCCGCAAGTCCCGAAGGATCCAACGTGTCAAAGAACAACGTTCCTTCGGGAGATACCTCCCGGAAGACGGGGATATCCCTCGCTATGACGGGTAACCTATGCCTTTCGGCCTCAATAATCGGCAAGCCGAACCCTTCACCGTAAGATGCGGCGATCAAAGCATCGGCCGACCCGTACAGGCCAGATAGCGCCTCATCTGACGCGTTCTGCAGGAAGAAGAGCCTATTGTCGAGTTGCCCACACTGCGTGATGGCTAGCTCGATGTCGTCGTGCTTCCAGCCGTTGCGACCTACGATTACCAGATTCATCGGCATCCGACTTCGCCACAGCTGGTCAAACGCTTTGATGACCTGAACATGACCTTTGCGAGGTTCCAATGTTCCGACCATCAGGAAAGTGACCCCCCTCTTCAGCCTGACAGATGCCTTTCTGTCGAATGCAACGGAGGAGTTGCGCAGATCTGAGAGATCGCTTCCGAGCTTGAAGCTGCTAATCCGTGGTTGGGCGGGGAAACGCTTCCGCACAATATATTCTGCCAGTTCATTTTGTACTGTCTTCGAAATGCAGATGAGCTGGTCGGAGCTCTCAATACATGCTTGAATCCATTTTTCGAAATGCAACTGAGAGTCTGGAGGAAAGAAATGCGGAGCCAGCACAGGTAAAATATCGTAGATGATGATAGACACGTGACCACCTGTCGCCCTGAAATTGGAGAACCAAGGCAGTGTCGGCGGGAGGCGGTCCGGAACCCAATCTAGTCCGAGATAGTGATCGTTCGGCCCGAATGCTACTTCCTGCATAAGGTCCGCCGGCGGGAATGCCTGTCCGAAGTAGCGATTAATGAAATCGCGCGCGTAATAGGGGCGACCCCCTCGTAGAAGGACAGGCTCGATCCGCAGACCTTCGGGAGGGTACTGCAGCATGCTGTCCAGCACAGCCTTCACGACACGCTGTATGCCAGTGTGCATGTCCGAGTCAGCCAGTACCGTAACGTCGACTAACAATTGACGCTGCGATTTGACTTTGAAGCCGGCGCGCAGAGCGTGGACAATCGTCGGCACTGCAGCCTTGACGCCCACGCTCGTCGACAGAAGTCTTGATGCCGTAAGAAGTAAGTCCTGATCTGAAATAAGGTTTCCTGCCGAAATGTCGATTGATCGCGCATGCCGTATGATTTGCTGTGCTGATCTATCCGGATGGTGAAACTTGCCGATGTACCGCTGACCCAGAGCTCCAATCTCCCGCCGGTGTTCTGCATCGGCGGCCAAGTGTTCCAGTGCGGAGATGAGTTCCTGCTCCACTACCGGATCAGCGATGAGCCGTATCGCCGTAGTCAACCACTCAGCGGTCGAACCGTGATCATTGGCGATAATGGGTTTGCCGGCAGCGAGCGCATCAGCAACAGCTTTTGACGTTTCACCGCGGGAGCTTCGCCTGAGTTGAACAACGATGTCGGAAGATGTTAGAAAATCCGCGTAGCTGCCCTTGTCTTGATGTCCCGCTATAATGATTCGCGACCGGCCTTTCCTGTTGCGTACCTGCTGACGCAGACGCTCTCCGTCCGGAGTTGACGCGTCGCCGACGAAGACGAGGCACGCGTCAGGGTTGTTGTCCAGGCTGCTCCCCATCCAGGCCTTGAGAAGCTCGTCCGGATATTTATGCTCCGTCACCATCCCGAACGTGGAAACAACCAAGGAGCGTTGAGGCAGGTCGCATTTCTCACGAGCTTCCGCCTGAGACGTAGTCCTAAAGATTGCCTGACTGAATGGGAATACGTCGACCTTGTCTTGCGCTTCAGACTCGAAATGACGCAAGAGAATATTCTTCGCGTGCTGAGAATGAACCAGTACACTTAGAGATTTACGTATGACAAACCCGCTTAATGGAAACTGCTTGATCAGATCGGATAAATTGGAACTCTCCAGCGCTGCCAAACCAACAA